>WFZC01000183.1 GCA_015489765.1 Desulfobulbaceae bacterium
AAAAAACAGTAACTTCTCAATAAGTGGTGATATAAGTCTGGATCCCCGCCCAACAGACTGCGGGGATGACGCTCTGAATTGCCTGCAACTGGGTCATTCCGGCAGGTTGTTGGCCGGAATCCATATAATTAGCAGCAACTTACCATCAGTTATTGAAAAGTTACAAAAAACATGCGCAACCTTATTTTCGGATAAACCAGCATGGCTGGACCATAATTTACCGTTCCAGCCACAACAAATGATGAAAATATCCCGAAAGGACTCAGCTACGCGGGCTATTTTCGGATAAAATAGAGGTAAAAAATGAAATCTGAGTTCACGGCAATTATAGAGCCGGCACCGGAAGGTGGATATTGGGCAATTTGTCCGGAAGTGCCAGGTTCTAATGGACAGGGAGAAACAATAGGTGAGGCGAAAGAGAATTTGCGCCAGGCCATTGAGCTTATTCTGCACGATCGGAGAGAGGATATTCTTCGCGGGTTACCTGAGGATGCAATCCAGGAAAAAGTTATCATCGCATGAAACGCAGGGATTTAGAACGAAAACTGCGAATAGCGGGTTGTTATCTCAAAAGAGAAGGTGCTTCACATTCATTGTGAATTAATCCCAAGGACGGTATTGTTGAAGCAGTCCCTCGTCATAAAGAAATCAAAGAACCGTTAGCAAGGAAGATTTTGAAAAGCCTGAACGTAGAATAAAAGTCAATGCACCTGACCTCTTTGCATTGCACTCCACAAAACAGGTGATTGTTTACGATGGCCGCCGACAGCTGAACCACAATCCTGCCCACCAGATAACGAAATCAGGGAAAAGACAAAAGACGAAAAATGCCAAAACGCACAGACATCCACAAAATACTCATTATCGGCTCCGGTCCGATCATCATCAGCCAGGCCTGTGAATTTGATTATTCCGGGGCCCAGGCGGTCAAGGCCCTAAAGGAAGAGGGGTTTGAGGTGGTGTTGATCAACTCGAACCCGGCCACCATCATGACCGATCCCGGCCTGGCCGACCGCACCTATATTGAACCGATCACGCCAGAATGCGTTGCCCGCGTCATCGAGCGTGAGCGTCCCGATGCCCTGCTGCCCACCCTTGGCGGCCAGACCGGGCTCAATACCGCCATCAAGGTGGCGGAGATGGGGGTGCTGGACAAGTACAGGGTGGAGATGCTGGCCGCTGATATCGACGTGATCCGCAAGGCCGAGGGGCGGGAGGAGTTTCGCGACGCCATGGAGAAAATCGGCCTGAACGTGCCCAGGTCCGCCATTGTCCATACCATGGAGGAGGTAAATGCCTGCGCCGAAGAGATCGGCTTTCCGATGATCGTCCGCCCCAGTTTTACCCTGGGCGGGACCGGCGGCGGCGTTGCCTATAACCGGAGCGAGCTGACCGAACTGGCCACGGCAGGGCTTGACCTGTCCATGACTAGCGAGGTCATGCTTGAGCGTTCCCTGCTCGGCTGGAAGGAATATGAGCTCGAGGTCATGCGGGACAGGAATGATAACGTGGTGATCATCTGTTCCATCGAGAACGTGGATGCCATGGGCGTGCACACAGGTGATTCCATCACCGTTGCCCCGCAGCAGACCCTGTCCGACCGTGAATATCAGGATATGCGCGATGCCGCCATTGCCATTATCCGGGAAATCGGGGTGGAGACCGGCGGCTCCAATGTCCAGTTTGCCGTCAATCCCGAGAACGGGGAGCTGATGGTCATCGAGATGAACCCGCGGGTCTCCCGCTCTTCGGCGCTGGCTTCCAAGGCGACCGGTTTTCCCATTGCCAAGATTGCCGCCAAGCTGGCGGTCGGCTACACCCTGGATGAACTGGAAAACGATATCACCCGCGAGACCTATGCCGCCTTTGAGCCGACCATTGACTACTGCGTGGTCAAGATTCCGCGCTGGACCTTTGAGAAATTTCCGGAAACCGAAGATGTGCTGACCACGGCCATGAAGTCGGTGGGCGAGACCATGGCCATCGGCCGGACCTTTAAGGAGGCATTCCAGAAAGGTATGCGTTCCCTGGAGATCGGCCGGGCCGGTTTCGGCTTTGACGGCAGAGACGAGATGGATGGGCTGCATGGGGACGACCTTGAACGGGGCCTGAGCAGGCCCAATTCCCGCAGGATCAGTTATCTGTTTGAGGCCCTGCGCCGGGGGATGTCCATTGACAATATCTATGAACTGACCAGTATCGATCCCTGGTTTCTGCATAATTTCAAGCAGATTGTCGACAAGGGCATGGAGATAGGCCGGGTCGGATTTACCGGTCTTGATGATGATTTCCTCTACCAGGTAAAGCAGTACGGGTTTTCCGATGTTCAGCTGGCCAACCTGACCGGCACCTCGGAGCAGGACATCCGCAGTCTGCGCCAGGAGAAGAAGATTACACCTGTCTATAAGCTGGTGGATACCTGCGCCGCGGAATTTGAGTCCTATACACCATATTATTATTCCACCTACGACCAGGAAGACGAGGCCCGGATCAGCAGCGTTAAAAAGATCATGATCCTGGGCGGCGGACCCAACCGGATCGGCCAGGGGATCGAGTTTGATTACTGCTGTGTGCACGCCTCCTTTGCCCTGAAAGAGATCGGGGTGGAGTCGATCATGGTTAATTCCAATCCGGAGACCGTGTCCACCGATTATGATACCTCGGACAAGCTCTATTTCGAGCCGCTGACCAGGGAGGATGTGCTCAATATTGTTGAACAGGAAAAGCCGGACGGGGTTATCGTCCAGTTCGGCGGCCAGACGCCGCTTAATCTGGCGGTGCCGCTGGCCGAAGCCGGAGTGAGGATCATCGGTACCCCGCCCGATGCCATTGACCGGGCCGAGGACCGCAAGCGGTTTCAGCAGTTTCTGCAGAAACTGGGTCTCAGGCAGCCGGAAAACGATACCGCCCATACCCTGGAGGAGGCGCTGGCTGTTGCCCGGCGGATCGGATTTCCCGTTGTCATGCGGCCCTCCTATGTGCTGGGTGGCCGCGACATGCGCATTGTCTATAATGAAGAGGGAATCAGGGAGTTCATGAACATCCCCGGCATGGCTGGCAGCGATCACCCGGTGTTGCTGGATAAGTTCCTGAAAGATGCCATCGAGGTGGACGTGGACGCGGTTTCCGATGGCAAAACCACCATTATCGGAGGCATCATGGAGCATATTGAGGAGGCGGGCATCCATTCCGGTGATTCGGCCTGTGTTCTGCCGCCGCATACCCTGGCCCCGGCCATGCTTGCCGAAATCAGCCGGGCGACCCGGGCCATGGCCGCTGAACTCGGGGTTATCGGCCTGATGAACGTCCAGTACGCGGTTAAGGGTGACGATTTGTATATTCTGGAGGTCAATCCCCGGGCATCCAGGACCGTGCCCTTTGTCTCCAAGGCCACGGGTGTGCCCCTGGCCAAGATCGCCACCAAGGTGATGATGGGCATGGATCTTGCGGAACTCGGGCTGATAACCGAAGTCAAGGTCAATCATTGGGCGGTCAAGGAGGCGGTTTTCCCCTTTGACCGCTTTGAAAACGTTGACACCCTGCTGGGGCCGGAGATGAAGTCTACCGGCGAGGTCATGGGCATTGATGACTCCCTGGGTCTTGCCATGGCCAAGTCGCAACAGGCGGCCGGCCAGCACCTGCCCATGAGCGGGACCGTTTTCATTTCGGTCCGGCATGCGGACAAGGACGCGGTCGTGCCGGTGGCAAGACAGCTTGCCGAGCTGGGGTACCGGATAGTCGCCACCAGGGGGACGGCCAAAAAACTTGCCGATCATGGTATCGCCTGCACAAAGGTGAACAAGATCTCCCAGGGACGGCCCCATATCCTGGACAAGGTGCGCAACGGCGAGATCCAGTGGATCATCAACACCTCATCGGGCAGCCGGACAACCGAGGATTCCTACACCATCCGCCGGGCGGCCCTGGATTATCATATACCGTATACAACCACCATTACCGGCGCGACCTTTATGACCGATGCGGTTGCCGCCCTGGCAAAGCGGGATATTTCCGTGAAATCGGTCCAGGAATTTGCCAGTGCCATTGACTGACGGAAAAAGCGTATTACTATTAGAAAAGAACAGTTGTAACTGATCACAGGATTTGTAACCATGTGTTTTCATATACCTTAAATTTGTAAGTAATCAGGGGTACCGTAGATTCGCGCATGCGCGACTGGTCGCAGGTAAGCGGGCCAGCGAAACTCCGGGAGCGACTTCAGCCGCGAAATTTTCATGGATCTCCTGCTAATCGGGTGAGCTATCAGCGAATAAATCCGCTCCTACAGCACGTGCAATAAATTTGCTGGATTCACATGACAGATCAGGGCAGACCAGGTTGACTTGTCCCTGTTCATCAGTATGGCAATTCTGTATAATTCTCTTAGACGTTGTGACCACTGAAAAATATATCACAAAAATTATCGGAGTGTTTTTTTGAATACCTTTTATAAAAATCTCAGTATGTGGCTGGTTATCGGCCTTACCTTCATCCTGCTCTTCAACCTGTTTAACAAACCCCAGGGACAGACCAAGCAGATGACCTACAGTGAATTCTGGTCAAGTGTTGAAAACGGCGCCATTCACCGGGTCAAGATTCAAGATGACAAGATTACCGGCGCCGGACCGGATGGACGTCCGTTCACCACCATTGCCCCCAACGATGCCGAGTTGATCCCGATGTTGCGTAAATCCGGGGTGGACATCACCGTCAAGCCGCCGGAAGAAACCCCGTGGTATCTCTCGATCTTTATTTCCTGGTTTCCCATGCTGCTGTTGATCGGGGTCTGGATATTCTTCATGCGCCAGATGCAGATGGGCGGCGGCAAGGGCGGCGCCCTTTCCTTTGGCAAAACGCGGGCAAAACTGCAAGGCGAGGGCGAGGTCAAGGTCACCTTCAAGGACGTGGCCGGCATTGACGAGGCCAAGGAAGAGCTGGAGGAGATCATAGATTTTCTCCGCGATCCGCAGAAATTCACCAAGCTGGGCGGCCGCATTCCCAAGGGCGTGCTGCTGGCCGGGGCCCCGGGCACCGGCAAGACCCTGCTCGCCAAGGCGATTGCCGGTGAGGCCAAGGTGCCCTTTTTTACCATCTCCGGTTCCGATTTTGTCGAGATGTTTGTCGGGGTCGGCGCTTCCCGGGTGCGGGACCTGTTCAACCAGGGGAAGAAAAACGCCCCCTGCATTATTTTTATCGATGAGATCGATGCGGTCGGCCGTCATCGCGGCGCCGGCCTGGGCGGCGGCCATGATGAGCGTGAACAGACCCTGAACCAGTTGCTGGTGGAAATGGATGGTTTTGAGGCCAATGATGGGGTGATTATCATTGCCGCCACCAACCGGCCCGATGTCCTTGATCCGGCGCTATTGCGGCCCGGCCGTTTTGACCGCCAGGTGGTGGTGCCGGTGCCCGATATCAAGGGGCGGCAGTTGATTCTCGAGATTTACGGCAAAAAGACCAAACTGGCAAAGGACGTTGACATGGCGGTTATCGCCCGCGGCACGCCCGGATTTTCCGGCGCCGATCTGGAAAACCTTGTCAACGAGGCGGCGCTGATGGCCGCCCGGGAAGGCAAGGATGAAATCGACGTTGAGCAGCTGGAAAGGGCCAAGGACAAGATCATGATGGGTGCCGAGCGCAAGTCCATGATCATCAATGATGCGGAAAAGGAGATAACTGCCTACCACGAGGCCGGGCATGCCCTGGTGGCCCGGCTGCTGCCGGGAACCGATCCCATCCATAAGGTGACGATTATTCCCCGTGGTCGTGCTCTGGGCCTGACCATGCAGCTG
>WFZC01000184.1 GCA_015489765.1 Desulfobulbaceae bacterium
CAAGGGTGTGTTAGTGCCGTAGCTGTAAACACCTTGTCTTGTAAAACTTATTGCCACATGACCAAAAGGATTTCCGCTGGTTGGCCCCCCAACTATTACCGCAGTTGCCAACCCCCACGGATCAATCCAGTTCACCGGATCATTATGGACAATAATCCCGTCGATCGCTTCCGGCCCAGAGTGCTCAAACCCAATGAAGACGGTCTATTCAGCTATATTTCCGCTGAAGGCGCTCACCCCATATTTTCAGTTTTTTTCGCAAAATCATAGGCGTAGTTTACAGGCTTTGCCGTCTCATTTTGTTTACTCCAAGGCCTGGATATTTTCCAGCGCTTTCTCTATGCAATTAAAAGAAAAAATAATGAGATGATGCTGGCTTAGGTGGTGTTCCTGATCAGTTCCGCTGCAAGCGGCATATTGAGGGTGGGAGGAGGTGGCCGTAAGCCTCATGACTTCAGGCCTGGGGGCGGGTTTTCTATTCCATGGGCCGTGGCCCCGCCTTATCCTACTCCTTGTCCCTTTCTCTGGGATGACATTTCCTGTGAACCTCCTTAAGATCGTTGATCGTCACCCGGGTATAGACCTGGGTGCTGTCCAGGGATTCATGGCCTAGCAACTCCTGCACGGCCCGGATATCGGCCTTGTTCTTGAGCATGGCCGTGGCGCAGGTATGGCGGAAGGTGTGAGGCGAGACATTTTTCTTGATTTTTGCCTGCCTTGCGTATTTTTTGACCAACTCATAGACCACGTTCTTGGACAGACGGTTGCCGTTGAGGGACAGAAACAGGTGGTTGTTGTACGGGTCTTTGATCAACTCCGGACGGACAGACTTGATGTAATTTTCCAGATAGCGGCAGGCGATCCGGCCCAGGGGAACAACCCGGTCTTTTTTTCCCTTGCCCTGGATGATCCGTAAAAAACCGTCATGGTAATCCACGTCATTTAAGGTAAGACTGTTCAACTCTTCCTTCCTGATGCCGGTGGTATACAAAACCTCCAGAATGGTGTGATCCCGGTAGCCCAGGACTGTCTTGGTGTCCGGGGCATTGATGATCCGCCGGGCCTCCGACCTGGTCAGGATGCTCCGGGGCAGGGTTTTGGGAGTCTTGGCATAGGGGATGTCCCGGCCGGGATCGGAGATGATATAATCCCGCTGCTTGAGAAAGGCGGTAAAGCTCTTGGCCACGGCCAGCATGCCGTTCTGGTAGCCCACACTCCTGGGACGGCCTCGTTGGCTGAGGCAATGATACTGCTCGGTCTGATAGTCCAGGATCAGGGGTTTGCTGATCTGCTCAAAACGGTCAACGCCCTGGCGGCGCAGATATAAAAAGAACTTGGCAAGCCGCCAGCGATGCCCCTCAATGGTGCGCTCGCTGAAGTTCCTGACTCGCAAGGATTGGATATATTCCCTGCCCAAGGTTTCAAGGGTGACAGCTTCCATTTTACGCCCTCTTTCCGGTTATATTCGGCTTGATGCTTCTCCGGTCCACCTTGTCCCTTTCCCTGGGATGGCTCTTGGCATGTACCTTTTTGAGATCAATGGCCAGGGCCTTGATATAGCCCTGGGTGGTGGAAAGGTCGGCATGGCCAAGCATCTTCTGCACCGCCACCACATCAGCGCCGTTTTTGACCAGCTGGCCGGCAAAGGTGTGACGCAGGGTATGGGGACTGACCTTTTTTTGATCCCTGCTTTTTTTGCATTGGTCCTGACCATGATCTGTACCATCTGGCGGCTTAACGGCCGGCCCAGTTGATTGACGAACAATACCCGGCTCTTTTTGTTTCGCCTGGTAAAATGAGGCCGTATTTTGGTGATGTATTCCCTTAAGAACCGCACCGCATGCCTGCCCAGGGGAACAACCCGGTCTTTCATCCCCTTGCCCTTGTTAATTCGAAGCATCCTTCCCTGCAGATCGGCGTCATAGATAGTCAATGAACACAACTCGCTTAACCTGGCGCCGGTGGAATACAGCACCTCCAGCACGGCCCGGTCACGGATGCCGGTCTTTAAGCCCAGGTTGGCTTGATCAAGGAGCTTTTCCATTTCAGAAACAGTGAGGATATTACGGGGCAGGTTCTTTTCCTTCCGGGGCTCCGGGATGTATTCCATGGGGTTAATGAAAATTATATTGGCCGACTCCAGGAACTCGAAGAACCGTTTCAGGGAACGGATTTTTACAGCAATGGAGCCCTGGGAATAGCCCTTGCCGTCCGCCATGCGGTACTCGTAAATGGTGGCGACATAGGCCTCCATGTCGCTTTTGGTAATGGTTTTGATGTTGCGCTTTTCCTCCTCCAGGAACTGCCGGACGTTGGCGGTATAGGCCTTGATCGTGGCCTCGCTCCGGTTCAGGACCTTGAGATGTTCGGTAAATTGGAAAAGCAGATTGTTTGCCTCTGTCATGGGCGTTTCTCTATGGTTATGAAGCGTGATTTTTTTATGTTGGCCTGCCTTGTTATGTTTTCCCGGTTTCAGCTCGCAGTTGCCTTTTCATCAGGCTGTATGCCTTGATAGGCAAGGGATTGCAAAGAATGACCCCTGCCCTCGTTGTGGGCTCGAACCGGGCTCGTAGTACCCTCGTAGTACCCTCGTAGTTCATCGGATTTAGTCATCAACGATCCCCAATCGATCCGCTTTTTCTTTTAACTGCTCCATATCGACCAGGCCGATCATAAAGGGCTTGCCGTCCTCGCCGCCGCTTCTGGCAACCAGTTCGTGGACATACTCCTTGCCGCGTCTGCCGGTCACCGAGTAGATGTATTCCAGTTCTTCAAGCTGTTTGATATGGGAGCGCACCTGGAAGTCACTCCAACCGGAGTATTCCCGGATATCCCTTCGGAGAAAGGTGTATTGACTATCGCCTTCCTCGGCCCGTTGCTCGCACATTGCACGAATCAACATGAGCAGCTTTCTTGACGGCGGCGACAGTTCATCCAGCGACCGGCCCAGGATTTCAGCGGCCAACTCGTTGGTCCTGGCAATGTCGTCCAGGGTCACGTTGATATATTCCACGCTCTTGCCGCCGTAATCGACCGTGTGGGTTTTTCTCTGGTACTGGAAGAGATAGGCGATTGCGCCAATGAGATTGAGATACTTGGTGTGGTCACGTCTGGCCCGGAGTGATCTGCTGGTGAAGGTGAGTAGATTGGCGTAGGGGTTGACCACCTTGAGCGGTTTCAACAACCGGCCCGCGTTCTTGTGCTTTCTGATGATGTCGGCGCCTTTCAGCTTGCCGAGGAAGCCTTCCATGGTGTGAGAATACCGCTGTTTGGCAAGGATTTTCTCGGTCATCTCACGTGATTCGTCAATGGAGATAAATAAAAAACGGCTGGCCGTTTCCCCATCGATCTCCGCTTCCGTGGTGGTGATGAAGACCATCAAGGGGCCTGCCACCGTGTTTTCCTCGGTCTTCATCTTGCCGGTAACCGGATCCTTGCCGGTGTAGGCAATGGTGATCTTTTTTGATGATTGAATGGTGCGGATCGAGTACATGGCCCCGTTCATGCCGTCCAGCTCCTCGATGGCCAGTATCTTGTGAGATAACGAGCCGTCTTGATAGAACAGGGCCTGGTCGGTGAGTCTTGTGTATTTGATAAAATCCTCCTCCGGGATCAGGGATAAAATGGTGTCCTGCAGGCAGGACTTGCCGGCGGCGCTCCGGGACTGGATCATCACCGACAGGGGATCATCCATCTTGCGTGATATTGCCGCGATATAACAGAGCAGCTTGTTCATCTCCTCGCCGGTATAGCCCACGGTTTCAAGGTCGGTGATGATCTCGGTGAGCAGGTCCGGGTTTTTCAGAAAGCGCAGGGCCTCTTGTTTGTCCTTTTCCGTGATCACCTTTGCTTCCGGCTTTTCCTGTTCCCGGGGGATGCAGCTTTCGGCAAGCTCGATCATCTTTTCCATGTCGCGGTTGATGATTTTTTCATCCTCTCCGAACAGGTCGGCCAGGCCCCGGACAAGAAAGGCCCGGGAACGGGCAGAATAAAAATCAACCGTATCCACGTGGAACCGTTTCTTGCTTTTTTCCCGCCAAACACCCTTGACCGTGGCTTTGAGTTTCCGGCCGTTTTTATTGATCGCCCGCACTTCGTAATGACGCTTATCCCTGATCAGGGCAAAGCCGTCCTCCATGGGTGTATATTCTTCCTGCGGCGCCGGCTTTTCCGGTGGCGTCAGCCCTGCGGCGCCCATGGATAACTCCTCATAGGCCCTTTTGGGATCAGCAAACCCCTTGCCCTTTACTTGCGGGTTAAAAAAAATATTGAGGTCATACCCTTGGGGCAGCTCGACCACGCAGGCGGTGAGCCCTGCCTGCTCCAGCCGATTTTTGACCTTTGCCGCCCCGGTATAACCGGCTTCATCGCCGTCAAAGCAGACATATATCCTTGCCGGTTTCTCCTGCTTGAGAAGGGCCAGGATGTCAGCGGTCAGGCCATTAGTACCGTAGCAGGGGATGGTGTTTCTGATGCCGGCGTTGATCAGCGAAAGGGCGTCAAGAATGGATTCGGTCAGGTGGATTTCCGTGCCGGATTTTACCCCCTGGCGGTTGAATACTCCCTTTCTCTCTCCCGGCAGGTAGAGGTGGTTGGCAAGCTCACGTTCCACGATCCCTTCTTCCTGCACAAAACGGCCGTACATGCCCACCGGATTGTTGTTGCCGTCGTAGAGAGGGAAGGTCACATAGCCGTAGAAGTGTTCTCTGCCCCTGCTGTTTAAGATGCCGAGTTCCTTGAGCTGGTTGACCGTTTCCCCGTCCGAAGGAAGGACATTTAAAAGGGTGCCGTTGGCAAAGCCGATTCTGTAATCGGCAAAGATGGATTTATCGGTGATGCCCCGGTCCTGGAGATACTCCATGGCCCGGGGATCTTCGTTAAAGGCGGTATGGTAAAAGGATACTACCCGTTTCAGGAGTTTGTAGTGGGCCGAGGTAAGCGGCGGTGGCTCTTCAGATTCGCTTTTCTTTTTAACCGGCTGTTTTTTCTTCTGTCCTCCGGCTTCTGATTTCTGGTTTCTGATAGCAGCCGGCTGTTTTTGGAGGTTTGATGTTTCCCCGCCACTCAGCCGGGCAACGGCTTCCTTAAAGCTTATTCCATCGTGTTTTCTGATAAAGTCGATCACATCGCCTCCGGCCCCGCAGCCAAAGCATTGCCAGAGGTTTTTCGCCGGGGTTACCGATAATGATGGTGTCTTTTGATCGTCATGGAAGGGGCAAAAGCCCTTGTAGCTCCTGCCGGATTTCTTCAGGTCAATGCCGCGGGCCTGGATGACCTCGGCCAGGTCAACCGACTCTTTGAGGCTGTCTATTTTGTGATGGGCTATCATTTTTTGTCCTTTGGGCTAAGAAACAACATAAAAATGAATCCAAAATAATGGATAATATATACCCTGAAAACGATAATAGTCAATGGTATAATTTCATCCAGGCTGTATTTTTCCTGCCAAATGGATTAAATTATACCCATGATAAGGTTATTTCCCAGTGGAGGGCGTGTATATGACGATTGCGGAACGAATAAAAAAACTCAGGCAGGAGCGAAACTGGACCCAGGCAACGCTGGCCGAGAAAATAGGGATTCATCAAAAACAGATTTCCGCTTATGAACGTGGCGTAAACCTGCCGTCAACCGATATTTTAATAAAACTGGCCGAGTCCTTTGATGTAACTCTTGATTACCTGGCCTTTGAATCCAAGGGCCAACAGGGAAAACTCAACATCCAGGACAGGGAACTACTCAGACGATTTGAGATGGTTGATACTCTTTCAGACAAAGAAAAGAATCTGGCCAAGGATATTCTTGATCTTGTCATTCTGAAACATCGGTTCCAGGCGCTTGCCGGATCGGAAGCGGCAGCATAATTTTTTTATGGGAACGGAGGAATATCATGCAGGCGCAGCAGGATAATACGCGGCAGCTTTTTAATAAAATTCAACGGTTGCCGCCGGAAAAGGTGGCGGTGGTAGATGATTTTGTTGATTTTTTGGAAAGTCGCGGCAAAGAAAACAGCCTGACCAGAGCGGTGGAGAAACTGTCGGAACAATCCTTTCAAAAAGTATGGGACAACCAGGAAGATGCCGAATATGACAACCTGTAGATTTGGCGATATTATTCTGGTTCCGTTCCCGTTTACCGATCAAACGACAATCAAAAAGCGGCCTGCCGTGGTGGTCAGCTCCGAGGAATATAACAGTGGACGGCCTGATATTATCATTATGGCTGTAACGAGCCGTCTGCATCAGGTGAACAGGCTGGGGGAGCAACTGATCATCAACTGGCAGGATGCCGGGTTGCTCAAGCCGTCCGTCTTTAAGCCCATTCTTGCCACCATAGAGAATACGCTCGTTCTGAGAAAACTCGGCTGTCTTCACCAGGAAGACCGCCACACCCTGGGGCAGATCATAGAAGATATTCTTGGAAAATCATAACCGGGCACTTCATATCAAGTGGCGCTGGCGCGCGGATATAAAAAATCCCCGCCCACCCTTGTGCGCCGGGTTCGGTGTTCACACCGGGGCGCATTGTACCGCCCCCTGTTTTCTGATCGTTACCTTGTCACGATGCTGGTGATGGAAGAAAAAGGACGCGAACAGTCATTTGTTGGGTTGAGGTACGAAACCCAACCTACCTGGCTGGGATTGTATCACCTGATTTTCGCGGAAATGAACTTTTCTGTTTCTTTTGAAAAAGAAACTTGGGATTTCACTTTTTGAAATACATTTTCTGTAACTATAAAATCCGATTCTGGCATATACTTTACCGTTGTAGATACAATCGGATTCGCGATTATAACAACATATCCAACATTTTTATTTTTAATCGGGAACGCCACAACTGTTCTGTTGGTACCAAGTGCATGATGAAAGATCATATAAGACTCATCATTGTTGGCATTCCTATAGTCATATTCATATGATTGAAGAATAGAATAATCAGATTTATTTATTATTTCTTTGTTAGTATCTTGCCTGTCACATCCTACAATAATCATTATAAATATCAATATCATTAGTTTTCTTGACATGGTGACCTCATGGATTGAATAGTTCAAAACTATTAGGAACACTTGATCCTTTTGGAATATTCACATGCCTATTACTGTTGCGTCTAGCTACTACTCCAGTATCAATCGGAAATGGACTTATAAACGGCACAAAAACAGATGTAATGCCAGCTGATTCAAGAGTTCTCTGTGTGCGTGAAGCACAAGTGTCCTTAGCGGCACCAACAGGGTCTTTACGAGGATTTGGTAAAGGAATTCCTTTGTAGCTTAGAATTTTTTCCTTCATCGAAGCCTCTTGCTCAGGAGTTGTTGGCAAGAGGTAGACCGTAGTGTCTCGATAAGTCGCTTGATTTGTAAGATAATCAGTTAAACTACTACCCAAGGGTGTGTTAGTGCCGTAGCTGTAAACACCTTGTCTTGTAAAACTTATTGCCACATGACCAAAAGGATTTCCGCTGGTTGGCCCCCCAACTATTACCGCAGTTGCCAACCCCCACGGATCAATCCAGTTCACCGGATCATTATGGACA
>WFZC01000185.1 GCA_015489765.1 Desulfobulbaceae bacterium
AGCTGGTCTTTCTTGACGAGCTGAAATATCTGGCCCGGGGCGGCCGCATCTCCAGGGCCGGTGGATTTTTCGGCGATCTTCTTCATGTAAAACCAATCATCAGCCCGGAAGCCGCAGGGGTCCGCAAATGCGGGGTGGCACGTAACCGGGCGGGCCAGCTTGCCTTTTTCCGGCAGCGGCTGCAGCGGCTTGAGCCGCACAACCTGGTGCTCCTGCTGGAGTATTCCGATAACCGGGCCTGGCTTGAAAAAACGGTTCTGCCACTGGTGCAAAGGCTGCATCCCACCGCTGAAATACACATTGTCCCGCTTTCTCTGACCTCCGGCGTCCACATGGGGCCCGGCACCTGGGGCGTAGCCTGGGGGTATTTCGCCTGATCACCATGAAAGCAGCCGTCATCATCCCTGTCTATAACCACCAGGACCAAATCTCCGAAGTCGTGCGCAAGTGCCTTGCCCTGGAACTGCCGGTTATTGTTGTTGATGACGGCAGCACCGATACAACCGGGCAGCAGCTGGCATCAATTAACGGCATCACGGTGTGCCGGCACAAAACCAACCGGGGCAAGGGCGCGGCCCTGCTCACCGGCTTTGCCGAGGCCCGAAAATCGGGCTGTGACTATGGCCTGACCATTGACGGTGACGGCCAGCATAATCCCGATGATGCCCCGGCCCTGCTGGAGGTAGCGGCGCAGGCGGAAAACCGCTGCCTGGTGGTCGGCGTGCGCAGGGACATGAGTGGTGTCAATGTGCCCTGGACCAGCCGTTTCGGACGGGGATTTTCCAACTTCTGGGTGCGGATGGCGGGCGGCCCCGCGCTCCGGGATTCCCAGTCCGGATTCCGGCTCTATCCCCTGCCCGAAACCATGCACCTTGACGTCCGGGCCCGCAGGTACCAGTACGAGGTCGAGGTGCTGGTCCAGGCCCGGTTGCAGGGCCTGTCCATCAAAGAGGTGGAAATAGAGGTTATCTACCAGGAAAGGGGGGAGCGGATCAGCCATTTCCGGCCCTGGCTCGATTTCATGCGCAACTCGGCCACCTTTTCCCGGTTGATCTTTTGGCGGGTTCTCCGGGGGTTCCGGCCATGAAGGGTTTCTGGTATCAGGTATTGCATACCAGTGGCCGCCTGCTGGGCTCCCCCCTGTTTATCCTGGTCGCCCGCATCATTGCCTTTGCCTACTTCTGTTGTCCGGGCCGGAGAAGGGAAAGCCTGCGCCTGTATAACGCTCTCTATCCACAGCGAAGTCACCTCTACCACCTGTGGTGTGTCTTCAAGCAGTTCCAGAGCTTTCCCACCATCCATGTGGACCGGTTCCTGACCAGCCGGGGCAGGATGCCGCGGTTAACCAGCGAGGGCGAGGAACTCCTGGAGAGATCCGGCACCGGGGCGATCCTGCTCATGTCCCACCTCGGCAACTGGGAGATGGCGGCGCAGATGCTGAAACAGCGAAAAAAAGATGTGGAGATGCTCCTCTACATGGGGGTCAAGGAAAAGGAAGGGGTCGAGGCCCTGCAAAAGGAACAGCTGCGGCAGGCCGGGATACGGATCATCGGCGTGCGGCGGGAAGACGGCTCTCCCTTTGCCGCCATTGAAGGCATCCGCTGCCTGCAGAACGGCGGTCTGGTTTCCATGACCGGGGATATCCTCTGGCAGAAGGGACAGCGCCGGATAAAGGTGGATTTTCTCGGGCACGAGGTCCGGCTGCCGGAAGCCCCCTATGTCTTTGCCCTGGTTTCCGGGGCGCCGCTCTTTGCCTTTTTTGCCTTCCGTACCGGCACCAACAGCTACCATTGCAGCCTGCAGGGCCCAATCACCGTCCGGCCCGGTTCCCGGACCGACCGGAAAGCAGCCATTGCCGGGGCCGCCGGCCAATACGCCGCCCTCCTGGAACAGGCCCTGCGCGACCACCCCTGCCAGTGGTATCACTTTGAACCTTTCCTCAAGGACAGGGAAATAACAACGTCCTGACAATGGAGCTGGTTGTCTCCTGCGGTCATCCGAACTGAACTTCGGACGTCACCGCCAGGAAAAACCTGCCAAAAAAATCTGTGTTTTTTGACGAAAAAAAGTGTACTATCGGTGTCGTATCAGTCCTGTTTTCCCTTTTTTCAGTAATCCATGGCCCATGACCAGAAACGAACTATTGACAAAAATCCTCACGATCCTTGAGGATGATTTTGAATTTGAGCATCCCGGACTTGATGACAATCTGCGGGATGAGCACGGTTTTGACAGTATCGATGCCATCGAGTTGCTGGGCAAGATCGAGCTCATGCTCGGATTTTCCTTGAGTCGTGCCGAAAAGGAAAAGGCCATGTCCATCCGCACCATCAATGATATCCTGGATTATATAGAAAAAATTCAGGCCTCCCACCAGCAGTAACCCCGCCTCCATGCCGCGCCGCGTCGTCATCACCGCCTGTTCCGCCATCACCCCCATCGGTTATGGCAAAGAGTCCATTGTCAACAGTCTCAGGCAGGGGAAATCCGGGGTCAAACCGCTCCGTGACGACGGCCTGCTGACCGACCATATCCACAGCCGGGTGTTCGGAACGGTCGATTACCCTATAGATTACGGC
>WFZC01000186.1 GCA_015489765.1 Desulfobulbaceae bacterium
AGTCCTGATACACTTCTCCACTCCTACTCCTTCCTTCGGCAGCCGCGGCTCTCCCGCGGCTGCCTCTTTTTTTTCGACGTCCGCAGGTGGTTGCATCGGGGATGTACAACCATCCAGCCGCCCGCGTGAGCAGGAACCATACGGTGACAATGCCACGAATCGAACGTGCCCCGCCAATGATCGCCACCAGGGGCAGAAAGATGGCATCTACGGCATCATAGCGAGCCGTTGCTCCGCGCTGGTGATTGACGGCCCCCGCTATAATGCCCATAACACCGTGTTTTTGAAGGAATTTGACAACAGGAACAAGTCCAACCTGGGTGGTAAGACCTTTTGTTCCCTTGCTGATTTGGATTTTCCTTGGCGCTACCCGGGCTGATCGTTTATTCTGTTTTCTGTTCATGAAAATGGTGAGTCGTTGCAGTTGAATGTTTACGGGTTAACACTGTGATAACACTACCATTTTCATGAACTTTTTTCAACTAATTGCAGAATTTAGGTCATATTTTTTCCTGACAGGCCCACGAAGGCGGGTTGCCAACGCAAAATTTCCCTGTCCGATGCCCTGATGTCAGCGTTTGCCATGTTTTACCTCAAAGACCCTTCTCTGTTGGCGTTCGAAAGGCAGGGGCAGGATGAGCCCAGATCGAGTATTACCAGCAGATGTTTGCCGGGGCCTTTGTCCATCCGAACCATTCCGAGGTGATCCCCACCTGTCCGGAGATAATCGTCAGGCAGGACGGGAGCAGCAAGAATGATTGTGAACGGAATGGTGCCAAGAGGTATCTGGATGATTTTCGTCGTGATCACCCGCTCCTCAAGACCATTGTCATAGAAGATGGCCCGAGTTCCAATGCGCCCCATATTCGGGAGTTGCAGCATCACGATCTCCGCTACATTCCCGGGGTGTAACAGGATGATCGCCAGTACCTTTTTCAGCTGGCCGACGAGGCAGCAGAAACAGTGAAAACAAGGACTTTCAGACTGATAACTGACAACCTCGTAAAAAGTCTCCCTGGAGGCGTATCCGACAATTTTCGGATACAGACGGTTTTCTGGCCGGTGCGTTAAAAAACTCGCTTGTTTGAGGCGATAGCCGAGTTCGCGAGTTTTAGCGCCGGCCAGAAAACCGTCCCAAAAATGTCGGTCTTAGCCGGAAGGGAGACTTTTTACGAGTCCATCATACGGTGACAATGCCACGAATCGAACGCCCCACCAATGATTGCTATCAGGGGCAGGAAGATGGCATCCGCGGCATCGTGGAGAGCCATTGCTCCGCGCCGGTGACCGACGGTATCTGCAACAAGGCTCACAATGCCATGTTTTCGCAGGAATTTAACAACAGAAACAAGCCCAACCTAGGTGGTACGCCCTTTTACCCCCCCTTGCTGATTTGAATTTTCCTTGGCGCTAGCCGGGCTGATCGTTTATTCTGTTTCCTATTCACGAAAATGGCAAGTCGTTTCAGTTGAATGTTTCATTTAAACCTGACAATGTTACCATTTCCATGTTTTTTTCAACTAATTACACGAGTTAGGTTGCATTTACTAACAATCAGGCAGGTTACACGTCACCTTTTAATCTTCTTCGGTACAACTCGGTTTGAGGACGTTCTCTGCCCACGGAAACAGCTTATTGGACGGCTGGCTCGGCTTCTCCGGGAATTGCTGACAACTGGAGACTCAAACGACATACCCCATGCCTTTTGCCACTGTCATCATCGTTAACTGGAACTCGTGGAGTTATTTGTTTCCTTGTCTGGAAGATCTCTACAGGCAAACATTACAGGACTTCGATGTCTTCGTAGTTGACAACGCGAGTGACGATCAAACGCCTGCTTCTAAGTTGGTCGGGTATCCCAGATTGACTTATATTCGAAACAATGACAACAGAGGATTTGCCGCAGCCAATAACCAAGTGATCAGAAAGGTTGAAAGTCCATGGATCTTTCTGCTCAATCCAGATGCCGCTCCGGACAGATATTGCCTGGAAAGGCTGTATGAGACTGCAAGACGATATCCTGCTTATTCTTTCTTCGGATGCCGACTTGTATCAGCCACAGACCCGAAATATCTGGATGGAACGGGTGACGTCTACCACATGAGTGGCCTTGCCTGGCGTGCCGGACATGGCCAAAAATCCGATGAGGTGGGTATGCGGATTGAAGAGATTTTTGCTCCCTGTGCGGCGGCAGCCTTGTACCGGCGGGAAGCCATTCTCGCTGTCGGAGGATTTGACGAGGACTTCTTCTGTTACAATGAGGACATTGACCTGGGATTCCGGCTGCGGCTGCGGGGATATCGCGCCCTCTCCGTACCCGACGCCATAGTCTTGCACCATGGCTCAGGAACCACTAATGTACGCAGTGATTTCGCCGTCTACCATGGCCACAGGAATTTGGTGTGGACCTGGTTTAAGAACATGCCCACTACTTTATTGTTGCTGTTTTTTCCTGTCCATGTGATATACAATACCGTCTGCGTTATACTCTACTTCCTGCGCGGCCAAGGGAGGGTGATCTGCCGTGCCAAGATTGATGCACTGAAGGGCTTGCCCGCCGTTTGGCGTAAGAGAAAAAGAGTCCAAGCTGAGGCATGCCTTTCCCTTCCAGATTTGTGGAACATTATCGACAAGTCATTAATCATTGACCGGAAATCGAAATATAAAAAATCTTAGACAACCCACCATCCATCTGTCGGTGGTCAGTCACGGACAGGATGACCTCGTGCAGAAGCTTTTGAGTTCTGTGGCCCGGCACTGCGATGGTCGAAAGATTCAAGTTACGGTCGTTCGTAATATCCCCGAATCCAGGAAACTTTTGACCAACGACTTTCCATTCCCTGTTGCGATCCTCCAGAATCGCAAGGCCAAGGGATTCAGTGCCAACCATAACCAGGCCTTCGCCCTGTGTAGAGCAGAGTATTTCTGTGTGCTCAATCCAGATATTATTCTGATCTCAGATCCGTTTCCACGCTTGATCGCTGCGCTCCGTTCGAGACGAATCGGGGTTGTAGCCCCGACAATCATGGACCCTCGCGGCAATATACAGGATAGCGCGAGGAGATTTCCTACTCCAGTTCGTATTCTTCGACGAATCTTTCGCAGGGTCACAGGTCGAGGAATCGGCCCACTACCAGAGGCTTACCGATCGCGTCCGGATTGGGTGGCAGGAATGTTCATGTTCCTTACCGCCACTGTTTTCAGAAACGTGGGTGGTTTTGACGAAAAATTTTTCATGTACTGCGAAGATGCCGATCTCTGCATGCGGCTGCAATTGGCCGGTTTTTCCACCCTGTTACTTCCGGATGTCCATGTTGTTCATGACGCTCGTCGGGCCAGTCACTACTCCCTCCGGCATCTGGCTTGGCATACGCATAGCCTGATTCGATTTTTCTATAGATATCCCTTTCATCGGCTGTAGATTCAACCGTCATGGGAGCTGCCAGCTCACGTCTAGAATATGATGGAGCGGCAACAGATCCAGCATTATCCATGCATGATATCACCTTATCATTTTTTTCTTTTTTTGGTGCGGCAATAGTCGCCCTGTTGATAACCCCTCGGGTGATCTGCTGGGCATCCAAAAAAGGCATCTGTGATTATCCCTCGTCACGGCGCGTACATCATCACTGTATTCCCCGTGCCGGAGGTATTGCCCTCTTCATTTCTTTTTATCTCGCCTACCTCGTCGTTCTTATCTTCAGTATCAGGGAGACGGGAATCATTCCCCAGTTGCGTGAACAGGGATTCTTTCTTGTCGGAGGCGGACTCATCTTTCTGCTCGGACTGATTGATGACATCCGCAAGCTTTCCCCCTGGGTAAAATTTGCTGGACAGATTGGGGTTGGTTTGCTTGTCTGGTTTGGCGGTCTTGATGTCGAGCTACTCTCTGTGACGCTGCACAGAGGGATTGTCCTGCCTGGTTGGTTGTCACTCGGCGTCACGGTTTTCTGGGTTGTTCTGCTCGTCAATGCAATCAACCTGATCGACGGCCTGGACGGGCTCGCCGCTGGTATCTGCCTGTTCGTCGCCATAACGCTGCTCATCCTCTCTCTTCCCAGCGGCAAGCCCATGTTCATCATCGGTCTTAGTGCACTGGCAGGTTCCTGTCTCGGGTTTCTTCGGTACAACTTCAATCCAGCCTCTATCTTCATGGGAGACTGCGGAAGTTATTTCCTGGGCTATGTCCTCGCATCACTCACCATTCAAGGCGCGATGAAAAGTCATGCCACAGTGGCACTGCTTATCCCGATCATAGCCCTGGGGGTTCCCCTGCTGGATACACTGCTGGCTCCCATTCGGCGATTCATCCTCGGCAAGAATCTTTTCAGACCCGATCAGAGCCATATTCACCATATTCTGCTGAAACTTGGCTATTCGCAGCGCCGGGTTGTGCTTATCATCTACTGCACCACCGTTTTTCTTGCCCTCCTCGCCCTCGCCTTTGTCTTTGTCAAGGATCAGCGTGCGGCATTCATACTTGTGCTGCCAGGAATTTTGTTCTTTCTCGCGGTTAAAAAACTTGGCTACCTGGAGTATCTTGCCGCGGACAAGGTTTGGGGCTGGTTGCGTGATCTGACCGATGAAGCCGGACTGAGCACTGAGCGTCGAAGTTTCCTGAATTTACAGATGCAGATTATGGGTTCCGGCAGCCTGGATGAACTCTGGGAAAACATCTGCACGGCCGTGGAAAGGCTGGATTTCGATCTTGCCGAATTGCATTTAGAAAAAGATGTCGTACCCGGCTGTTCCAAGCGCCCCTTGCTGTGGACAAGGTCGGGCGGAACAGGATCAATTGATTTCAGCGGACGGTATCAATTCAAGATCGAGATGCCCCTTATGACAGAGTCCGAGAGATCATATGGTATCCTTTGGCTGATTAAAGATCTGCAGCGCAGTAATATCAGTCACTACACCCTACGCAGGGTGGAACACCTGCGGAGAACGATCATCGGTGTTTTGGACAAATTTGTCAGGGGTTGAAATGCAAAACCAGAACAGTATTTTCATGCTCAGCCGACCGATGCTGGACATGACAGCGTTTTTCCTCTTGGCCAATCTCATTGCACGTCTGCCGGTGTTATATAATTTCGGCCTGAATATTCCCGCTCTTCTTCTTGCGGCCTCCGTTTTTTTTCTTTTTTTTCTTCGTACTCCCCGCTTAGTTGACTATTTTTGTTTTCTTTTTGGGATTTCTTTCCCCGTTTATTGTTATCAATCCTACACTGTTAACAGCCAACTTTTCGGTTTTCTGACCATTTTTCTAGGCCTAATCCTCTGGTTCCGTATACGGACCAGCGGAAAAACACGAGCGCTGAATGGAACCGTTGCTGTTCTACTTTCCTGTTGTGTTCTTGTGGCCCTCTTTTCGCTGGCCCTGTTTCCTGTCTCTTCCATGGCAAGGCTCTTCTCGCTTTGGAGTTTTTGTGATTTCAGCAACGCGATGTTTACTGCCCCGCCGGACAGCCCTCTCTATTCCCTGGCAGGCGCGGACAGACTCTTGCTGTTTGCCATCATGATCCTTCTCCTTTCAAGTCAAAATGATGCCCGGAGGCTTTATGGCCAACTCTTCAAAGGAGCTGTAATCGGAGGCGTACTTGCCGCCCTCTTGGGAATCCTCAACCAGTATGGCCTGATCGATCTGACCTGGTTCCGTCCCCAGTTCCTTGACCCTTCGGGAGTTCCGCGCCTTCATTCCGTAACCGGCAATCCCGGCTGGTTCGCCCAGTACCTTCTGGGCTCTCTCCCCTTTGTCCTTCTTCTGCCGTTGTTCTTCCGAGGCCCTGTTCTGATCCGTCGCCTTGGCCTGGCTGTCATTTATCTCCTTTGCGGTATGGCATTGTTACTTACAGGATCGCGGACAGGCTGGCTGATCCTTCCTGTCGTTATCACGTTCTGCTCTATGGCTGTGGTCCTTCCGAACAGTAGCTCAGGTGGCCTACCGGCCGGGGCTGTCCTCAGGTCTGCAATAAGAACGGGTGCGCTGCTCCTTCTTGTCGTCCTGATCTCGGTCGGACTCTTCTCCATCGTGGGGCAGAAAAAAACCGTGAAAAAAATCGGGCTCGGGAATGCCAGAATACATTACATCATGCAGAGGTGGAGGCATGTTCTCAAGCCTGGCGAGAGATCCAAGGTCTGGCGACAGAGTCTGATTCTGGGGATGGAGAGCCCGGTTTTCGGTCTCGGTTACGCGGGATTCAAGTGGCACCAGAAAGTAATGACCTCAATTCCGAAGAGCACCTTTGCCCGAAACAGGCAGACAAGCAATAACTGGGACACTCCGCACAGTTTCCCACTGCAGCTCTTCATAAGTAATGGCCTGGCTGGCATTGCCCTCTGGTTTCTTCTTCTTGCTTATGTTTTCGTATTACTGTGGAAAGATTTTATACGCCACAATCACAGGCCGGCGGCTGCAGCCCTTATTTCAATGACCTCCCTGCTCTTCTATGGCTTGACTCAATCCTTGCCATATATCCCGCTGATCTGGTTTCTCTTCTTCCTCTCCATCGGATACGCGCTGACAGTATCGGGCAATGTGCTGCCCCATCGCCTACAACGTGCCCGTCCTGTGTGCCTGGTTTTCGCCTTTCTTCTTGTCGTATCGGGAGCTGGCTTCTATCTCGCTCATGCCCAGTCCCGATACCTAGCCCGCCGATATGGCATAATAAGCTATTCCGACGATCGCAAGAGCGTACAATACGTTGGTTTCTACCCAAAAGAAGATTGGGGATCCGAGGGAACTTTTCGCTGGAGCGGCGCCCGGGCCGAGATAAGATTCAAGGCTACTGGAGTGCTGAAATTCACATTTGTCTGCAATACCCCGGGACTGGGCCTCGACCCTGTGCAGCTTGAAGTGCTGCTGGAAAATGTGCCTGTCGATCACTACACCTTCTGGCGTTTTGGCAAAATACGGCGAAGCTATCTCATCCCGGCAAGCGGGGCAGAAAAGACAACGACAGTAGAACTGCGAGTTTCGCGTACCTGGAATCCCCTGCTCGCAGGTCAGGGGAACGACACCAGAAACCTGGGGATTGCAGTTGCAGGACCCCGCGTTGCTGCGGCACTGCCCAAGAATGGTATCGGTTTTGGGCCACGGCACTTTGAGAAACGAAAGACCGGCTTATTGACCTATCGCTGGACTGGGCAAACAGCAGTCCTCCCTCTGAAGCAATACCGAGGAAGAAACCTGACCGTTGAATTGAAAAGTATGCTTCCATTTATCACGCAATCTCCTCTCATGGTTTATCTGTATCAGAATAACCAGCAGGTCGCTTCCCTTCGAATTAAGGATCACCATTGGCACAAACTCCGACTACCGGAGAATATACGATATAGCATTCCCCTGCAGTTCCGTGTCAGCAAAACCTGGAATCCGAGACTTACAGGATATGGAGGCAATCCCACAGACCTGGGAATAGCACTGAGTCTGTCTGAAGGAGATGGCGATAGTACTTATCAACGGAAAAGCCGGCGTCCCTGAAAAATCTGTAATAGTTCACCTGGGGTAACGGTAAGATAACTGTCTGGCCGGGCTAGGGGAGGAAGCAGTATGCGTTTCTGGCAAAAAAGATTACGTTCCTCGATTCATGCATTATCCTTGTCGTAACAAGGAGGGTGAATCATGGAATCAGATCTCATGATCAGTGGAGGCATCAAGTGAGCGCTGCCGTGGCATTCGCCTCCCGGACCGCTGTAAAGTCCTGGATTACTATCTGTCCCGCAAAGACGGTGCAGGATCGGGGCTCGGCGGCATCAGGCGCATGTAGCCGGCAAACAAGCAGGCCGAGAAGTTACGGGGTAAACCTGTCACCCAAATCCTGCACTTCGAAAATGAAAAAAAT
>WFZC01000187.1 GCA_015489765.1 Desulfobulbaceae bacterium
ACTGCGCCAGGGCACCCTGGAGGCGGCCGCTGATTTTCTGGCCCTCGGCCTGGACCCGGAACGATGTACCTTCTGGGTGCAGTCGGACGTGCCCGAGGTCTGCGAGCTGATGTGGATTTTGTCCACGCTTACGCCCATGGGCCTGCTTGAACGATGCCATTCCTACAAGGACAAGGTGGCCAAGGGCATCTCGCCAAGCCACGGGTTGTTTGCCTATCCGGTCCTGATGGCGGCCGATATCCTTCTCTACCAGTCAGAAATCGTGCCGGTGGGCAAGGACCAGAAACAGCACCTCGAGGTCGCCCGCGACATTGCCATAAAATTCAATAATACCTATGGCGAGACCTTTGTCATACCGGAACCGGCGATCAACGCCGATACGGCCATTGTGCCGGGCCTGGACGGGCAGAAAATGTCAAAATCATACGGTAACACCATCCCGATATTCCTTGACGACAAACCGCTCAGGAAAAAGGTGATGGCGATCAAAACCGATGCAACGCCGGTTGAAGATCCCAAGGACCCAGACACCTGCAATCTTTTTGCCCTGCTCAAGCTCTTTGCCCCGGAAGACAAGCTGGCAGAGGTTCGGGAGCTGTACATCAACGGCGGCGCCGCCTATGGGTATATCAAACAGGACCTGTTCGAGCTTATCAGGGATTACTACGCAGACGCCCGGCAAAGGAAAAAAGAACTGCTGGCCGACCAGGATTATTTACGGCAGGTTCTGCGCAGGGGAGCTGACAAGGCCCGGGAAAAAGCGACCGCCACCCTTGATCTGGTCAGGGACCGGGTCGGACTTGCCTATTAAATAATCCATAATCCAGGCCTGCAATCAACAGAATCGATCCACGGACAGCTTGATGATGGTTGCGGCAACGACACAGAGGAAAAACACCCTGATGAAATGGACCTCTTTTCTGCTCACCAGGGTGGAGCCGCAAAAGGCGCCGATAACCTGGCCTGCGCCCATGGCAAGACCGGCCCTCCAGAGAACCAAGCCGGAGTAGAGAAAGACGGCCAGGGCAACGACATTGCTGGTCAGGTTAAAGAGCTTGGTCTGGGCGGTCGCCTGTTTGAGGTCAAGCCCAAGCAGAACAACCAGGGAAATGGTCCAGAAGCTGCCGGTACCGGGGCCGAAAAAACCGTCATAAAATCCGATCAGCAGGCCGAAAACCACATAAAAAACACCATGATTGATCTTGTGCGGTCTTTGCCTTAAACCGAGTTGTGGTGAAAAGAGGGTATAGACGAAGAGAATGACCAGCATGATGATGATCAGGTTTTCCAGAAAATCAGCGCTGAAAAACTGAACCGTGATGGCGCCACCCACCGCCCCCAGAAAACTGAAGACAAAACCAATGATCAGTTCGCCGGGATTCATCAATCCCAGCCTGGAATAGTTGGCGGCAGCGGTCAGGCTGCCGCAGGAACTCTGCAGCTTGTTGGTGGCCAGGGCCTGGTGCGGCGGAATACCCGCGGCCAGCAGCGCCGGTACGGTGATGATTCCTCCGCCGCCGGCAATGGAATCAATAAATCCCGCCAACAGCCCGGCAAGAAAGAGCAGAAAAAGCGTTGCCGTCCCCATGTCCACCCGTACTCTCCCCTCTTCCCGCCCGACTGCTTTTTTTCAGGCATGTTATTCCAGTGCCGCGTCTTTGTCGCCTCACCCAAAACGGCGCTATTCAGGCCGGGCAAGGGCGACGACCTTGCCCAGCTTGGTATACCGTGGCCCGCCCAGGCGACCGACCGGATCAAGGATCTTGGGAGAAATACGAATCTTTTCTTCGGACTGCTCAAGAACGGCGATATCGTCAATATAGATATGATGAAGCCGGCCGATAATCATGGCATAGGGCCCATTGCCTATCTCCTGGACTTCATGCAGGGTGCAGGCCATGGCAACCCTGCTGTCCGCCAGCCTGGGCAGGCGCGATCCTGCAAATTCCTCCAGTTCCAGCCCCAGTTCTTCCACCTCGGACACACCGGCCGCCAGGGTCGCGGCGCTGGCATTCATGGCTTCCAGCTGGCCCCAGGTGGGCAGATGAAGGACAAAATCCTTTCGCTCAATGATATTGGCCCTGGTGTCTTTTAAGGAACCATCGGGCTTTTTACTGATCGAGATCATAAACAGCGGCGGATCGCTGCAGATCGGGGCAAAGTAGGAAAATGGGGCCAGGTTATAGCTGCCGTTTTCATGTTCCGACAACACCCAGGCAATGGGCCGGGGCATGATGGTCTGGGCCATAATCGAATAGATCCGGGCAGGATCCTGTTCTGCAAAATCAATATTCATGCTCTACTCTCAGTTCGGGTTACCGGGACGAATTTTTCATCTACGACAAATACTTAATGTAACAGCAGCAAATAGCCGACCGCAAGACCTATCTGCATCAGGGCAAAGGGCAGGGCCTTTTTCACAAACCCGGCAAAGGAAAGGCCCAGACCATGTTTATGCATGATGGTGACCGCGACCAGGGTCGAGGCGGAACCGATGGGAGTAATGTTGCCGCCCAGGTTGGCGCCAAAAATGACCGACCACCAGAGCGGGGAATCACCGGCAATACCCTGGCCGGCAAGAATTTTCGCCAACATGGCTGATAGGGGGATATTATCGGTCACGGAACTGAAGATGGAGGAGGCGAGCAGCAGCAGGATACCACCGCCCTTTCCCTGGCCGTCACCGATGATCAGGGCCAGGCCCTGTCCGATAAGCGCCAGCACCCCGGCATGTTCCATGACATTGATGATGACAAACAAAAAAATAAAAAAAAGGATCAGGTCCCAGTCAATGGCCCGGTAAAAGGGATCAACCTCATGTTTGAAGCGGATAAGGGCAATAATGGCAAAACTCATGGCCACAAAGCCAAGGCCAAGATCCCTGATGACCGGTGTTATGGAGGTGGTGGCGATCATGCCGATGAACACAACCAGCATCACGGCGGCAAACAGGAAAAAACTGCGGCTCTGGATGGAGTCGTTTTCATCAAAACTTCTGACCAGTTCAGCGGCCTCGTCTTTTTCTCGGGCAAGCCGGAGCGGATGGATGGCAAAGATGCGGGCGCCCAGCAGCAGGGTTGCCACCGTGGCCACGGCCACATAGGGGCTTGCCTGGAGAAAAAAACGGGTAAAGCTGATACCGGCCGTATTGCCGACAATAATATTGGGGACAGAGCTGATCAGGGTAAGCAGGCCGCCAACATTGGTCAGCAGCCCTTCAATGAGCAGAAAGCCGAGCAGTTTTCCGGTATGGCCCAGCTTGTCCAGGGAAACGGCGGTCAGGGAACCGACAATGATCATGGCAGTCACGTTGTTGAGCACCGCGGAAAACAGTACCGTCATCAGGCCGTAATACCAGAGCAGCTTCAGGGGATCACCGGCCGACATCCTGGTCAGCTTGATGGCAATCCAGGAAAACAGGCCGGAGCGGGAGGTAACATCGACAAACAGGCTGGAACCGATGATAATGGCGATCACCTCCCAGTCCACGGCCTCGATATAGACCGGCATGTGCAGTTTATGCCCGCCGGGAAGAATAATATCACCAAAGGGAATAATGCCCAGGCTGGATGCCAACAGCAGGCAGAAAACGGCAAAGGTGCCGACAATGATGGATTTTCTGGCATGCAGCTTTTCTTCCATTGCCAGCGCCAGGATCATTGCCGCCAGCAGGCCGCCAAACATCAGGGTCACCCCCGCACTGACAGGTAACGCATGTTCCATTCTGTAACTCCTCGACAATCAGATCATCAGCAGGGGAATCTGCCTGAATTCCACGGCCAGGGGATAGGCAAAGGTATGCATGGCCTGCTGACGGTCATCCCGGGCATGCATGACCAACAGATCAAGATTGCGGGCCTCGATCTGGCGGCGATACTCGTCAAGGGCATATCCGAACCTCACCATTGACCGGACATCCAGAAAGACCTCGTGTTCGCGCAGCACCTCGGCGCAACTTGAGAAATAGTCTTCCGGTTCCTTGAGCAGCTGTTCGGCAAGCCGGGTGCGGGCAAGTTCGGTGTCGATGACATCAATCTTGCCGATGGCGTCCATGTAGCGTTCAAAGATGAACCGGCTCTCCACATGGCTGAGAAACAGGGTGCCGTCGGCCGCGGTCAGGCGGACCGCGTAATTGATCAGGTCATGATTGATGGCGACCAGATCGGACACCACCATCACCTCACGGGTGTCCTGCAGGGCATGGTCAGCCATGTACCCGGCGCGGGGATGGGGCAGAACCAGTACCGGAGCAGCGGCCTTCTGGATCAGGACATCGAGATGTTCGCCAAGGGAGCAGGGAAAGCGCCAACCATTGGACTGCAGGTTACGATAACTGCAGATCAGGTCCACCTCATACCCGGACACCTGCTCCAGCAGTTCCTCGGCGCTCCGGTAATCGGCGCCGGTAAGGAGAAAAAAGGTGATGGACTCCGGCGGCCCGAGGACCGAAAGAAAACCCTGGACCCGGCTTTGAAACTGTTCGGCCTCATCCGGGCCCAGATCGGTAATCAGCAGAATCGAGGTGATGTCGATGGGCTGGTACTGCAAACGCTCCTTAACCGAGGAGCGGAAGATGCTTTCAAACTGATCAATATTGGCCATGGATCACTGTCCTGTATTATTCTGATGTTTTTTCACCACAGCAATGAAACGTGCGGCCCCGGACCAGGGAAGACTGAAACCCCTGCCGGTCTCGACAGAAAAGCAGCCGGGCAATTCCGATGGCAGCCGGCGCTCCTGCTCCGGTCCCAGCATGAGCAATGCCCGGGCGCCCCTGGCCATAAAGGGAGTGACCATATCAAGAAAGGCACCTGCCCTGGTCAATGCCCGGCAGGTCACCCAGTCCACCCTCTGACCGGCTGCCATGCCGCTCTCCTCTATGCGGGCCTGAACAATCTCCACATTCCCCAACTTTAACAATCGGACAATATGGCGAAGAAAAGAGACCCGTTTCAGTCGCGGCTCAACCAGAACAGTATGCAGATCGGGCCGGGCAACGGCCAGTACCAGGCCGGGAAAACCGGCCCCGGTGCCGACATCAAGCAGAATTTCATCATGCCAGCCAGGGGCAGAGAGAAAGGAAAGCAGGGTCAGGGAATCGATGAAATGGAGCTCAACGATGTCAACAATAGTGGTATTTCGGGCGATCAGATTCATCCGCCGGTTCCACTTGCGCAACTCGCAGGCATAGCTGGCGAGTTGTTCAATCTTTTCCGACGCCAGGGAAAAGCCCATCTGTTCAAGTCCGTCACGGAGCAGGTCGTTGAACTGTCTGTGGACGCCGGCAGGAACCATGCTGGTGTCGGCTGGCAAAAAACTATTTCTCCGTGCCCAAACCATGGGTAACCCGGACGGCCACTGAATTGCCATGTGCCGTCAATCCCTCCAGGGCCGCCAGCCGCTGGATATGGTCGGCATCGGCCAGCAGGGCCTGGCGGGAACAGGAGATAATCGAGCTCTTCTTCAAAAAGGTCTCCACCCCCAGGGCCGAGGCAATGCGGGCCGTACCCATGGTCGGCAGGACATGATTGGGCCCGGCCACATAATCGCCGCAGGCCTCCGGGGTATAGGATCCCAGAAAGACCGCTCCGGCATGCCGGACCCCGGGCAGCCACTGCCAGGGCTCCCGCACCTGCAGCTCCAGGTGCTCGATGGCGATTTCATTGGCCAGCTCGATGGCCTCGTCCAGGGTGTCAACCAGTAAAACAGCGCCCCGACTCTCAAGGGCCTCTTCTGCTATCTCCCGGCGCTGCAAACCGCTAACCTGCTCATCAAGGGCACGAATCGTCTGTTCGGCCACGGTCCTGCTGGTTGTTATCAGCAGGGCCAGGGCCTGGGGATCATGTTCTGCCTGGGCCAGCATGTCGGCGGCAATAAAGACAGGATCGGCCTGGTCATCGGCCACAATCAGGACCTCGCTGGGACCGGCCAGCATGTCGATACGCACCCGGCCCATGACCTGCTGTTTGGCCTCGGCCACAAACCGGTTGCCCGGCCCGACAATCACATCCACCCTGGGAATGGTTTCCGTTCCATAGGCAAGGGCGCCGATGGCCCAGGCGGAACCGACCTTGTACACCTCGTTGATTCCCACCTCCCGGGCGGCCAGCAAAAGGGCCGGACTGACCCGGCCTTCCCGGTTGGGCGGCGTGACCATCACCCGCCGTGCCACCCCGGCGATGGCCGCCGGAATGCCGTTCATCAGTACCGAGGAAACCAGGGGGGTGGAGCCGCCCTGCCCCCCGGGTACATACAGACCGGCACTGTCCACGGGCCGCACCATCCGGCCGGTAATCGTGCCGTCATCCCGGGTGGTAATCCATGAATCCTCCATCTCCCGCTCATGAAACCTGCGGATTCTGTCAGCGGCAAAGTGCAGGGTCTCCATGAACGAGTCATCAACAGCGGCCTCGGCCTCGGCAAACTCACTCTCCCTGACTCGCAGCTCCGATACCTGCATGTCCGGGGCATCAAATTTGCGGGTATACTCCACAACCGCCTGGTCACCCTCGGTCCTCACCCGCTCCAGAATTTCCGTTACCGTCTTGCGGCAGGAATCATCGCCCATGCTGAATCTGTTGCGCAGACCCTGGATACATTGCTGCCCGGCCGCATCCCGCACCTGTAGTATTTGTATATTCATACCATTTCCCATCAAGCTGATTGTCCTGTTTTTCTCTTATTTCAGGCAAAGGAGACTGGTTAGCACAGTCCCCCGCCCTTGTCAACAGCGCCTCTCCTGTGTAGGATGCCTGCCTGGATACAGCGATAAATCTTTTTTCCCTGAACCGAAAAACCGATGAAACCCATATTTCCTGCTCTCTTCTTTCTTCTCCTCTTTCCGGGCCGCTCCCCTGCCCTCACCCCCGGCAACTGCCATTGTTTCCGTCATCGCAGCTATGACGCCCGCGATAAATTCGCCGCCGATGCCTACCTGTTGACCACGGCCTACAACTCGCTCATTGCCCGTGTCTTTGCCGTTTCCAAAGGCACAATCATAATGAAGAAGATGAAAGGCGGCATAGGTGGCAATGACCTTGTCATTGGCCTGTATCTTCAGGAGAAAACAACCCGGCCCCTTGATCTTCTCCTCTCGGTCCGGGACAACGGCGGATCCTGGCAGCAGATCCTGGCTGCGGCCGGAGACGGCCAAACCGGCAATGACCCCATCCTGGCCGCCATTGCAAAGGGCGGCGACAGTATGGCTGTGCGGCGGCTGATCACCGACTTTATGCTTAAAAAACGCTACCAATGCCCGCAGGCAACCATTGCCCGGCTCCGGTCCACCGGCCTGGGCGGAAAAAAAATCAACCTGCTGTTGGCCTTGCGCGAACAGACCGGCGCACCGCTTGCCCAACTGGTTACCATGATCAGCAACCAGAAGATGAGCTGGAGTGAAACCGCCCATCATTTCGGCCTGACGCCAAAGGATGTGGGCGTGCTGATCCTGAAGGGGGCAAACCCTCAGCTGCGATGAAACCACTGTTCAATCTCTCTCTTGGTAAATTCCTTGATCACCGGCCTGCCATGCGGGCAATGGGAAAAGACAGCGCTTTTTTCCATCTGCTGTAAAAGGGCCAGCATCTCTTTTGGCTGCAGGGAATTTCCGGCCTTGATCGCCGCCTTGCAGGCCACGGTGGCAAAAAGGGCGGCCACGCTTTCCGGCACCCCGCCCGCCTGGGTACCACTCCAGTGGTGCAGGGCCTCCAGGGTGTCGACCAGGACCTCTTCGGGGGAAAGTTGGCTGATGAGCGCCGGCACCGCCTTGATCAGATAGGTGGTATCGCCGAAATGTTCCACCTGCAGGCCGAGACGGGCAACCTCAGGCCCTTTTTCTGCCAGCACCCGAGCCTGGTCGGGCCTCAGATCAACGGTTGCCGGAAACAACAGGTTCTGGGCGGGAATCTCCCGCTCCAGATAACCGTTGACCAGCCTGCCGTAGAGAATGCGCTCATGGGCCGCATGCTGGTCGATCACCAGCAACCGTTCCCCCCGTTCACAGAGGAGATAGAGATCAAATAACTGGCCGATAAGGGTCAGACCGGATACCGATTCTTCCGGCAAAGATGTCTCCTGCCGCCGGGGAAGGACCGGCGCCGTTTGCTCCGGCCCTGCTGATATCGGTTCCCCTGTTTGCAGGGGCCGGGCATGGGGAGCGGTGGATATGGCGGCCGGACCATCCTGGGCCGTGGGAAACGGCATGCTGCGTGGCTGCATGGGCCCGGTTTCAGTGTCCACGGCAGATACATCCCGCTGGTGAGCGGAAACAGGGGGAGAAAACAGGTCCGTCCGCACCCTGTCCTGATATTGCTCAACCCCCCGCCGGACAACTCCGGCGACAAAGCCATGCACATCACGGGGCCTGCGAAAACGGATCTCCCTCTTAGCTGGATGCACGTTGACATCAATATCTTCTGCCGCAAGAAAGAGCCTGAGTACACCGGCCGGGGCATGTCCCTTCATCAAAAAACCCTGCAAACCCTCGATCACCGCATGCCTGAGCATCCGGTCCTGCACGGCCCGGCCATTGACCAACAGACGCAGCCGGGCCGAGGCGGGCGTTATTTCGGGAAGGCAGAGGAAACCGTCCAGGCCAAGTTCTCCCTCCTCACCGGCAAGGGAGAGCAGGCGTCCTTTGTAGCCAAACACCAGCCGCATCCGTTCTTCCAGCCGGTCGGTTGCCGGCCAGGCAAACCGCTGCCGCCCGTCCACCTGCAGTTCAAAGGCGGTTTCCGGATGAGCCAGGGCCTGGTTTTTCACCACCTCTTCGATATGAAAGAGTTCGGTCCGCGCCGACTTGAGAAATTTTTTCCTGGCCGGAATATTGCCAAACAGGGTCTTCACCTCAACAACGGTACCCCTGGCGCATCCATCCTCATGGACCACATGCAGGGTGCCGTATCGCACCTCCGCCCGGGTGCCGATGGCAGCGCCTTCGGGCCGGGAACGCAGGATCAACCGGGATACCGACGCAATACTGGGAATGGCCTCGCCCCGGAAGCCAAGGGTGGTGATGGCGGCAAGCTGCGATTCGTCCCGGAGTTTTGAGGTCGCGTGCCGTTCAAGACAGAGCAGGACATCATCACCATCCATGCCCGCCCCGTCATCCACCACCCGAATCAGGCGGATGCCACCGCCTTCCACCTCAATTGCTATCCTGTGGCTGCCTGCGTCAAGGCTGTTTTCAACCAGTTCCTTGACCACGGAGGCCGGGCGCTCCACAACCTCACCGGCGGCGATCTGGTTGGCGAGATGATCGGAAAGCAGACGAATACGGGACATGAGATAAAGAGAGTTTACGTAAGTAGTCAGGGGCACCGCACGGAGTCTCGCAGGCTCGCTTACCTCTTCGCACGGTCGCGACTGCCCGCATAGTGGGCTATCGGAGTCTCCGCTACGCTCCGCTTACCTGCGACCCGTCGCGCCTGCACGAATCTACGGCACCCCTGGCCACTTACACGTTTAAGGTATATGAAAACTTTTGGTTACAAATCCTGTGATCAGTTACAAGTTTACAGTTTACGATTTATCTTTTTTGCTTTACAGTGGCCAACGCTATCAGGCGTTATCAGAGACATAGCTGTTTTCCTCTCAATCATTACCGCGTCTTCCCGCTCTTGTCCACAAAAGCACCTGCAAAAAAAAAACCGGCCCGGAAACAAACGGTCCGCAAAAAGCCCTTGGGCCAGGCCCCGATCATCATTTTTTCCATCTGTATCAGCGGGATTGTCACCCTGTGCATTGGTGTTTTTCTGGCCTGGTTTCTCTCCCTTGACGTCCCGGACATCCGGTCAACAGATGACTACAAACCCCTGGTGGCCACCACTGTTGTTGACCGGTACGGAACCGTTATCGATGCCATCTACAAACAGTATCGCATCGTTATTCCTGAACGGAAAATGCCCAAACTTCTGCCCCTGGCCTTTGTCGCCGCCGAGGACAGCCGTTATTTTGAACACGGGGCCCTTGATCTCTGGTCAATTCTTCGGGCGGGTATCAATAACCTACGCAGCGGCAGACGCAGCCAGGGCGGCTCGACCATCACCCAGCAGGTAACCCGGGCCCTTATGCTCTCCCGGGAGAAGACCTTTGCCCGCAAACTGACCGAGGCCATTCTGGCCTACCGGCTCGATCATCTTCTCGGCAAAAGGGAAATTCTCACCATCTATCTCAACGAGATATATCTCGGCGAGGGCGCCTACGGAGTCGAGGCCGCTGCCCGAACCTATTTTTCCAAAAGTGCACACGAGCTCAACCTGGCGGAAATCGCCCTGCTGGCCGGTCTGCCCCAGTCGCCAAGCCGGTATTCACCGATTCGTCATTTTCAGGCCGCCAAGGCCAGACAACGATATGTCCTCAACCGCATGGCCGAAGACGGTATCATCTCCACTGCCGTCGCCCGGGCCGCCTACAGGCGCAAACTTGATCTCAATCCCGCAGGCAAGCAGAAAGAGGCCAATGGCTATTTCACCGATTTTGTCCGCGATCAACTGGAAAAACAGTACGGAAAAAAGAGACTGTACAGGCAGGGCCTGACCGTATGGACAACCCTGGACAGCCGATTGCAGAAGGTGGCGGTGGCAAGTCTTGGACAGGGATTGGAACGTGTACGAAAACGGCATCACGACAAAAAGTTGCCCCAGGGCGCCCTGGTTGCCATAGATGCTGCCAGCGGCAGCATACGCGCCCTGGTCGGCGGCGCCGATTATCGCAAAAGCCCCTACAACAGGGCCGTTACCTCAAGAAGACAGCCAGGATCGGTGTTCAAACCGCTTATCTATGCGGCTGCCTTTGAACAGGGTCTGTCACCGGAGATGCAGCTCATGGACGCCCCGGTTGCCATCAGAAATCCGGACGGTTCGGTCTGGCGCCCGCGGAATTACAGCCATAAATATTATGGGCCGACCACTCTGCGCCAGGCCCTTATCCATTCACGCAATATCGTCACCATCAAACTGTTGCAGAAGATCGGGGTCCGGCCCGTCATTCAGCTTGCCCACCGGGCCGGTATCTCGGAACAACTGAAACCGGAACTGCCCCTTGCCCTTGGCGCCTCACCCGTTACCCTGCTGGAAATGACCGGCGTCTATACCGTGTTTGCCGGCCATGGCCTCTACCACAGGCCCCAGACCATAACCAGGGTCAGGGACCGGCATGGGAAAATTCGTCCCTGGCCCCGCCCTGCCGCCAAAAGGGTTATTTCCCCCGGGACGGCAACGATTATCACCGATATCCTCACCGAGGTCATCCGGCAGGGAACCGGCAGACAGGCCCGGGGCATACCAGGGGCTGCCGGCAAGACCGGCACCACTGATAACAACATGGACGCCTGGTTCATCGGTTATGCCAACAAACTGACCACTGGTGTCTGGGTCGGCCATGACCGGGGCCGCTCCCTGGGAAGGGGTGAAACCGGCGGCCGGGCAGCAGCCCCGATTTGGAAAACCTTTATGAAGCAGGCGGAAAAACAATGACCACCCAAGCAGGCCTGGACCTTGCCACCTACTACTCCGGCTCGGTCCGGGAAAAACTTTGCACGGCCCGCCGTCTCTACCAACAGCACGGCCCGCGCCTGTTACGCAACCAGGATGTTGCCAGGTCTCTGCAGGTATTACGACACAAGGAAGCCGCCCTTGACCAGCAGATGCAGGCAATGCACATGGGCGACCGCTGCCGGGCCTGTGCGGCCAGGATTGGCGGCGGATGCTGCAGCAGCTACATGGCCGGCAACACGGACGCAGTTGTCCTGTTGATCAACCTGTTGCTGGGAGTTGCAATTGAACCGATCGACAATGGGGACGAATACTGTTATCTCGGGCCAGGAGGATGTATGTTTACCATCAAACCCATCTTCTGTCTGAACTACAACTGCAGCCATATTCACCAGGCGGCGACAAAAGAGGAGATGGAAGCCCTGGACATGCGGGCCGGGGCCCTGCTCAGTGAACAGGTCGAGCTGGAAAAACTGCTGCTACAGCTGGTGGGGAAATAAAGAATTAAACAAAAACAGACTGATAGCCGATAAAGGAACAGGTTCCAGGGAAAGGAAAAAAGGCAACAAAGCTCAGGGAGGACACAATGGTTGACATTATGGTAGGCGCTATCCCCCCGGCCGGCCCCCCGGCATCGGTAACCCGACCGACAACGACAGGAGTTGAGGCGGAACTGCTCAACATCCGCAACCCACGGCAACGCATCACCGGCCCAAAGGGCCGGGAACGACGCAAGCAATTCCGGCAGGATCCGGCGGGCGGCAAGGTACTGACGCTCCTGGTGGCCAACGGCAATATTCTGCCCAAGAACCTGAATACCAGGGACTACCGGGTTGTGCTTCGCTTTGTCAAAAAGTAAGGAGCTATGGCTGCCCCTTATAGCCGCCAACAATGGTGACGGCTGTTGACCCGGCCTGAACAATAAAAAAAATCCGAATCAGAAGGGCTGCATGGTCCAGATACCGCAGGGACAGGTATCGGCACAGAAACCGCAAGCAATACACTTGTTGTCATCCGAGACATATTCGTAGTTGACGCCATCCGGATCCTCGGCAACAATCTCACGCCTGGAAATGGCATGGGTCGGGCAGATGGTTTCACAGAGATGACAGTCGCGGCAGGAGCCGCAGCTCAGGCAGCGGGCGGCCTGGTGATTTTCCGTGTCCCCCTTTTCTTCGGCCGGATCATAATGGGCAACGGTCAGGGCCTCGTACTTGATCAGCTTCTTGGCAAATGGTTTCCACTCCTCACCCTTTAAGGTAGCGGCAATATACTCGCCAGTCCTTTTTCCGGCGCCAAGAGCATTGGTGGCCAGACCGGGCCGTTCAACATCACCAACGGCAAATATTTTCGGATCCGTTGTCCGTCCCGCCTCATCGGTCTTGATCCAGGAACCGCCGGCCACCTTGACCACTTCAACCGAATCCGGCAGAAACGGCAGACTGGGCACATCGCCGATGGAAATGATCACCGTCTGGGCCGGAATAAGTTCGCCGCTGTCGGTAACAAGCCCCTCTTCGGTGACTTCCTTGGTCATCACCGGCCACTTGAAAACAGCGCCCAGGGCCTCGGCCGCATCCCGTTCCTTGCCAAATGCCAGCGGCTTCTGGATATCAACCAGGGTCACCTGTTCAGCGCCAAGGCGATAGGCCTCGGCAGCCACATCACAGCCCACGTTACCGGCGCCGATGATAACCACCTGCTTTCCTGTTTTCATGGGCTTGTCACTCTTGGCCGCCTTGAGGTAATCAAGGGCGGGAATGACCCGTTCATGGCCGGGAAAGGGTATGATCTTCGGTTGATGGGTGCCAACGGCAACAACAACATAATCATATTCCTTTTTCAGCTCCTCGACCCTTTCTTTGGTCATGGTTTCACCGAAATGAACGGTGATATTGTCCTCTTTCATAAAACGGGCGATCTCCATTTCCCAGACCGCCTTGGACAGACGTTCCCAGGGAATGGTCTGGGCAAGCTTGCCGCCCAGTTGATTGTCCCGTTCAAAGATATGGGCCTCAACACCATTTAGGGCAAGATGCCAGGCCGTGGCCATCCCACCCGGGCCGCCGCCGATAATGGCAACCTTTTTACCGATGGAGGGCTGGGCCTTGGGCGGTTCCGCGGTATGGACGGCCCGGCCGAGGACTTGAACATCGATCGAATAATCAACCTTTTTGCGGGAACAGTTCTGGATGCAGAGATTGGGACAGATGGTGCCGCAGACCGAGGCCGGAAAAGGCGTATAGCGCAGCAGCATCTCATAGGCCTCATCGGTGCGGCCCTCGCGGATCATCCGCAGCCGGTCGATGGTCGGAATGTGCATCGGACAGTAATAGGTGCAGGGCGCGGCCGAGCTCCTGTTTGCCCAGAAAGGTTTGCGCCGGCGAAATTCTCCGGATTCGATAACGCCGATAACCGACCGTTCAAGTCCGGGAGCCAGGTCGCGCAGGGGATCGCCACCGCCGAATCCCTGGCTCCAGACCCGCCGGGAAAACTCGGCCATGGGCATGGGGCCGGAAAACATCAGGGCCCGTTCCTGGGGGGTGATGGCGGAAAGGAGATTCCACTCCCCGCGCTCGGACAGGGTCTCCAGCAGCTCCGGCCTGCCTATTGCCTCGAGAAATTCGGGCAACCGGTCAATGAGCCACTGCCACTCCTCATCATCGGGTTGGGTCAGTTTGGCATTGGTCCGGGAATATGAATCATCGGTCTTGCCGCGAAAATAAATCTTGCCGCCGACCATGCCGACACAGGGACGATACCCAAGCACATTGTCGGGGTTCTTGGGCTCGATCCCGCAGACAATACCGATACCGCCGCAGTTAAACTCGGCAAAGGTATCGCCAACCGAGCCAAGCACCCACATTTCCGGCCGCGCATACTCCGGGTTCCACTTGGTCATGGTCAGGCCGCGGGCGCCGATGGAGCCGCCGATCATGACCCGACCGCCGGCCATGGCGTTGCAGACGCCGTTGGTGGCGTTGCCCCGGACAATAACATCGGCGCCGATATTAAGATAACCGACATCATCGGAAGCTGCATTTTCACAAATAATAGTCGCCCCGGGCTGACCCATGCAGCCAAGCCGCTGGCCCGCCGGCCCCTGCACCCTGATGGTCAGGGGATGCTCCTTCGAGCCCAGGCGCAAGCCGATATTATGCTGACCAAAGGACTCGAGGACCAGCTCATCGGCGGCGGCCGCGGCCCCGCGAACCTCTTCTTCAAAGACCTTGGATGTCAGGCGCCTGCCCTCTTCATCCTTGCCCCGGACTATTACAACCTTCCTCTCTTGTGCACTCATATCGGCTATCAGTTTTGTATTAGGTAAACACGTTCTAATCGTGTGTCAAAAATCGGCTTCCGGCCACAACTGAGCGTGGACACGGATCAACAAATGTATTTGATATTCAGTCTTTTTGCGACATCTGCATCGTCAATGCCAAGGGCATCGGACATGCCGATGGGCAGGCTCTGCGACCTTCCCAGCGGCGCCATGATTTTCTTCATCTCCGTGCGGATGGCCATAAAGACATCCGCGACCCGCTGGGCGACGTCATCGGGATCCAGCCGCCGGTACAACTTCGGATTCTGGGAGGTGATGCCCTTGGGACAGATACCGATATTGCAGACATTACAGCGGCCCATCTCGTTGCCCAGGCAGCCGGCACAGGCCTGCATGATATACTTGCCCATGTGAACGCCGGACGCGCCGAGCATGATAAGGGCCATACCGTTCTGGGTCACATTGCCGTTTTTACCGATACCACCGGCGGCAAAGAGCGGAATCTCGTTCTGGCGGCCCTGGGCGACCAGGTCAAGATAGCATTCCCGCAGGTTGGAGGCGATGGGATGGCCGGTGGCATCCATGGATACATTATAGGCCGCGCCGGTGCCGCCGTCGATGCCGTCAATCAGCAGGCCGCCCGCATAGGGATTGCGCACCAGATTGTTAAGCACCGCTTTCGCCGAGGTCGAACCGGATATCTTCGGGTAGACCGGCACCCTGAAGCCAAAGGCCATGGACAGGGTCTGGATCATCTTCATAACACTCTCTTCGATTGAATAGAGCGTCTGATGGACCGGCGGCGACGGCAGGTCAACCCCTTCGGGGACGCCGCGCAGGCGGGCGATGAGCTTGGAAACCTTGAACCACATCAACAGACCGCCATCACCGGGCTTGGCGCCCTGGCCGTATTTGATTTCAATGGCGGCGGGATCACACTGCATTTCCGGAATGGCCCGGATAATCTCGTCCCAGCCGAAATAGCCGGAGGCGATCTGCAGGATGATATATTTCAGGAACGGACTCTTCAGGACCCAGGGCGGACAGCCGCCCTCACCCGTTGCCATGACAACGGGAATTCCCAGCACCTCGTTACAGTAGGCAACCCCCTGCAAAAGTCCCAGCCACATGTTGGGCGAAAGGGCCCCAAAGGACATCGATCCGATGATAAAGGGAAAGATCTCCCGGGTGGGCGGAATCCACTCACCAGCCATCTTGCGGCGCAGGAACTCCTCGGGCGGCAGCACCCGGCCGAGAATAGTGTTCAGGCTGAACTCGTGCCGACCGGCATCAAGGGCCGGGTCGGTCAGCATGGAGATGCGGTCAAAGGCGATCCGATCCAGGATGGTGGCCCCGGATTTGTTGCGGCGGCCGCCCCGTTTCCAGGCCTCGCCCTTCTGGTTCTGGTGAAAGACCGTCCGGTGTTCATTGGTATTGGGCACCGGCCCGATTGCCTCGTTGGGACAGACCGAGGAACACATGCCGCAGCCGATACATTTCTTTTCAATGGATGTATGCTGCCGGATACCGACAAAATGCCGGTACTCGTTGCCCCGCTTCTTTTTCAGCACATCAAGCTTGGGCACCCGCTGCCGCCGGTAGGTCAGGTAAATGGCATTTACCGGACAGACGGCGGTACAGCGGCCGCAAAGAGTACAGCGGTCCTCCCGGTGCTGAATGATCCAGGGCAGGTCGCAGTAGGTTAAGCTGCTTGGGGTAGTGTAAACGGATCGAACTGAGTCCATATTTGAAGTTCCTTACGATCTGGAGGAATAATAACGGTATGTTCACGCATGGGTTGGAAATCAAAGGCCGGATCACGGTCCGGAACCATGGCCATCATTCCGCACATTTCAGAGGCAATCGCCCAGGTGCCGGGCTTGCCGCCAACGATGGCGGGCCGCATCTTTTTGGCGTCCATGACCAGCATACTGGTCTCGTCGGGCAGGGTGGCTATAACGGCGTTGGGACCGTCAATAATCAGCCGGCGGCATGCGACCCGTAAGCCCTGGAGAAAATCCCCCTGAGGGTGGTTTTTCAACTCCTCGCTCTTTAAGGGAGTAATCACATGCTTGTAGACCTGCAGGGGTAGCTTCAGTTTCCTGGTCACATAGTGGAGAATATGGGTGAAAACCTCCGAGTCACTCTGATAGCCGGTGTAACCGGGGATATTCTTCCCCTCCAGCCACTCCTTGATGGGGACAAAGGCCGTATTTTCACCATTGGTCATGGTGGAAATTCCCTGGATAAAGAAAGGATGACAGGCATAGAGATTGATGCCGTAATTGGTGTTCTGCCGTCCCTGGGCCATGACCACCCGGGCCATGATGCGATTATCGTCAAGAGAAAGGGCATCACCGACCGCAAGCGGCCAGCCTACCTCCTTGATCATCACCACGTCCGACCAGAAGGAAAACACGGTCAGATCACCGCCATGCTCCTCGCCGTCCCGGCGCAGAAACAGACGGGTCTGCATCAGGTATTCCTCGAGATTGGCTTCATCCATGTTTTCCGGCTTTCTGTAGACCCGGACAATGTATTTATAGCGGTCGGATGCCTCGATCAACTCCGGATGAACGGTGAACTCATGATCATACTTCTGGACAAAACCACGGTCCTCCATCAGGCCGTTCAATCTGGACAGGGCCTCTTCCGTGTGGGCTATCCCGGACAGGATAACCTGTTTGTCCTTTTCATAGTTGAAGTCCGTAAACTGGACGCCACGCATGAGCAGGCCCAGCCCGGACCCGTCATATCCCTCCTGCATGGCCTCCATGGCGAGAAGGACCTCATAGGGCGAAAAAGGTGTATCTGAGGATTTTAACGCTAAACGACACATGGATTACTCCTGAAAGTCATTGCTGTGAATCGAATGAACCTAACCAGCATAATTCACAGGCGATCTGCTGCAAGACCTTGGTGAAATATCCGGGCTGATCGTTCACACAACTGAGCAGGCTTAAGTTTATAGGCTTAATGGAACGTTGATGAACTCGTAAAAAGTCCAGACAATGCTTAAAGATGGCTAAGTAAAAACACAGATATACAGGTAAGCGGAGCGTAGCGGAGACTCCGAGGAGTAGTGTTCTGTGGCGGGTCTTGACTATACATGTAATATGTCGAGAATCGCCACAGGACACACGACGCAGTAGATCGAAGTTTTTACGACGCCATCAACGTTGAGACTGCAGATGGGACGAATACAAAAAAAGTAGAAATGTGTCAAGGATAAAGGAAAAAGCGCGGCCGGGAGGGCATGCCGGAAGGGGTGTCATGTTCCGGCAGAAGGGAGGAACATGACACCTGCAAACGATTGGCCGGCCGGGGAAGGTATTACTTGGTCAGGACCTTGGAAATGTCCCTGGCCTTGTCTATTTTTTCTTTTACCTCCGTTACTTCTTTTACACCGGGCAGACTCTTTTTGACATCAAGGCCCACCTCTTCGGCTTCGTTGAGGCCCTGTTTGAAGGCCTTGATGCCTTTGCCGAGGCCGGCGCCGATCTCAGGGAGTTTCTTACCGCCAAAGACCAGAAAGGCAATGCCCAGTATGATAATCAGCTCCGGGGTTCCAAGTCCAAACATATATCCTCCTTGAAAAGAGAAGGTCATGCCAGCAATCAGGCATCCTTATCCTTTTCGTCCTCGATTGATTTAGGGGTATCATCACCTTTGGTCGCATCCTTGAAATTTTTTATCCCTTTTCCGATACCGGAGCCGATTTCAGGGAGCTTGCCGGCCCCGAAGATAATAACGATTATGACCAGAATAATGATCAGTTCAGGCATTCCCAGACCGAACATGCCGCACCTCTCTTGTTAGATATTTTCTTGTAAGATCAATAAATGGCCTTGGCATAGACTCCTGCGCGGGATACATGGCCAAGCAGATCACAATTTTTATGACGCCATCAAACAGAAAAATTGATGAAACATTTGCACCATAGCACCAAGGCAACGGGGCTGTCAACAGCATCAGGCCTGCATGGCAACTATTTCCCGGCCTATTTCCCCCATTGCCGCCAGAATCGCCGGTTCGTCAAGGGTAAGAATTTTCCGGTTTTTCATCACCATCCTGCCGTTGATCATGGAGTGGACGACATCCCGGCCGCGGGCGGCATAGACAAGGTGCGATACGGGATTATACACCGGACTCAGATGGGGCCGGTCAAAATCAACAACTATCAGGTCCGCCTTTTTCCCGGCCTCCAGGCTGCCGATCAGGTCCCCGGCGCCCAGAGCCGCGGCCCCGCCCCGGGTGGCGGCGGCCAGGGTGGTTTCCGCGTCCATGACCGTGGGATCCATCTCAGCGGCCTTGTGGACCTTAGCCACACTGTTCATCTCGCCAAACATATCCACGTCATTATTGGAGGCGCTGCCATCGGTGCCGATACCAACACACACCCCGGCGGCAAGCATGGCCGGCACCGGCGCTATGCCCGAGGCAAGTTTCATGTTCGACTCCGCGCAATGGGCGACCTTGACCCCCTGCTGTGCCAGCAGGCCGATCTCCTCCTCATCAAGGACCACGCAATGGGCGGCCAGGGTCCGGTTATCAAGCAGGCCGAGTTTATCGAGATGACGGAGGGGAGTTGTCCCGAACCGCTGCCGGCACATGCCGACCTCATCTCTGTTCTCGGCCACATGAATATGGAGCAGGGCCTGCCGCTCCCTGGCGAAATTCCCAAGCCTGGTCAGCAGATCGGGCGAGCAGGTATAGACCGCGTGCGGATTAACAGTCATGGTGATCAGGTCATGGTCCCCATAGTCGGCAAACAGCTTTTCCATGAGGGCAAAGCCGTTTTCCAGTTCCCCGTAACTCGGTGAAGGGAAATCGTAGAGCACCTCTCCCAGCCAGGCCCGCATACCCGACTCGGCCGTTGCCGCCGCCACATCAGGGGTAAAGAGATACATATCGTTAAAGCTGGTGGTGCCCGATTTTATCATCTCGCACAGGGAAAGCAGGGTGGAGATATGGACAATCTCACCCGTCAGTCTTGTCTCCCTGGGAAAGATATAGTCCTGCAGCCACTGCATGAGCGGCAGATCATCGGCCAGGCCGCGAAAACAGCTCATGGCCGCGTGGGTATGGATATTGACCAGGCCGGGCATGATCAGGCCATGGCCGCAGGCAAGCTCCTCGGCCTCGGGATACTGGCCGCGCAATTGGCCGGCAGGGCCGGTTGCAACAATGGTGTCGCCGCGGGTCACCACGGCGCCATCCTCGATGAACGTCCCCTGCCCGTCCATGGGCAGCAGGTATTTCCCGCTGATGATAAATTCTTTTGCATCCATAATCACAGTTTCGGCAAGATGAGCAGGAGCAGCTGCTGCAGACGGGGCCCGGCCCGGCCGGCGGCGGCAACGATATCGTCAAGCACAATGGGGGTAAAGTTATCCGGGTCATTGACATTGGCCACCACGGAAAGGCCCAGGACCCGCATGCCGGCATGCACGGCCACCAGCACCTCCGGCAGGGAGGACATCCCCACGGCGTCGGCGCCGATCAGGCGCAGGTACCTGGTTTCCGCCGGAGTTTCCAGGCTGGGACCGGGGATGCAGACATAGGTGCCGCCGACAACCTCATCCAGGCCAAGCTCAGCGGCTGACGCAAATGCCGTCTTCTGCAACCGCTGATCATAAGGTTGGGAAAAATCGGGAAAACGCGGCCCCCAGTCATCCACATTCGGTCCCCTGAGCGGATTGTCCGGCAGCAGGTAGATATGGTCGGCAAGGACCATGATGGTGCCGGGGACAAAGTCGGGGTTCAGGCCGCCGCTGGCATTGGTGATAACAGCGGTCCTGGCCCCGAGCAGGGACAGGACACGGAGCGGAAAAGCGACCTGGCGGGCGGAATAGCCCTCGTAAAAATGCAGCCTGCCCTGGAGCAGGGCCACCTTCCGGCCGCACAGGGTACCGAGCACGAGATTTCCGGCATGGCTGGTGACCGTTGACTGCGGAAAATGCGGTATCTCCGCATAGGGGATAACAACCGGCTCCTCCACGGCCTCGGCCAGGGCGCCCAGCCCTGTTCCCAGCTGGAGAACAATATCCGGACACACCGATTTGCGCTGGCCGAGAAAGGCGACGGCCTCCTCCACCTGTTCCCTGTATGTCAGCCCTTTTCCCCGGTGCATTATTCCGCCTCAGCTCAGTCCATGGAGACGGACATATTCTTTTATCTTATCGACATCCGCATCCATGACCTCGCACCGACTCTCCCTCTCAGTCAGGTCGGCAAGGGCGGGCGGCAGGTCAACCTCCCTGCCGATGGCCCTGTGCACCGCCTCCCCGAATTTTGCCGGATGGGCGGTGGCGAGACAGATCACCGGCCGCTCATCGCTTTTCAGCTCCATGGCCGCCTTGACCCCGACCGCTGTATGGGGATCGAGCAGGTAGTTTTCCCGGTCATGGATGTTGGCAATGGTGGCAATGGTTTCTTCTTCACTGACGCTGCGGGCACCAAAATCTTGCTGCACCCGTTGCCTGAACCGGCCCAGGTCGATTGTGCCGGTCCGGGCAAACTCGGCCATATCCTGCCGGACCTGTTCGCTGTCTTCATCACGCAGGTAATAGAGATAACGCTCAAAATTGGAGGCGATCTGAATATCCATGGATGGACTGAAGGTGGGTGTTACCTCGCCGCTGGTGGTATACTTTCCCTGGTTGACAAAACGGGCCAGGATATCGTTTTCATTGGTGGCCAGGATCAACCGGTTGATACATCCTTCGGGCAGGAGCCGTTTGGCGATGTAACCGGCAAAGATATCACCGAAATTGCCGGTGGGCACGGAAAAATCCACCGACTCGGCGCCGGTCTTCCACACCTTGCAGTAACTGTAGACGTAATAGACCACCTGGGCCAGAACCCGGGCCCAGTTAATGGAGTTGATGGCGCCGAGACGATACCTGTCCTTGAACTCCAGGTCACCGAAGATCTCCTTGACAATGGCCTGGGCATCATCAAAGGTGCCGCGGACCGCAATGTTGAACACGTTTGGATCCAGCACCGTGGTCATCTGCAGGGCCTGGATGGGACTGGTGCGTCCGTTGGGATGGAGGATAAAGATATTGATCCCCTTTTTGCCGCGCACGCCGTAAATGGCGGCGCTGCCGGTATCACCGGATGTGGCGCCGATGATATTCATAAAGGAACCGGAATCGGCCAGGATATATTCAAACAGATTACCCAGAAGCTGCAGGGCGATATCCTTGAAGGCCAGGGTCGGGCCGTGAAACAGTTCCATGATGTACAGCTCACCAACCCTGCGTACCGGCGTCACCTGGGGATGGGAAAATTTCCGGTATGATCGTTCAACCAGGGTGTCCAGATCAAGGCGGGGAATATCGTCGATAAAGAGACTAAGGATATCCAGGGCCAGATATTGATAGGGCAGATTGCGCCAGGAGTTGAGCCTGCTGCGATCAACAGCAGGCAGCCTCTCCGGCAGCAACAGGCCGCCGTCACGGGCAAGGCCCATCATGACCGCATCCTTGAAACCAATGGGCGGAGTTTCACCCCGGGTGCTGATATATTTCATAGTCTTGTGTTTCCCTTTTTTCGGTAACTACTCAGAGGGTATGTTGATTTATTTCCTTATACTCCGTTAGCGCATAAAGAGTAACGAGCACCTGAAACCTGGTTACCACCAAGGAGGGCTATGCCCGCAACCCAAGCCCGTAGGAGCGGCTTCAGCCGCAAAATTTTTATTGCAATCATGATAATTCAACAAGTTAAATGAGAATAAATTCACCGCTACAACACATGCAATAACATGCGTAATCCTATTTTCAGCTAAACTTTCCAATGAATGGAAAGAGATGTACTCTGCCTCTTGCAAAAAGTCCTCAATAATCTGATGGTGTTCTGTTAGCAACCAAGCTCCCTGGTTTTTACGGAGCGCAGCGGAATAACAATCCAGACCCGCATTTTATTGAATAGCCTTTTACTATTTCTCAACGGATGTCCTTTTTTCGTATACCAATGGCAGCACCGGCAACCCCAGCTCTTTGAGGAACGTATTATGACGTTCCGTGGCCTTGGTGATCTTGTCCGCCAGGCTGGTCAGTTCACCATGGACTTGCAATAAGTCCACCGGTTCCTCCGGTTTGGCGGTGCTGACATAGCGGGTGATGTTCAGATTAAAGTCGTTTTCTTCAATCTCCTCCATGGATACCCGGCGGGAGTAACGTTCTTCTTCCCTGCGGTTTTGGTAGGTGTCGATGATCTTGTCGATATGTTCCGGCAGCAGCACATTCTGGCGCTTGCCTTTCTCGAAGTGTTCGCTGACGTTGATGATCAGCACGTCATCGGCTTTCTTACACTTCTTGAGTACCAGGATGCATACCGGGATGCCGGTGGAGTAAAAAAGCTTGGCCGGCAGGCCGATAACGGTGTCGATATTGCCGTCCTGCAGGAGTTTTTTTCTGATCTTTGCCTCGGCGCCGCGCCGAAACAGGACGCCGTGGGGCAGGATGATTGCCATGGTGCCTTCGCCGGAAAGGAAGTGG
>WFZC01000188.1 GCA_015489765.1 Desulfobulbaceae bacterium
GTCACCTGCAAGGGAAGAGTTTCCCTGATTTCCGCTTCCGCAAACGCCTCGGCAACCGCCTCCCGGATCATCTTCCGTGGTACCGGATTGATCGCCGGCTCGCCAACCGCCACGGGCAGGCCCGGTTTGGTCACTCGCCCCACCCCCGGACCACCGAGAATGGTCACCACCTCACCACCCGCCGCAGACTCCGCCTGCTCAACAATGGCGATGATCTCGGCGCCGTTGGTCACGTCCGGATCATCACCCGCATCCTTGATAACCGAGACCGTGGCCTGACCGTCCTGGTAGACACAGGAATAAAGAGAAAAGCCATGCCGATCGCCACCGGGGAAAGGAATCTCCACAGACTCAATTAACCTTTGCCGCAACAGGACCAGGGTTGCCGCCTTGGCCGCCGCCGCCGCACAGGCGCCGGTGGTAAAACCGGATCGCAATTTTTTCTTTTCTGCCGCCATTTTCTACGTTCAGGCAAGGCGAAGCAGGGCATTGACCGCGGCCACGGCCACCGGGGTGCCGCCCTTGCGTCCAAGGGCCGTCATGAAGGCATAGGGTTGTGCTGAAAGAATCTCTTTTGATTCCGCCGCATTGACAAATCCAACCGGCACGCCGATAACCAGATCGGGGGAAAAAAGCCCTTTTTCCCGCAGTTCCATGACCTTGAGCAGGGCCGTGGGGGCGTTGCCTATGGCAACAATACCGATATTATCATTGATGGCCCGCTCCATGGCCACCTCGGACCGGGTCTTTTCTTCCTCTTTTGCCCGCATGACCGTGTCCGGCTCACCGATGCGGCAGATGACCCGGCCGCCGAATTTTGTCAGCAGGCCCGTGGAAATGCCGCCGGCCGCCATATTGACATCGACCAGGATATTCTTGCCGGCCCGGATGGCCGCCAGTCCGGCCGCAATCGCGTCCCGGGAAAAGCGGATAGTATCGGCAAAGGAAAAGTCACCGGTGGCATGGATACAGCGTCGTACCAGGGCAAATTCTTCAGACGAAAATTTCTCCCTTTTCTCCGGCCCAAGCTCGGACTCGATAATACGAAAGCTCTCCGCCTCGATCCCAAGCGGTTTTATTTTTTTTATTTGCCTATTATTTTGTGCTTTTCCTGTATTCATAACCCATTCTCATGCGATTGCGAGGCCATGGCCCGGACAAAACATCGGGCCGCATCCGGTGTCCGCCCCCAGTGCAGATGCACATAACCGGCCAGGGTACTACCCGCTGCATAGCCCTCGCTCCGGCCGTCATCAAGAACAAAGGCAGGTTCAACATCTCCGGGCATGGGCTCAATCTCCGAATAATGGAACTCATGCCCATAACAGATGTCTCCTTTCCGGCCAAGCAACGTAGACACCTGCATTGTTGCCTGTCGGTAGCCAAGCCTGCGCAGCCCCCTGCCCATTTGCGCCCGCACCGGGTAGATTCCGACCATGGGATGCTCTGCCCCGTGGGTATCGACAATGGCGCGGCAGAGATACATAAAGCCGCCGCATTCGGCGTACACCGGCCTGCCGGATACTGAAAATGCCAGGATATCCCGCCGCATGGATTCATTTTCCGCCAACAGGGCCGCATGCAGCTCCGGATAGCCGCCGCCGAGATACAGGCCGTCCAGATCTGCGGGCAGGTTTTTATCATGCAGGGGGCTGAACGGGATTATCTCGGCCCCGGCGGCCCGGAGCATGTCCAGATTATCCTGGTAGTAGAAACAGAAGGCCTCATCCCGGGCAAGGCCCAGACGGACAACGGTTTTCTGCATCGGAGCATCAATTCCGTTTGCCACCGGCCCTGGTCCTCTGGCCGCGGAGGCCAGTTGCTCCAACCGGTCCAGGTCAAGATGGGCTGCCATCAGGGCAGCCAGTCGGTCCTGATCCATCTCCGCACCCATATCCAGACCCAGATGCCGGGACGGCAGGGAAATTCCACTGTCTCGGGGCAAGGCGCCGATGATCTCCGCCCGGCAATGATTCCTAACCTCTTCGGTAATCAACTGCAGGTGTCGCGGACTGCCGACCCGGTTGAGGATGACACCAGCAACCCGGATCCCTTGCTCAAGGGTTTCAAAGCCATGAATAACCGCGGCTACGCTCTCGGCCGCAGAGCGGACGTCCACCACCAGGATGACCGGCACGCCGAGGAGAGCGGCAAGATGGGCCGTCGAGCCATGACCGCCGTCAAAGAGCCCCATCACCCCTTCGATCACGGAAATGCCCGCTGCCGGGGCATGGGCCGCAAAGCTCCTCCGGACAAAATCGGCGCCGCACATGCGCACGTCCAGGTTCCTGGAGATGCGTCCTGTTATCTGCCTGTGCAGGCTGGGATCAATAAAGTCGGGACCGCATTTGAACGGCTGCACCTCAATGCCCCGCCCCCGCAAGGCCGCCATGATCCCCAGGGCAAGGGTTGTCTTGCCGCAGCCGGAATGAGTGCCGGCCACTATGACAGCCGGGATATTACCTGCCATCACCCCCTGCCCTCTCTTTCTGGGGATAAAGAATATCAAATACCCGCGAAATTCCATCCAGCAGGCCCAGGGTCGGCCGGGAAACCAGCTTCTCGTCAACAAGATAGATCTGATTATTTTTAACCGCCTTGATCAGTTGGAAACCGGGTTCGTTTTTAATCATCTCCACGGTGACCGGATTCATGCGGCCCTTCTGGGCCAGGAATACATCGATTTCATTTGCTTTGGCGAGGATATGCTCCTTGCCATAGGCCGCGATATTGGTTTTGCGCACCTGTCTGGCATCGGCGGCCACATTGATGCCGCCGGCCGATTCCAAAACAAAAATGGCCATGGAACCGGGGGCAAAGGTCTTCATCCGTTTGTGGATGGACTCGAAATAGACCCGCTTGCGCCCCGCCTGCGGGATTTGTCGTACCTGGCGCCTAATTTCCGCAAGTCCCCGGCCAAAACGGGTGATCATCTTTTTTGCCTCCTGTTCATGGCCGGACAATTTTCCCAGGGTCTGCCAGTAGCGAAACAGCTCATCCACTGCTGATGGCTGCAGGGACACCACCGCCACCCCGCTCCGGACAAGACGACTGACAAGCTGCGGGTAAGCGCGGGAGATCATGGGCCGGATCAACACCAGGTCCGGTCGCAGGGCAAGAAGGCGTTCCGGGTCATCCCGGAAACTGACCCGGGGCAGGTCCTTCATCTGGTGATCGCTGCGACCGACCGCCACGATCTGGTTGGCGGCCCCCATATCAATGAGATTACGGGTATGGGCCGGATAGAGGGAAATAATACGGGCAAACGGCTTCCCGACCACCGTCACCCGGCCGTCGGCATCTACAATCGGCCCGGCCACAACTGCCCCGGCATGGACAAGGAGCAGCAGAACAATCAACAATATCGGTTTTTTCTCTTTCATATTATAGCCCGTGTCAACAACCGCCTTCAGGCACGCGAAAACTCACCTGATAACATTGGGAAAAATCACTATAAACCACCTTGGCCTGCACGCCGTAAACCTCGCCTATCACATCCGGCCGCAGCACCTCGTCAATCGGGCCATGGCAGACCAGTCGTCCCTGTTTCAGAAACAAAAGCCGGTCACAGAAAAAGGTGGCCTGGTTCAGATCATGGAGGGCGGCGATGACCGTCAATCCCCTTGCCCGCACCCGGCCGCCAACAGCCCCGAGAATGGAAAGGGTATGAAAAATATCCAGATTGGACGTTGCCTCGTCCAGCAGTAGAACCGCCGGCTCCTGGACCAATGCCCGGGCAACGGCCACCCGCTGCTTCTCGCCGCCGGACAACCGGTTCACCGGCCGGTCGGCAAGCCCATCGATTGCCAGTTCCGCCATCACCCTTCTCACCAGGGCATGATCACGCTCATCAAGATCCTCAAAGCGGCCCAGGTGGGGATATCGTCCCATTTCGACCACCATGCGGACGGAAAAATCAAAATCAATCGCGAATTCCTGCGGCACAAGAGCCACCTGCCGGGCCAATGCCCGTGGCCGCCAATCGGCAAGCGGCCGACCGTTAAAAAGGATCGCACCGCTTTCGGGAACCAGCAGTCCGCAGAGCAGATCAAGGAGAGTGGTCTTGCCGCTGCCGTTTGGCCCCAGCACGCCGTAACAGCATCCCTGCTCAAATTGATAAGAAAAATCAGCAAGAACCGGCTGACCGCCATAGCCGAAACCGATCCGGTCAAGCCGCCAGAGGGCGCCGGAAACATGGGCTGGTCTACCTGCAATCACGCTGCCGCCTGTAAAAAATCACACAGAAAACCGGGCCGCCGATAAGGGCTGTCAACACGCCGATGGGCACCTCCGAGGGCAAAACGGCCCTGGTCAGGGTATCGGCCACAACAAGGAGAATCGCGCCGCCAAGAAAAGAAAAAAGAATCAGCCTGCGATTATCCGGCCCAAACAAGTGCCGCAGCAGATGGGGAACAATCAGGCCGACAAAGCCGATGATGCCGGAAACCGCCACGCTTACAGCGGTCATAAGGGAACAGACAAGCAGAAGCATCCAGCGCAGGCGCGCGGTGTGAACTCCAAGGGTTGCGGCGGTTCGTTCACCGGCGGCCATGATATTCAGCTCCCTGGAAAAGAGCAGGCAGACCACCAGACCACAACATACCACCGGCAGCAACAGTGCTATATTTATCCAGGATATACCCGACAGAGACCCCATCAGCCAGAAAATAATAATCCCCACCTGTTCATCGGCCAGAAACTTGAGAAACCCTATGGCAGCCGATAAAATGGCCGCCACGATAACACCGGAAAGGATAAGGCTGGTTGAGGACAACCGTCTGGCGCCGCCGGCCAGGGCAAGGACGACAAACAGGGTGGCGATACTGCCGGCAAAGGCAAAAACGGGAATGGACAGGGACGCGGGCAGGACCAGGCCGAAAACCTGGAGCACGATCAGCAACGAAGCCCCGAAGGCGGCGCCGGACGAAATGCCCAGGGTGTAGGGATCGGCCAGAGGATTGCGCAAAATAGCCTGGAAGACGGCTCCGCAAACGGCAAGAGCGCCACCGACCAGGGCGGCGCCGATAATCCTCGGCAGACGCACATCCAACACAATGCCGGCGGCGACCGGATCCGGAACCGCGCCAAATCCGGCAATTTTATGGACAATCACGGCAACCACCTCGGCGACCGGAATCTTCATAAAGCCCATGGTGGCGGCAATCAGCATCGCTAAAAGGAGCAACACTGACAACAGGGCGCCGATCATGGATAAATGGTCCGGCCGCCTCGCCATTATTTCAGGACAATGCCCGCATCCCTTGCCGCATCCGCAGCGTGACGGACATAGATGTCGGCAACCCGGTCATTTTCTCCCATACCATGCAGGTAGGGATGAACGGTGATTCCGGCCTTTTCCATGACGGATTTCCAGGAATCCCTGCCAGGACCGGCCATATCGTTGTGGGCATGGTCTCCGGCCACAACCATGAAAGCCCGGATGTACACGTCTTTCACCTTTGCCTCTTTCAGCCGGATCATTACCTCATCAAGGCCGGGATAGCCCTCGACCGTGCCGACCACCGTTAACACATCGGGATAGGCCTGGTTCATCTCATGGGCAAACTGCATATAGGAGCCGCCGGAAGGAAAATGATCGTTGCCGTGTCCCATGTAGACCAGGGCGGCCTTTTTTTGCCGCGCCCGCTCCACATCCTCCTTCATGGCCCCTACCGCAACCCTGATATCCTCTTCATAGGGATGGGTGACCCCAAAGGTGCCAAGCATGGGACGCCCGATGACAAGCTTGTGAAAGGGCTTAAATTTTTCCTTGATGGTATCAATGGATGCCAGGGCCTTGACATAACTGGTCAGATCAAGGAACTCCTCGGCCGGGGCGATATGGGTAGGTTGCACGATGATGGTATCATAACCGTCATCCTGAAAGTCGGCAATGGCTGCCAGGGGACCCTTGACATGGAGAATTTCCGCAGGAATTTCCGGGTGGTCCTTGATGTAGGCGGGATCCTTGGCCCGTTTCTGCCAGATGCGGCGGATGATATTGGAGGTAAAGGCAAAACGGACCGGGGTCCCGGGATAGGCCCTGGACATCTTGTCTCTGATGTTCAGCAATCCCTTTAATGCCGGCTCGACCGTGGTGCCGAACATGGCCAGGACAATACCGGTTTTATGCTCCACCTTATGCTCCCCAGCGGTTACCGACTGCACGGTGAACATGCACAACACGAGCGCCGCAAAAAAAATAGTTTTCGATTTCATGAAAACCCCCTTTTTTCACGGTCCGGAGATAAAAAAACCCGGACCAATTAATAAATTGATCCAGGACATCCCTTCTTTATCCCAGATGTGCATACATTGTCCGCCCCATTGCCAGGGGGTACTGTCGGACTATTTTCAGGCAGGTCTTCTGACTTCCCTTCTTGTGCAGTGGCCTTCCCACGTCTGTTTGACGACGCAGTGGCACACAAAGACTGCACAAGCTCCCCGAACCATCGGGGCAGGGTTACAGCGGCGGGCCCGTCCCGGACTTGCACCGGGTTCCCTTTTCATCCGCCTGCAGGCGGACACCTGAAAACTGGATCACAGTGTACCCAAGGCGCCGGTTCAAGTCAAGCTCTGGCTGAACCTGCCCATATCGTAAACCGAACAAAACCCAAAACAATCACATTTCATGGCGACCTGGTAATGAATAATTTTCTTGACCTGACCCCAAAACCATTCTATTTTTAGATCTTCTCGTCAACAGACCAGGCACGCCTGAATCCTTTACTGTTATGAGCAAATCGTTCATTCACAAAAACTACCCCTAACCAGTCAGAGTCCTCGGGCAAGAGGTGAACACTGACTCGCATCGTATTCTTTTTCATTTTTTATATATTTTTCATTTTCTAATTTTTAACTTCAGGAGGTTACGAACATGAAACGAGTACTTTTTCCAGCCCTTTGCTGTCTGTTGCTCATGATGGGCACAGGCCAGGCCCTGGCAGCGAACAATCCACTGGTTGCCGCCGAACATGCGCTGCACCAGGAGTTTATCAATGCCATTCCCAAGGACCACCAGATCGATGTTTTCAAACTGCATGAGGTCTGGCAAAAGGCCATGAATGATCCGGCCTACCGGGCCAGAATATACATGATCGACGTCCGGACCGATTCCGAATGGGATGCCTTTCATATCGAGGGCACCGACCATGTGCAGGCCGGGCATGTTTACGTAATTCCCAAAAAAATTACCGATCCCAACGCCGAGATCTATGTTTTCTGCCGTACATCGCATCGGTCAAAATATGTGGGTGGATTTCTGTACAAGTATGGATACAAAAACGTCTGGGTTGTTGGCCCGGCAACGGTGAACGGCGTGAAAAACAAGGGCGGTGTGGTCGGTTGGGCCCAGGCCGGGTTTCCCTTTGTCAACCAGTTCACCGGCTCCTTCAAAATTACAAAATATCGTCAGCATCCCTCCAAGAAGGAAACGGCATTCCGCCTGCGAATGTGGCATCCCTATTGATCGGCAGACAAAAACTGCCGTCTGAGAACAGACAGGGGGCAATTCTCTTCCATATGGAGAATTGTCCCTTCAGTAAACAAACCGCGTTATTTGGTGTCGTTGCATGATGACGCAGTCCAATATGCGATGACCAACACCAGGGAGGAACTGCGTGAAACGCTATATAAATCCTTATATTGCCGGCATTGCGCTTGGTTTTGTACTCTTTGCCTCATTCTTTCTCTGTGGCAAGGGGCTGGGTGGTTCGGCCGCCTGGGCCAGGCTGTCCGCCTGGCTGATGCACCTGATCGCACCGGCACATATTGAACACTCACCATATTTTGGTCATTATTTTGCCCATGGCAGGAACCCACTCCATGTCTGGCTCGTCTTTCTGGGCATAGGCACCTTTTTAGGTGGCCTGGTATCCAGCTTTCTCAATGGCCGCAGTCGAATCGAGGTCAACAGGGGGCCGGCAATATCGGTCAGGGGCAGACTCATCTATGCCCTGGCCGGTGGCATCCTGGTGGGCTTTGCCTCCCGCCTTGGGCTTGGTTGCACCAGCGGCCAGGGACTGACAGGTGCGTCCCTGCTGTCTCTTGGCTCATGGGCCTTTCTTTTTTCTGTTTTTTTTGGCGGTTACGCTACAGCATATCTTGTTAGAAATGGGTGGTTATAATGGCACCAGTACTTAAACTCGCCCATATGGCGAACTCACCAGCGGACCTCTTTGTTGCGGTCTGCCTTGGCTTTTTTTTCGGGCTTGTCCTGGAGACGGGCGGGCTGGCAAACTGTCGGAAAATTGCCGGGGTTTTTTACCTCTATGACGTGACCGTTGTCAAAGTCATGTTTTCGGCGATTCTGACGGCAATGCTCCTGCTCTATGCCAGCTCGGCCCTTGGCATCCTGGACATTTCCATGCTCTATCTTCCGGATACCTTTATCATTTCCTACATCCTGGCAGGAATTATCCTCGGTGTCGGCATGGTAATCGGTGGCTACTGACCGGCTACATCCACAACCGCCATGGCTGGTGGTCGAATTGATGGAGCGGTTTTTGTCGGCGGCCTTATCATCGGGTCCGCCCTTTTTTCGGAACTATTTACCCTGATTGAACCAATCTATAAATCCGGAGCGATGGGACGAATATTTCTCAACGATTTTTTTGGCCTGCCGCTTGGCATGACAATTCTTGCGGTAACCGTGGTTGGTATTCTCTTTATCGTCTTTTTTGCCTTTCTTGAAACAACGCTTGGTAAAAAAATCTCCGGGAGGACAAACTGATGGAAGTAAAAAACGTAACCATTGCCATCGTCGTTGTTGCCGTTATGATAGCGGCAAGCCTGGCCACCCTTGGGGATAAAAAAATCCTCGCCGCCCAATACCAGAGATATACCTCCCTGGTTGAGCAGGCGGACCGGCTTTTTTCCGGCAAGAACTATGGCGAGGCATCAAAGAACTACAAACAGGCCCTGATCATTGATCCAAGGGACATGAAGGTCTGGACCAAATTTGAACAGAGTGAAAAAAAGGCGATTCTCGGTCAGATCGGGGCAGCAGCGGCACCGCAGGCAACAGCGCCCCACAGCGGAACGATAACACCCCAGGTCCCTGTTGGAGGGGGGATGATCATCGAGGAAGACGAAGGATGTTAGATTCCTTGCATTTCTATCCGCTGCCTGTCTATCCTGTTTGCGGGATTTCTTGGTACCGCAAACCTAATTTTTATTTAACGTCGTTTGCTCTATACACCATATAATGTATACCATAAGGCGGCACACTGCAAAATATAGCTTTTTTTGCTTGACCAGCCGCTACACCTGCGGTACTTTGTAGCGGAAAATAGATGTTCAGGTGTCCGCCTGCGGGCGGATGAAAAGGGAACCCGGTGTAAATCCGGGACGGGCCCGCCGCTGTAACCCCTGCTCTTCCCCCTATCGGGAAGAACCCGTGCAACTTCAAGTCCACTGTCCTGCAGGACGGGAAGGCCGTTGCCGGGAGGGGAAGTCAGAAGACCTGCCTGCAACAGAGACGATCATTCCCCGCGGATCGGGAAGATCATGATACCGTGGATGACAGGGACAACCCGGATCGATTTTGTTTATACTTTTTCGATCCGGGTTTTTTGTTTGTAATGCCCGGATCATGGGAGAACAACCATGGACAGGCACGAAAAGAGACCATTACTGCTCGCCGGTGAAGATCTTCACATCCTCAATCCCCGCTTCCAACAGCTCCTTGCCGCTCGCGACGAAGAAGGCCTGATCGGTCTGGCCCGCGCCCAGATCAATGGCGGAGCCACTGCCCTGGCCATCAATCCTGGCCCGGCAAAATCCATGGCCGACAGGTTGCCCTGGATCGTGGAAACCATCCAGGGCAGGTGGGATATTCCCCTCCTCCTGCCGGCCGGCGCCCATCTTGAAGAGGCGCTCGAGTGTCACAGGGGCAGGGCCACAATCAATGCGGTGACCGCCGATCCCGACCAACTGGACACCTTCATCCACCTGGCCGGAAAATATGATGCAAACCTGGTTGTCCTGCTCACCAGGCCAGGCCTGTGGGCAACCGGCAGCCATGAGCAGCTGCAGATGGCCATTGATGTCCTTGAACGTACCGATGCCATTGGTCTGCCGCTGGCAAATATTTACCTGGATCCTGTCTTATCCGTGCGCACCGATCCTTTGAGCTGGAACCTGAGCGGCGGCATGCCCGACCTGGACCGGGTGCTGGAACTCATATCCCTGATCGGTGAACTGACAGACAACAGGGCCAGAACCATGGTGGCCCTCAGCAACGCTACCATGGGCCTGCCGACAGTCAGGCGTTCGGCCCTCCACTGCCGCATGCTGCCGCTGCTGGTCGAAGCCGGTCTGCGGGCTGTTATTCTCAACTGCCGGGATAGATCACTGATGCAGCTGGCCCAGACTCTTGCCAGCAGGAAGAGGTTGCAAAAAAAAGCGGCCTGATGGTCTTTACCTAGCGCTGCTACTTAGCCAAAGCCTTCAGGCGGGCCTGCCTGCTGAACTTTTCCAGTTGTCGGCGATAATAAGAGGCGTGTTCCGGGTCCAGGAGAATGGCCTGGCGTTCAGCTGCCAGGGCCTCATCAACAAGGCCGTTGGCAAAATAGGCCAGGGCCAGGGTGTCAAAGATATATCCTTTTTTCTGTAGCAAAACCGCTGTCCGGGCCAGGGTCAGGGCCCGCTCCGGGTCCCGCAGGGACCTGTCCCTGGCCGTCAGAAGCAACCAGGCGAGGTTATTGGTGAGTTCTGCATTCATCGGTTTGAGCCGCAGGGCCTTTTCATAGGCCTCGATGGCCTTTTTTTCCATCGCCTTTTTCTGCATCAGATCACCCAACATCTGCAGCAGCAGGCTGTTTTCCGGTTCCTCCCTAAGCTTTTTGGTCAGCACGGTCTCGTAATACCTGGTCTCGTAACCCTTTGCCAGAGATGCCGTATCAAGCCTGGGAAAAACAACCAGGACAGCCGCCACAATAGCAAGATACAGACCAAGGCTCAGGTACACCTTCCGATCATGGCGGCCAACCAGGGAAGGATCCCGCTCACAACGCTGTAAAAAGTCGATGCGTTCACCGATTCCAAAATGGTGCCAGTTTTTCTCGTCCCGGATATCACCGCTTAAACTGGCAATCTTTTCAAAGGCTCGGACCAGGGGCCGGGCCGTCCCCTGGACCTGGAAGGCCCAGAGATCGGCCTGCCGTTCAAAATTGCGGATAAAATAGCCGAAGATGAAACGGAAATAGAGCAACATGAACAAAAGAAGAAACAGGGCGGCGAAAACAGCGACAAAGGTATCCGGCCCAATAGGGAGAAAATCGAGCAATCGATAAAAGATGTCGCTGCCGAGCAGCAGATAGGGAAGTGGTTCCACAACAACCCCGGCCACCAGGCTGAAGCCGAGAAAGAGCACGACATAAAGGACAAGATGCAGTTTTTTTACATGGCCGATCTCATGGGCCAGCACCCCGTCAAGCTCTTCCTGGTCAAGGGCGGCCGCCAGGGCCGGCGTAATCATCAGATAGCGGAAACGGGGGACAATACCCATGACCGCGGCCGTCAACACCTGACCTTCGAACAAGGGCCAGTAGAATATCTCCGAATGAAAACCCTGCCGGCGGCAAAATGATTTGATATGATCGCGCAAGGGACCGGGCGGAACCGGTTTGCACCCCCAGAGCCGTCGGACAAGCGGCGGAAAAAACAATGCCAGAAAACAGACAAAGACCCCAAAGAGAATCAAATCCCCCCAGGACGAAGCAAGCAACTCCTGAAAACCTGGCCAGGGCAGCAATGCCAGCAGATCAAAAACCGCCGACAGTACCAGCCAGGGCAGGACAATGGGCAGGTTGGCCTTGATATTGGAAAGGACAAAACCGACAGGGGAATACCGGCGCTGGAAGATTACCTGGTAGGCGGGTCGCGCCTGCAGCCACATGATGGCGAGTAACAGAAAGAAAACAGCCAGTCCTGCCAGATTTTCCAGCACCGGCAGGTGATCGTCAAAGGAGAGGGGATGGAGATAATACTTCAAATCAAGGCCATAAACGAAAACAGCAAACAGGGCCACGGCCATGAGGGTGAGTTTTTTCTCCACGGAAAAATAAGCAGAGCTTGCACCGTTCATACTGCGGGCAAACATCCTGGCTGCGAGACGGGAAAAGAGATAACCGGCTGCGGCCATGAGCGCCAGGGTCATCCAGGGAGAAAAATGGGCCTTTGCAGGCGGAATATTGGTGGAATAAAGGAAAATAACCACCAGAAAATACAGTAGATTGGCATAAATCATCGTCCACCTGCATGACACGAAAAAAATCGATCCCCCCTAACCCAAGGGCACCATTTCGGCCCAACAATAAACATTTTTCAGGTATTTGTTAAAAAAATATTGACCGGTAAATTATTTCATGTAGAATAGATAAGTTTACAACGTTGGGCCTATAGCTCAGTTGGCTAGAGCCACCGGCTCATAACCGGTCGGTCCCTGGTTCGAGTCCAGGTAGGCCCACCAGATTACTGAACATGGAAGAATCGATTATATGGGTTTTACTCATCTTCCTCAATCAAATAATACAGGCTTTTGAAAACAACGCCTTTAACACAACATTTCCCCAGCTGGCCAAAGGGTCGGCCGGGGAGCGGAACAACAAACAAGAGGTACAGTCCCGGAGGCTGTACCTCTTTTTCTTTGTAAGCGGCAATGGACCTGTTTGTCCGAGATATTCTTGACATTCTGGAACAGATTGCCCCTTCCTCCCTGGCCGAATCCTGGGATAATACCGGTCTTCTCGTCGGGAATCCAGACGCTGAGGTAAAATCGCTTCTGCTTGCCCTTGATCCGGTTGCCTCGCTTTTCCAGGAGACAATATCATGCGGTGCCAACGTTATCATAACCCATCATCCAGCCCTGTTTCGCCCCCTGCATGCCCTGCGCACCGATCATCCTGTTGGCTCATTTATTGCCGAAGCCATACGAAACAGTATCCATGTTATCGGCTGTCATACAAACCTTGACGCAACCATAGGCGGGGTAAGCGACGTACTTGCCCGGGGGATGGAACTTAAGGAGATAACACCGCTGATTGCCGGAAACACCGATGGTGGCGGCTGTGGACTGGGAAGAATAGGAAACTGCGCCGCTCCCGTGCAGCCGGAGAGGTGCATCGAACTATTGCGGCGGACCTGCCGCTCACCATGGCTTCTTGAGGCCGGCCCCCGACCGGCACGGGTCGTCAGAATCGCGGTCTGCGGCGGTTCCTGCTCGGAGTTTGCCGAAACAGCCCTTGAAGCTGGGGCCGATCTCTTTATCACCGCCGAGGTCAAACATTCCGTTGCCCGCTGGGCCGAAGAAGCGGGCCTCTGGATCATTGACGGCGGTCATTTTGCCACCGAACATCTCATTGTGGAGCCGTTTCGGCAGCGATTGCTGGAGGAGCTTGAAAAAAGACACATGAAAACGAGGGTGCATACGGTTACTCAGCAACCGCCATTGACACTTATTGACGATTGAAAAATATCCTGAAAGAAGCAGCCATTCAGGCCAGAGTCGGTGCTTCCGGCTTTTATGGCCTCATGATAATGTAACAAAATAATGTAACATAAAAAATTTCCCAATATACCCGCCGGTCGATGATCAGGCCGGCGCAACCTGATTGTAACAAGGAGTGTACCATTGAACGACGAGATGAACCAACTCATCGACCTGCAGGAAATTGACGTTGAACTTGCCGGATTTGACCGGGAAATCAGCGAACAACAAAAAGAAATCGATGACAGGCAACTGTCAATCGATGAGAAAAAAGCGGCCATAAGCAACTGCCGTGAACAGGTCAAGGAACTGCTGGAGAAAAAACGGACCATTGAAGTGGAAAACGAAGATGCCTCGGCAAGGATCAAAGACAGGCAGAACAAAATGATGCAGGTCCAAACCAGCCGGGAACATCAGGCTCTGCTCAAGGAAATTGAAGAAAATAAACGGTTGGTCAAGGAATCAGAAGAGCAGCTGCTGGCCATTATGGAAAAAATCGAAAAAACCGAAACCGAGGCCACAGAGCTTGAAAATCTGCTGAGTGGGGAAGAAGAGCTACTGGCTGAAGAAACAAAAAACGTGGCCAAAAAAATCAAAAAGATTCAAAACCGGCGCAAAAAGGTGGCAAAAAAACGTGAGCAGCTTGCCGAAGAGCTGAAAGCGCCGCTTCTCAAACGATACAACATGCTGCTGACCAAGCGGTCCGGGCTTGCCGTGGTCAATACCGTTGACGGGGTATGCCAGGGCTGCTTCATGACCATGCCTCCCCAGCAGTACAATGAGGTGCGCAAGGGTGATAAACTGCAGATTTGCCCTACCTGCCAACGTATGCTCTATTATCGGACCGAGGAAAGTGAGGAAGCTTAGGACTTGTGACGGAAATAATCCGGCAATAACGGGCAGAATTTATTGGCCCCAAACATGCGCGTGGCCCAGCCATGGAACTTTTTTAGTAACCTCGAGCATGGCTATGGAGACACCCATAATGTGTACAGGGACGGCAAACAGCAAATCTCCTCGCCACAGCAAGCTTTTTCATGGACAGAGAGACCATTATTCGGCGGCTGGTTGAAAGCCTGAGCGATAAGGAGTTGCGGAGAATCTTTCCCCAGGCAACTCCGGACGGCATCCGCGA
>WFZC01000189.1 GCA_015489765.1 Desulfobulbaceae bacterium
CCCTGGTTGGTGGTCACTGCCGGCTGGCTGGCTGCCTGGGTATAGCCGGTAATCATGGCCGTTGACAAAAAAAGAACCGCGCCTGCTGTAAGTAATAAATTCTTTCTCATAAGATCGACTCCTCTGTTGAATTATTAGTAAGACTTCTCCATCACATTCCAGATGAAAACCATTCTTTAATTTAAAGAATTATCATTAAATGAAAAAAATCAAGTAGCGAAGGAAAAAAACAGGTAATTTTCTGAAAGGTATGTAACGGGGAACCTGCACCTTGGAGTAGATCGCTTGCAGGAAAATGGCCTACCGTTGCCGATATGTGAGGAACCAAAGTTTTTCAAAAACAGAGAAGGTATCAGCGGCTTTATTTTTGTGGTATGATCTTTTCCCTTTTTCTCAATCGCCCTTGGGGGTAATCTACCGGCTAAGGATGAAAAATATTTCACCTTAATCCTGCAGTTATCCGGCATTCGAATGTTGAGACAGGCAGATCTACTGCGTCTGATTCACGAATAACTGCAGGATTAAGGTGGACAGTATTGTCGAAAGTATACCCCCAAAGAAATCATGACCAGTCCCCAGACAACTCCGGAAAAAATAGAATCCTCGGCCCTGCGGGCCAACCTGCAGGAGACAGCCGGTCAGGTCTTCATTGATCCCCGTTATCAGCCCCTGCAGGACATCGTGCAGCGGTTTCAGGGGCTCTCGATCAAGCTGGAAAAGCTGCTCTACGAGATCAATCATCCCTACCGCAACTGGCAGTTGATTATTCCTGATCTGCGTGCCTTTGCCCTGAAAAATCTGCATCACTATCGGAAACATCCCCAGGGACCGGAGGCCTTTTCCCTGTTCTCTTCCATCTTCCTTGATGCCCTTGCGGAATCGCGGAAAAACGGCAAACTGGTCCGCCGGATCATGGAGGCCATGCTCGCCTATACGGACAAGCTGATCAACTCCATGGATTATGACTGCCTTCTCAGGTACCAGGATGTCCTCAATGCCTTTTTTATTCGTCTGCGCCATCTTGACGCATTGGGTCATCGGGTGATGATGTTCATGGTCCAGGGCCATCATCCCATGAAAAAAATGGCCCTGCGTCTGATCGCCATTGCCGGAGGAGAAGAGAAAGATTTGTCCTTTGATTACCGGCCAATTGCCCGGCTGATGCGCAAGATTCTCCAGCTCAACTATGATTATTGGCTGGGTGAAGAGGACCCGCTGCCGTGGTTTGAGAAGCAGTGTGGCGACTATTGCGCCAACTGGAAGGCCGGGCCGCTGCTTGAGGCCATCTCCCACGCCTGTATCCGCCGGCACCAGCAGGCCCTGGAACTAATTGATATAGAGGCCGATCCCTTGGCCGGACTGGAAAAGATCCTGCAGTTGCCGGCCCATATGGATATCGTTCGCCTCTACCGCGATATCCCGGCCACTCTGGGTGCGCAGACGGAAGAGGAGAAGGGCTCGCCCTTTGCAGAAAACCGCAAGCTGCTCTTTCTCTTTCGCATCATGGACACGCCCGGGCTCTATCTGATCCATGAGGAGAGCCTGCGGGAAATCAACCGTTCCCTGGTGCAACTGATCCGCAAGCAGAGTTTTGAGGATATCGAGCAGTTTTTCATTACCACCTTTCAACTGCTCAAGGCCAATGTCCGCAAATATCCGCACACCTCTCTTCAGTGTATCCAGGTGATCGGCGGCGAGGTGTTCAAACGGGGCAATTCCCGTCTGGTCGAGGCCTTTTTATGGCAGGCGGTCCGGTTTGGCTTCCAGTATGCCAATGTCATGGGCGTGGACGAGGACTGGCAGCCGCTCACCAACCCGGCCCATCTCGCCAACATCAGGGTCTGGCTGCACCTGATCATGCAGGAGCCCAAGTGGTGCTCCATCCTGTTTTCCGCCCTGATCATCAATATCAAGCTCTCCGGGACCTGTGTCAAGGACACCGATCTCTTTCAACGTGATATCACAGACCTGCTCAACCATCCCATCGCCCCTATTTATAACCTGGCCAAGCAGTTTACCAAGTTGATGCCGGTCTTCTTTAACGAGATAGGGGCCGAGGGCGAGTTGCGGGAGGTCTCCACCGAACTTGATGAACTGCACAAGCGGCGCGATCTGCTCATTCATTTTCTGCGCAAGCAGAGCCATGTGGAATCAAGCAACCTGATTGTCGACTTTATCAAGGCGATATTTCGCTTCTGGCTGACCCTGGACAAACAGGTCCTGCAGGAGTATCTGCCCGAGGAAATCCTGGCCCAGGTTGAGGTTACCGGTCCCTTTGTCGATGAGCAGCATGCCCTGGCCCTCTCCATACAACGGGAACTGCAGTTTGACTCCATGCAGGACATCCTCTTGTGGGATGATGAAGAGCAGCATCAGTTTCTTGAAAAGCACCGGGAAATCTCCGCTGTTGAGCGCAAGCGTTTCGAGCTCTTGGTCAGGATGTTTAAACTGCTGCACCAGAAGTATAACCTTGGTCTGCCGGAGCTTCGCAACCAGCTGCAACAGGCGGCGAAAACTGGATTTCCGGAGATGGAGGAGCTGCTGGCGGTGCTGGAGAAAGGTGACACCATGCAGTGCCTTACCGCGCTGATGGACCATCTTGAGCGTCTTAAGGAGATCATCCTCAGTGACGAGGTCTTTGAACCCCGGGAGGAAATTTACTACAAACGCCACATTGCCGTGGATATTCCCTCGGTCTACGGCCGCTACAGTGAACGCAAGTTTGATGCCCTGGGGTTGACCTTTCGCCTGGAAAACCTGGCCAATATCTATCTTGAGCGGCTCTCCCACACCATCAATCTCAATTTCATCACCCAGGCCACCTTTATCAAGATCGTCAAGTGCCTGCGCCTCTACCTGCGGGCGCTGAGAATAGACGGCATCTCCAGCCGCCGCCTGGATACCTATGCCAGCCTGCTGGCCTCGTCCATTGCCATCAAGCGGTTTTCCTATACCCAGCACCTGGATATCATGCGCGGCCTTTCCGAAGGGGTCAAGGATGTTATTTACGCCTATTACACCAATATCCATCAGAATAACCTCTCTATCATCATTCCACAGATTGGCAGAGAGAATCTGTTGACCCGCTACCGGTCGCTCTGGGATGATCAGGACCTTCCGTCAACGGTTTTGCGGCTGTCCGAGTCATTTTTCAGGGACCTGATCGCCACCACCTTTGGTCTGCAGCATCTTGATAATTTCATCAGCAGGATCATCCAGACCCTGGAGGCGCAGAAGGACATTCTCGATGAAAAGACCCTTGATCTGCTGATGACCTATAATCCCAAGAAGGCGATCAGCTCGCTGTATAATGAAAATCCGGCCACCCATAATCTGATTCATCTCGGCAACAAGGGATTTAACCTGATGGTCCTGGCCGGAGACGGCAAACCGGTGCCACCGGCAGCCATCATTACCACGGAAATTTTCCGCTGCTGGCCCGCGGTCCGCAAGTTTGACCGGGCCAGGAGCGAATTCATGGACCGCGTGCGCGCCGCCATAACCGAGATCGAGGAACTGACCGGCAAGGTATATGGTTCCGGCGACCGGCCGCTGCTGCTTTCTGTGCGCTCCGGTTCGGCCATCTCCATGCCCGGTATGATGACAACCATCCACAATGTGGGATTCAGCGCTGAGCTTGTGGAGGAATTTGTCAGCGCCAACCCGGACCAGGCCTATTTCGCCTGGGACAACTACCGGCGCTTTATCCAGTCCTGGGCCATGGCCCAGGGCGTGGCCAGGGAAGAATTTCAGGCCCTGATGAACGAACACAAAGCACGGTATAACGTGCGCCTGAAACGCGATTTCTCATCCAAACAGATGCAGGAACTTGCCATTAAATATAAAAAGGCGGTGCATTTACTGGGATGCGCTGTACCCGATGATCCCTGGCTGCAGCTCATTCGGTCGGTGGAGTTGGTGCTGGGGTCATGGAATACCAAAAAAGCCAGGGATTACAGGCAACTGATGGATGTGTCCGATGATTGGGGCACTGCCGTTATTATCCAGGCCATGGTTTATGGCAATATCAGCCACCAGGCGGGCAGCGGGGTGCTGTTCACCGCCCATCCCTATCGCAAGGTGAGGCGGGTGGCGCTCTGGGGGGATTATGCCCCCGGTGACCAGGGCGAGGACATTGTTTCCGGGCTGGTGACCAGTTACCCGATATCGGTTGAGCAGGCCGAACTGGACGGTCGGTCGGTGCAAAATTCCCTGGAACGGAGATTTCCAAAAATTTATGAGGAGTTGCTCTCCATCTCCCGTGACCTTGTGTACACCAAGGAGTGGAACCCGCAGGAGATAGAATTTACCTTTGAAGGGCCGGAGCCGGAACAGCTCTATGTCCTGCAGACCCGGGACATGATCACCATCAAGAAAAAAGAGCATCTCAACGTGTTTGCCGATAATGGGGAACTGCAGAAATCGGTACTGGGTAAGGGAATCGGGGTCAGTGGTTCTGCCCTTTCCGGGCTGGCGGTCTTTACAGGGGAAAATATCAGGCGGCTCCGGCAGGAAAAACCGGATGTGCCTCTGATCCTCATTCGCCAGGATACGGTGCCCGAGGATATCCGGGAAATATCAATGGCCGATGGCTTGCTGACGGCCCGCGGCGGCCAGACCTCGCACGCGTCGGTGGTCGCCACCCGGCTGGAGAAGACCTGTGTCGTCGGCTGCCGGGACCTGCAGGTCTTTGAAACCAGGGAATATGCGCTTATCAACGGCCACCGGATCAATGCCGGTGACCCGATTGCCATTGACGGCCGCAATGGCCTGTTTCTTGCGGGCATGCATCCGATCAGGGAAGAGGTCCATATCCTGCCGTTGTGATGAGGAGCTGGTTCAATGTAACTGGTCACAGGATTTGTAACCATGTGTTTTCATATACCTTAAACTTGTAAGTGGTCAGGGGGGCCGTAGATTCGTGCAGGCGCGACCGGTCGCTATAGCCCACTATGCGGACAGTCGCGACCGTGCGAAGATGCGGTGCCCCTGACTACTTACGGTTCAATGTCGTTTTTGTGGCCATAATCAAACATCACTCCATTTCAACTAAATTGACACTGGAACAATGGAGAATCGCTCCACAGACCATGCTCGTGCCGCGCCATGTAACACAGCTCTGTTGCCCATTGTTTTTGTTTGCTGTCAATATGAGTGCCTCATTGTGTGACCAATATTGATTTCCACGACCTTAATGTTTACCCTGTAGGATAAAATGGTAAAGCACTATGTGGTATGTACATGGGATGGGTGATTTATGCGGCAATATACACTTATCGTCACTGACATGAGTTGCGAGCATTGCGTTCGGGCTGTTGAAGAAGCTGCCCGTTCGGTTGCCGGGGTGCGGACCGTGGAGGTTGACCTGCAGGCGGGTCGCGCTGTGGTCACAGGCGGAAACCCAAGGCAGGTTGCGGAGGCCGTCAGCCGTGCCGGCTATGACGCACGTCCTGTTGAAGTGGAAAGAGAAGAAAAGGATGCGGCCTGTCCCATTAACGATGGGGCGACCTTTCCGGTAGACGCCGGCGACGCGCCCTGCCGTGATGCCGAGTATCTCATCCGTATAACGGATATGAGTTGTTCCGCCTGCGTGGCCAACGTGGAAAAGGCGATCCTTTCCGTTGCCGGGGTAACCAGGGCTGCCGTCAATCTGGTGGAAAAAGAGGCCCTGGTCTGTGGTGGTGATCCCGAGGCGGTGGTGGCCGCCGTCAGAGAACGGGGATATGAGGCCTCATATCAGGGAGAGGGCGGGCCTGAAGCAGGGGATGAGTATGAGATAAACATTGATGACATGAGCTGTTCCGCCTGTGTGGCCAACGTGGAAAAGGCCATTCTCTCCGTTGCCGGAGTGCGCAATACGGTGGTGAACCTGATTGAAAAAAAGGCGCGCGTAACCGGGGGCGATCCCCAGGCCGTTGTGCGGGCAATTGTGGAAAAGGGGTATGGCGCCTACTTGCCGAAACAATCACCTGTCGGCGTATTTTTTCTCCAGCCGGTCGAAAGCGGGCCGGAAACCCTGGTCCAGGTGCAGGAGATTATCGGCACCAATTTTTCCGATGCGGAAATAGAACGAATCGGCGCCCGGCTGCGTGTAAAGACCTCAGCCTATCCGGCCAGGGTTGCCCTGCTGCTGAAGGAAAACGGCCTTGAAGTCCAGGTTGAAGAACAGCTGGAGGATACCACCGTCCGGGAGAAAAATGCGGCCGCCCATGAAATCCGGCGCTCCTGGCTGCGGGCAATTCTTGCCGCCACCGTGGGTTTCGGGATCATGGCCGGGCAGATGTCGGGGCTCTTTCCTTCCGTGGCCGGCCACCGGGGATTCTGGTTGTTGATGGCCCTGGTCTGTCTCATCACCATGATCCTTGCAGGCCGGAGTTATTATGTCAATGCCTGGAAACAGGCCCGACACGGGACTTCCAATATGGACACCCTGGTTGCCCTTGGGACGTCGGCTGCCTGGATATCCTCCCTGCTGGTGATTGTGAAGCCTGATGTTATTGACGGCGGCGGCAATCACCTCTATTTTGACGCCTCGGTTATGATCCTGGCCTTTCTTCAGTTCGGTCATGCCCTTGAAACAAGGGCCAAACGGACAACAAGTGAGGCGATCAGTTCCCTGGTGGGCCTGCGGCCGACCAGTGGCCGGGTGGTTATTGACGGAAGCGAAATCGAGATCCCGGTTTCCCTGCTCAGAATTGATGATATTCTCCGGGTCCGTCCCGGAGAACGCATCCCCATTGACGGTACTGTCGTCGATGGTCACTCAACTGTTGATGAGTCCATGTTGACCGGTGAACCCCTGCCGGTGAAAAAACAGGCCGGGGATCCGGTCACCGGCGGCACCATGAACAAATCCGGGACTTTTACCCTGCGGGTGACCCGTCTCGGTGAGGAGACCACCCTTGCCCATATTATCACCATGGTGAAAAAGGCCCAGCTCTCCAAGCCGCCCATCGGTCGGCTGGCCGACCGGGTGGCCGCGGTTTTTGTGCCCACCGTCATCGCTATTTCCATTGTTACCTTTATTATCTGGATGTTTGTCGGTCCCCATCCGCAGGCGGCCTTTGCCCTGACCGCAGCCATTGCCGTGCTGGTTATCGCCTGCCCCTGCGCCCTGGGGCTGGCAACACCCATCGCCGTTATGGTCGGCACCAGCCGGGCGGCCCGGTTCAATGTGCTGATAAAAAATTCCGATGGCCTGCAGACCGCATCCACCCTCAGCCATGTGGTGGTCGACAAGACCGGAACCCTGACCAGAGGGGCGCCAACGGTGACCGAGATCATACCGTTGGCAGACCAGAAACAGACACGGCTCCTGCAACTTGCCGCCGCCCTGGAAAAGGGTTCCGAGCATCCATTGGCGGAAGCCGTACTGGAGGCCGCCGGCAGGAATGGCGGTGACCTGCCGGTGGTCGAAAACTTTATCGCCGTTGCCGGACGTGGCGTCCAGGGAGATATTGAAGGACATACCTATCTGTTGGGGAACCATCTTTTTCTGCAGGAGCGGGGTTTATCCCTGCCTGATGATGCGAGAACACAGGCCGAGGCAGGGGCTGCTTCCGGGGCAACGCCCATCTGGCTTGCCAAGGATGATACCCCGCTGGGCCTGCTCCTGCTGCGTGATCCCATACGGGAGGATTCGGCCGCCGCCGTCAAGACCCTGCAGGAGATGGGGGTGACCATTGTCATGTGTACCGGCGACAGCAGGGCAACGGCCGAGGCCGTGGCCCGGGAGCTGGGCATTGAAGAGGTCCACAGTGAAGTCCTGCCCGCGGAAAAACTCAGCGTCATCAAAGAGCTGCAGGCAAAGGGACACAGGGTAGGCATGGTGGGTGATGGCGTCAATGATGCCCCGGCGCTTGCCCAGGCGGACACCGGCTTTGCCATTGGATCGGGTGCGGATGTGGCCATTGACAATGCCGACATTACCCTGGCCGGGGATTCCCTGACCCATGTGGCCGTGGCTATCGAGATCTCCCGCGCCACCATCCGCAATATCAGGCAGAACCTGTTTGGCGCCTTTATCTACAACATTATCGGTATTCCGCTGGCCGCGGGTCTCTTTTACCCCTTTACAGGTTGGCTGCTGCAGCCGATGTTTGCCTCGGCGGCCATGGCCCTTTCCTCGGTGACAGTGGTCAGCAATGCCAACCGGCTGCGCTTTTTTCAGCCAGGATTTTCAGTAAGGAAAGAAGATACAGAGAAAGAAGAAATTTAAGGGGCCGCAAGGGATGCATATTTCGGCACTATGGTCCGGTATAAAGAAAAAGTAAGCAAAATCACCAAGAAGAATCATTTAGTTTCTGCTCTTTTTTTTTGCTATTTCCTTAAGCCGGCGATACACTATGCCGATAGAAGGATTGAACTGTGCGTCAGTATACGCTATCGTTAACTTCTAATGACTACATCAAGAGATATATGGATTCTTTTAAGGAACAACGAAGATACCCGAGGATATTCTTACCCGCCGATGAGGTGACGCTTGCCAAAATTGTCCCGGCCGGTGGAGAGAAGACCTACGACGTTCGTCTTCTGAATATCAGCGAAGGCGGAATCGGTTTTCATTGCAAGCGTTCAGCAGGCATCCGGTTCAAGATAAATGATCCTTTGCAGTTGATTGCCATAGTCGGCCATCCGCATCTCGCTGATGTCGCCGATTTGTCCATGGAGGTGCGTTGGGTCATGGATGAGGAATATCTCGATCATGTGGCGGTCGGCTGCGAATTCATCGATCTTGATCCCCATAATCGGGAACTGCTGCAGGATTTTGTCCTGGTTGCCCTGGCCGAGCATAACGAGCGGAAGGATGGACCGTCATAACTCATAACATTACATCGGCCTCTTTCCCTTCCACCTTTTGGCCTGTCCCGCTTTTTCTTTTCCCGACAGAAAAATTTTTCGCTTCTTTTTGGGTGTCAACCCGGCGTAAATCAGGCGACCATTCCTTCCAGGCATTGTCAGCCTTTTTCGCAAGCTGAAAATGGGCGCCGTCGTCTACCGGTCCGCCCATGGCCTTCCCCGGTGGAGTGGCCAGCGCCACCCCGCCCCTGATGATTGATTCCATGGATTCGGTCCTGATGCTCATACCGCTGAAAACGCCACCGGTTACTTCTATGCCGCTGGCATTCCAGAACTTGGTCCCCTGGTGGACAAGAAAGGCATATTCCGGCCGTATGACGGCCTGCAGCCAGACCTGGCGGCCGCTTGGCGACAATCGGTAACCGGTTATTGATCCCACCTGTACCTGCCGATAGTAGATCGGGCTTCCCGGTCCCAGTGACCCTCTGGTCGGACTTTCCAGAATGAGATGCAGCCCGGCGGAAGTTCCACTCTCACCGGGTAATTCGGGTAGCACTGTAAATTCATCGGCCGGCGCCCCCATGCCCGGCCGCAGACTGATATACGCTCCGCCGACAACAGTGTCCAGGTTGCGGATGCCGCTCAGGGACACCTTAGGCGTAACCAGGTAGAACTCTGTGTCTTGTCGTAATAGTTTCTGCGCATCCTTTCTGACCACGGCCCGGGCGATTATCTGATCAAAACCGGCACCAAAGTCGATACTGGTAATATGACCGATTTCAATCCCGTGGTAGCGGATTTTCGTGTGCCTGGTGATGGACTTTGCCGACTGCAGGTGCAGGGTCAACCGCAGACCCTCCGCGTCCATGGCCGCGCGCAGGTCCTGGTAAAGATGGAAGACGGCGCCCTTGCGGAGCCTGGAACTATGTTTCGGGTTATACAGGGATATGCCGCCGCTGAAAATTGATTCCAGCGAGCCTGCTTCCAGGGAAATACCCTGCAGGCTGGCCTCGGCCTTTATGCCGGAAGATATATAAAAGCGGGAGGAACCATTGACCAGGTAGCGAAACTTTTCAAAAATGAGTAGGTCGATGACAATGTCGTGTGTTCTCCGGGACAGGGTCAGGTCCATGACTTCGCCGATCTTGATGTTGTTGTACAGGATCGGTGAACCCACCTTGACGGCGGCTGGTTTTTCCGCCTCTATCCGCAGACTGAGTCCGCGGGGCTGCAGGGCGCTTTCATGGATAACGGCATCATGATAGGACTCATAGAGGCGAAAATTTTTTATTGTTTTTCCCGGTGGTTTTCTTTCCTGTCCGCTCTCCGGAGTGATAAAGGTCACGCCGCCGGCCAGCATGGCCCGCATGGATGAGAGGTTGATCTTGAAGTTGGAAAAACTACCGTTTATCTGCACGCCGCTGACATTCCAGAAGATGGAGTTATCAGCCACAAGACGGTCAAATGGTTTGTAGATGATGATGGTGGTGCGAACATTTTTTCCGTCCTTGGTGAGGACCATGTCCGTGATCTGGCCGACAGTGATTTTTCGATAAAAAACAGGGGTGCCGATGGTCAGGGAACCGGAATCCCGTGCCTGCAGATTGAAAGAGGTCCCCGGTCGCAGGGTTGGAATGGGCATGGGGCTGGCTTCAACGATAAAATGGTCCTGGTGCGGCCCGTCCCCGACCTGAAAGGTGATGTAGGCCCCGGAGAGCAGTGTTTCCAGATTCTTGATGCCCTCGATGGAGACCTGGGGACGGATAACCCAGAATCGTGTGTTTTTACGCAGGATGACCTCTGCCCGTGGATCAAGCAGGAGGGTGGCGGTGACCGTGTGAAAGGTATCGTTGTTAATGTCAAGGCTCTTGACCACCCCGGCCTTAAGACCGCGATACAGCACCTTGGTCTTGCCGGCAACGATGCCTGCGCCGGTGGCCAGCTGCAGGGTCATGGTGACACCGTACTCGGCATCTTCAAAATCCTTGTAGAGATGATATGTGCGGCCCGACTGTATCATCGGTGTGTTTTTCAGGGCCTTCGGGGTATCGCAGGATATACCGCCGTAGATAAGCGAGGCCAGTGATTCCATGTTGACGGTCAGGCCGGTCTGCAGGTCTCCGCTGACCGAGAGGCCGGAGGCGTTCCAGAAACGGGTGCCTTCATGGATCAGGTGACGAAATTCAGGTCTGATCAGGATTTTGAGATGAATCATCCCGTCTTTTGCCAGGGTATAATCTTCGACCAGACCGATTTTGATATTCTTGCTGTAGACCCGGGACCCACGTTGCAGGGAATAGAGGCTTGGGCTTTTAAGGATAATATGCAGGCCCGGCGCATCGGAATCCAGGGGCGGCGGGGTTTCCAATCCTTCAAAAAAACGGCACTCCTTCGTTGATGTTCCCTTTTTCACGGCAATATAGGAACCGCTGACCAGGGTTTCCAGGCCGGTAATGCGACCGGCGGAGATTTCAGGGCGGACAATCCAGAACTTTGTATCCTTGACCAGGCCCGACCGTGTTTTTTTATCCATTTCGATATATAGATTAACCCCCTTGAGCTCACCCGCAATCTCGACTTTTTTGACCGTTCCCACGGCAATGCCCTTGTACATGACCTTGGTCTTACCGGCGGTGACGCCCTCGGCCGAGGCAAAGTGAACAATAATATCAATACCGGCATCCCGATAGGAGGTGTAGAGCAGCCAGCCGCCAATACAGAGGGCGATAAAGGGAAGAAACCAGATCGGCGAGATGAAGGATTTATTTTTCAGTTCAGGTTGCTGCATGATGTATAAGGTGGTTGGTCTGAAAAGGTGGTTGCGTCCCAGAGGAGGCGCGAATCAAAACTTATGGCGGCCAGCATGGTGCAGACCACGACTCCGGCAAAGTAGAACACCGCCGGGGCGGCATTGATGGTGGAGAGAAAACCGAACCGGACCAGGGCGCAGAGCAGGGCAATGACAAAGATATCGAGCATCGACCAGCGGCCGATGAACTCGATAAACCGCAGCATGATGGTTTTTTGTCGCCGCCGACCGGGCAGACGGAAATGGATGGTGATCAGAATGAGGATCAACCCGAAAATCTTGAAAAGCGGTACCAGGATAGAGGCGGTGAGAATGATGGCACCGATGCCATAGGAGCCCTCCTGGAAAAAATAGATAATGCCGTCCATGATGGTAGACCGGTCCGGGACGCCGAAATAATCCACCTCCATGATGGGCAGGATATTGGCCGGCAGGGTGAGGATAACTGCTGTGATCACCAGGGCCCAGGTACGGTTGAGGCTGTTTGTTTTCCGAAGATGCACCTGTTCGCCGCAACGGGGACATCGACCGGCGCCGTTTGCGGCAATAGGGACGACTTTTTCGCAGCCGTGGCAGAGACAGAGACCGGCATCAGCTCCTGTTGCTGCCCGGACCGGCACGACCAGCCGCTGGTCGCCTTCGGGTTCCAGGCGGGACCAGAACAGCCGTCTGTCCATGGCCGACAGGGCGCCGATGGTGCTGACTACCAGGCCGATGAAGCAGAAAAGGCCGATATCACAAGATATTGTTGCCATGTGGCTCATCTTGATAATGGTGACAAAGACGCCGATCAGGTAAACATCCACCATGGCCCATTCCCGCAGGTGATGAATATATGTAAGGGCGCGGGCGACCCATGGGTGTCTCCAGCCCCTGTACAGGGCCAGGCTGACGGAAAATATCAGCGCAAGAAGAAGCAGGGGCAGGAAAAATCCACACAGGACAATCAGGATACCGACGATGTACTGTCCCTGGTCGAACATGGAGAGCGTACTGGCAAAAAGAGAGGAGGAGGTGTTCATGCCCAGGATGTCAAGGGTGAGCAGCGGCATGAAGTTGGCCGGCAGGTAGAGCAGCAGGCCGGTCAGGCTGATGGCCAGGGTTTTTTCAATACTGTTTGTCTTCCACTTGTGCAACCGTCTGCCGCAGCGCGGACAGCGGACGGTATGCCCGGGCGGCGGCGTGACGTCCGCCATCAGCAGGTCACAACTGGAGCAGAGCAGGGGCTCGGATGTGGGAGAATGATCGTTGCTCAAGAGACTCTCGGGATATGTTTTTGCTGTCAAATCAAAGAAATGTAGCATAAAGTGGAATACAGCGCGAGTTTTTTTTGTTGTTTACCGACAACTGCTTGACAGCCTGATGTATTCCTCCCATTATGTCCTGCATGGGTAAATCATCAGACATCTCACCTTTTTCTCTGCCGAATGTGCGGCGGTTTATCGCCTTTCGCGTTCTGTTTAATGCCCGGTTCTACTATCCTGTTTTCACTATTCTCTTCCTTGATTACGGTCTCAGCCTTGAACAGTTTGCCCTCTTGAACACCGTCTGGGCCGTGACCATTGTTCTGGCCGAGGTGCCCTCCGGGGCCCTGGCCGATTTGCTTGGACGGAAGCGACTGTTGGTGGCCACCTCACTGCTCATGGTCATGGAAATGTCGATCATTGCCCTGGTACCGCTTGGCAACGGTACCGTTATTTTTATCGCCTTTCTGCTCAATCGTATCCTCAGCGGACTGGCCGAGGCCATGGCCAGCGGGGCCGATGAGGCCATGGCCTATGATACGCTGGTGGAGGCGGGTTTGGAGAAAGAGTGGCCCCGTGTGCTTGATATCCAGATGCGTATGCAGCATGTGGGCTATATCTTTGCCATGACCATCGGCGCGGTGGTCTATGACAACGCAACAGTCAATCATGCCCTTGCCTGGTTCGGCTCCACGGTTGTCGTCACCCAGCAGGTGAGCATGCGTTTTCCCGTGTATTTGACGCTGCTGCTGGGAGTGATTTCCCTGGTGGTCACCATGGGTATGCGTGATCCGCAGACCGAGGCGGCGGGCGGAGAGAAAACGCCGAAAGAACAATCGGAGAGGGGCGGAGATAAAATTCGCGAGGCTCTGCATCTGACCCTGCAGGCGGGCCGATGGATCCTGCACACACCCTTTGCCCTGGCCGTGATCTGTTTCGGCATGTGTTTTGATCATGTTCTGCGAATGCTGGTCACCATGACCAGCCAGTATTTCCGTCTTATTGCCCTGCCCGAGGCAAGTTTCGGTCTGATAGGCTCAGGTATTGCCCTGCTGGGACTGGTGATTCCCCGAATCGCCCGGGCCATGGTGCATCATCTCAGGCCGATGCACAATGTTTGTGTCGTGGGCGCAATAGCCTTTTTATCCCTCTGGGGTCTGACCCTGTTTGTTCCCTATGTCGGCATTGTTCCCGTGGTGTTGATCTTTATAGCCATGATGATGACCTCTTTTTTTACCAGCCATTATCTTAATGAGATCGCCGATTCGGCGCACCGGGCCACGGTGCTCAGTTTCAAGGGACTGGCCTTTAACGCGGCCTATGGGCTCATAGGTCTGCTTTATGCCGGCTTGATGGGGTATTTGAGGACTTCTACGGGCAGGGCGCATCCGGCATGGACGACGCAGATGGTGGAAAACGAGGCATTCAAGGCCTCGATAGGCTGGTTTCCCTGGTATCTGGCTTTGGCTCTGGCTGTGGTTACGGTTTTTGTTTTTTGGCGGTATTCATTGGTCGGCAAAGATGGTTCTTAGCGCCATTCAATTGAAGGGTTGTTGAGTTTATTTTCGACGTAATTTAGTGTTCAAAGCCACTTCTACACCCGAGTCATTACATCTCCCGTAGGAGCGGCTTCAGCCGCGAAAAATATGTATAACCTGAAATTTACCGTTAACCATACAATTCGCGGATAAATCCCCTCTTACA
>WFZC01000190.1 GCA_015489765.1 Desulfobulbaceae bacterium
CTATTTTATCATCACTTCCGATCCCCTGGTCCAGGCCTTTCTTAAGGGGGATTGAGTTAAAAAATCGTTGTAAAACAATATGTTGGCAGGGCCTTTCTCCGGAAAATGCTCCGGTTTGACATTTTTCTTCCTGTCGGCTATATTTTTCCGGTTCTGATGGCTGCTGTCTTCCCTGCGGGGAGGCCAGATCAGCCTTTTTCATTTGTGCATGGTTTGCAATGGATTGTCTTGAACCTGCCGGCCATGTACCCAACGAATTCATGAGGAGATTGCCATGGCCAGCGTGGTGGTGGTTGGTACCCAGTGGGGTGATGAGGGAAAAGGGAAGGTCGTTGATCTGCTGACAAATTATGCCGACTGTATTGTTCGTTTTCAGGGTGGGAACAATGCCGGCCATACCCTGGTGGTGGATGGGAAAAAATATATTTTTCACATTATTCCATCGGGTATCCTGTATCAGGAAAAGACCTGCATGATCGGCAATGGCGTCATCATTGACCCGGGAGTACTTTTGCAGGAAATGGATGAGCTCAGGGAAAAGGGGTTGCCCGTGACTCCGGAACGGCTCATGATCAGCGAGAATGCCCATCTTATCATGCCCTATCACAAGATGCTCGACCATGCCCGGGAGGCCTCTCTGGCCAAGGGCAAGAAAATCGGCACCACCGGCCGCGGCATCGGCCCCTGTTACATGGACAAGGTGGGGCGTGTCGGCATCAAGGCCGGAGACTTCCTGGACTGGGGACAACTTGTTGATAAATTGCAGGCCAATATCGAGGAAAAGAATTTTTACCTGACCAAACAGTATAATTCCGAACCTGCCTCTTTTGATGAGATAAAAAATCAGTTTGAGCAGTATGCCGATGCACTATCTCCGTTTATCGGCAATGTTTCCGTTGCCCTTGATACGGCCCGCAAGGACGGAAAAAATGTTCTTTTTGAGGGCGCTCAGGGAACCCAGCTTGACATCGATCACGGAACCTATCCCTTTGTGACTTCATCCAACACCATTGCCGGTAATGCCTGCATAGGTTCCGGTTTTGGTCCGGCCCATATCGATGAGGTGATTGGGATTATCAAGGCGTATACCACCCGGGTCGGGGAAGGTCCTTTTCCAACCGAGCTGCCCGAGGGCGATCCCATAGGTGATGAGCTGCAGAGAAAGGGCGGAGAGTTCGGAGCCACCACCGGCCGCCGCCGTCGCTGCGGCTGGCTGGATATGGTAGTGGCCTCGGATGCCGTTCGCCTGAACGGGTTGACCGGGCTGGCCATCACCAAGCTCGATGTTCTTTCAGGGCAGAAAAAACTCAATATTGCCCGTAAATACATGGTTGACGATGAAGAGTTCACCTGCATGCCCGGCAATATCCGGAAAACGATAAAGGCAAGGCCGGTTTATGAAGAGGTTGCAGGCTGGGACGAGGATATCAGCGCTGTCCGGTCCTACGAAGACCTGCCGCAAGAGGCCAGGGATTATGTTAAACGCATTGAAGATATCTCAGGCGTTGCCCCTGTCATCGTATCCGTCGGTCCGGACCGGGAAGAGACCCTGCTGTTGCGTAATCCCTTTGAGCGGTCCTGAAACCAGGTGTGTGGCCGGACTTGCCAATTCAAGGAAAATGATTACAGAATAAGAATATCCGGCACAGGCAGCCCGGCGGATGCAATTCCGGCCTGGCCGTCTGCGCCAACAATTTCTGGAGTATAAAAATATGGCCCGTATTACTGTCGAAGATTGCCTGGAAGCCATTGGGAACCACAATCGGTTTGCACTCATTCACCTGGCGGTCGAACGAATACGCCAGCATCGGGAAGGGGAACCCTTTCTGGTCTCCGGTAAAAACAGGGAAATTGTCATGACACTGCGTGAAATTGCCGCCGGCAAGGTCACCTTTGACAACATTTTTCAACTGCCTGAAGAAAGGAAAATTCAGGAGGCCGAGCATGCCGCGGCCCAGGAGAGCGACGCAGCGGCTGAATCCGCCTGAGAACCACCAGTGATGTGCGGAAATTTTTTGGTTCTACTTCCGTTGAGAAGAATGGTATCCAGGTTCTTTGCGGAAAATTCCCAATCGGTAGGTTATGAAGAAGTGTTATTATGAAATTCTTGGTGTCTCCCGGGATGCCGACGGCGATGTGATAAAAAAATCGTATCGCAAGCTGGCAATGAAGTATCATCCGGATCGCAATCCGGGAGATGCCGAAGCCGAGGCCTGTTTTAAAGAGGCGGCCGAGGCCTACGAGGTGTTAAGCGATCCTCAGAAGAGACAGCTTTACGATACCTATGGCCATGAGGGTCTGAAAAATACCGGTTATCATGGTCCTGGATCCAGTGAAGATATTTTCTCCCATATGAGTGATATCTTTGGTGATCTGTTCGGATTCGGGAGCCGGAGACAGCGGGACCCCAATGGCCCGGTCCCTGGTGATGATCTTCGTTATGATCTTGAAATAACGTTTATGGAAGCCGTACACGGGGTGGAACGGGAGATCGAGATCACAAAAAGAGAAACCTGCTGGACCTGCGAAGGTTCAGGTGCCCGTCCCGGTCATCGACCCCAGACCTGTCCCAGTTGCGGCGGTCGCGGCCAGGTAATACGTTCACAGGGATTTTTCCAGGTCAGCTCCACCTGTCCGCAATGCCATGGCAGTGGCCGGGTTGTTACCGATCCCTGTGCGGATTGCAACGGGTCGGGCCTGGTCAATCGTACCAAAAAGGTCAACCTGAAGATTCCCGCCGGTGTGGACAGCGGTTCCAGAATGCGTCTTTCCGGTGAAGGAGAAGGCGGCCGCCGGGGCGGACCCTCCGGAGATCTGTATATTGTCATTCATGTTGATGCCCATGATTTTTTCCAGCGGGACGGTCAGACCATTTATCTCAAGTATCCCCTGTCAATGGTTCGGGCCGCTTTGGGCTGCGAGATCGAAGTTCCGACCATTGACGGCTCTACAACGTTGAAGATTCCGGAGGGCACCCAGTCTGGACAGCATTTCACCATACGGGGCCAAGGTGTTGTCAGCCTGCGGGGCCGCAGGCGTGGCGATATGATTGTCGAGGTCCAGGTACAGACTCCGACCGGCCTGAACAAGAGGCAACGGGAACTGCTTCGCGAGTTTGATGAACAGTGTCGTGAACAGGAAGAGGAAGGCTTTTTTGCCCGTCTTTTACACGGACACCTTGGCAGGCACAAGGGCAAGTATGCCGAGACAGACAAAGAAAAGGTTCGTGGAGACTGATTCATGAACGAGCAAGCCGGCTTTACCCATTTTGACAGTTCAGGCAATGCCAGGATGGTCGATGTCAGTGCCAAGAATGAGACTGTTCGCCGGGCCACTGCCGCCGGCAGGATAACAATGTCGGCGCAGGCATATACCATGGTCCGGGCCGGTTCAATAAAAAAAGGCGATGTGCTTGGCGTTGCCCGTATCGCTGGTATCATGGCGGCCAAAAAGGTGGACCAGTTGATCCCCCTTTGCCATCCTCTGGCCATCACCGGCATAGATATCCTCTTTGATTTTGTTGACGAGGAAAAGAGCATTGAAGTTAAGGCAACGGCTGGAATCACCGGTAAAACCGGGGTGGAAATGGAGGCGTTGACCGCCGTTTCGGTTGCGGCCCTGACCATCTATGATATGTGCAAGGCCGTTGACAAGACCATGGTCATATCCGATATTCGTCTGCTCAGGAAAAGCGGTGGCAAGAGCGGGGAATTTGTGCGAAAATAGCCCATGACGAGGTGTATTTTTCAAGTTGGGATTGGAATATCATCCATAATCTTGAATGATTGCCGGATTGATGGTTGGCCAGAAAGGTGGGGATTACTGGAAAAGAAGACCGGAGACGGTTATGAAGGATAATGAGCTGAAAAAACTCAGGCAGCAGCTTGAGGAGATGAAAAAAGACATCTATGCCGATGTCGAAGAGACCCTGTCCGAAATGAATGCCCAGGCCGGGAATATTCCTGATCCCAATGATCGGGCTACCGTGGAGTCGGACCGCAGTTTTGAGCTTCGCCTCAGGGGGCGGGAGCGAAAACTTTTGGAAAAGATAGATGAGGCATTGGCGCGCATCAAAAGCGGCACCTATGGAATTTGTCAGGAATGTGGAGAGAAAATATCCATCAAGCGCCTGGAGGCCCGGCCGGTGGCGGAACTCTGCATAGAGTGCAAGACCCTGCAGGAAAAGCGGGAAAAGGAACAGGGCCGGTAAGCGTATATGCCTGAATTACGAAAAGACCCGATTCTTGGCCGCTGGATTATTATTGCCCGGGAACGGGGAAAGCGGCCCACGGATTTTATAATTGAAGATGTCGAAACCAAAGGTGGTTTCTGTCCGCTTTGTCCTGGCAATGAAAAAACCACGCCCCCCGAAGTCCTTGTTTATGGACGAGAACCGGGCATGCCGCCAAACTCCTCAAGCTGGCGCCTTCGCGTCGTCCCCAATAAATATCCGGCCCTGGTCATCGAGGGTGATCTTGACAAGCAGGGCGAAGGCCTCTATGACCGAATGAACGGTATCGGCGCCCATGAGGTCATAGTGGAAAGTCCGAGCCATGACGACCGATTTGCCTACTTGCCGCATGAACAGATGATCCTTACCTTCAGGGCCTTTCAGGAGCGCATCCGCGATCTTGCCAAAGACCCACGTTTTCGTTATGTCATGGTGTTCAAGAATTTCGGCAAGGCGGCTGGCGCCTCTCTTGAGCATTCCCATTCCCAGCTTGTGGCCCTGCCGGTAGTGCCGCGCATGGTGGTGTCCGAGCTTGACGGCAGTCTCTCATATTTCAAATATAAAGACCGGTGTATTTTCTGCGATATAATCCGCCAGGAAATGCAGCAGAATGTCCGTCTTGTCTGCGAGAATGATGAATTTGTCACTCTGACGCCCTTTGCGCCCAGAACGCCCTTTGAAATGTGGATCATGCCCCGGCGCCATGACTCTTCCTATATTGAACAGGCCGATCACACCCTGTCCTCTCTGACTGATATTTTTTCAGAGACCCTGCGCAGGCTTGATGCCTGTATCCCCGGTATACCATATAATTTTGTTCTCCATACCCAACCGCTCAGGTCCAGTCCGCTTGAGCATTACCACTGGCACTTTGAAATTGTTCCCAAGGTAACCAGTATTGCCGGCTTTGAGTGGGGATCCGGGTTTTATATCAATCCAATGCCCCCGGAAGATGCCTGCCGGTATCTGCGGGAGGTGGAACTGTAGGAGGAACCCATGGCTGAAAAAAAAATACTCCTGGTCGATGATGAAGAGGGTATCCAGCTCTTATATCGGGAAGAATTCGAGGATGAAGGATTTTCCGTTACCTCTGCCTATAATGGAGAAGAGGCGCTTAAACTGTTCAGGGAGGACCCGCCAGACCTTGTTATTCTTGATATAAATATGCCTGGCATGAATGGTATCGAGGTGTTGCGGCAGATGAAGGAGATGAAGCCCGATCTGCCGGTGATACTCAGCTCCGCCTACCAGGAGTACAAGCAGGATTTCGGTACCTGGGCCTCGGAAGAGTATATCGTCAAGTCCGCCAATATGGATGAACTGAAAGCGGCGGTTCATAAATATCTTGATGATTAACCGCAAGGTTCCCTCACCAGCAGCCCTGATGTCTACTCTGTGAGTTTTCCACTCTGCCCCTGTTGACCGATGAAGGATATTCAGAACCTGCGTGATGACAGGCGGATAAATATCCGCAAGGTCGGGGTAAAGACAATCTCCTACCCGATTACGGTCCTGGACCGGGCAAAACGGGTCCAGCAGACGGTGGCCACGGTCAACATGTATGTCAACCTGCCGCACAGGTTCAAGGGCACCCACATGAGCCGGTTTGTGGAGATCCTCAACCGGTTTCACGGTCGTTGCAGTTTTGACGATTTTCATACTATTCTTCAGGAAATGAAAGAGCGGCTCGAGGCAGAGGCCGCCCACCTTGAAATCGAATTCCCCTATTTTCTGCAAACCGATCATTCCGGCAGTGATATCGGGGTAGACAGGTATCTGTGCCGCATGCATGGCGCCCTGGAGCAGGATGATGACCTGGTCCTGGAGATAGAGGTGCCAATTCACCTGCCCGGCGTAAATACCGGCAGCGGCGAGCTGCCCCGGTCCATGGGGCTCTGGGGCCGGGCATCGGTCGCTGTCCGGTTTTATCACTTTATCTGGATTGAGGAGTTGATTGAACTGATTGAAGGTTCGCTGGCAGAGTGTGTTGTGACGGCCGGTTCAGTGGAGTCTGTCTGCCGAAGTGTCGGCCGTGTTTTAGCCGACCATTCTGATATCCGCTGGTTTCAGGTTGTTGTGGAAAATCTTGCCCACGGTTTTTCCATATTTGCCACGGTATCAGGGGATAAATGTTCCGCTATTGCTGAGGATTCAGAGGCGTCTGCCTGCTGAAACGTATTGGTATCGAAAAATTTTTCCAAGAGAAAGAAGAAAATCAATGAACGAACTGCTGTTTGAAATTGGCACTGAAGAAATACCGGCAGGCTATATAGGGCCTGCCCTGAATTTTATGGAATCTTTTGCCGGGCGGCGTCTGGCCGATTTGGGCCTTGCCCATGGGCGGATTTCCACAGTTGGCACGCCCAGGCGTCTGACGCTGATGGTGGAGGAGCTGCAGGACAAACAGCAGGATACAAAGACCGAACATATCGGGCCGGCATACAGGGCCGCCTTTGACAATGAGGGCAGACCGACCAAGGCCGCTCTCGGCTTTGCCCGTTCCAAAGGGGTTGATGTTGACGATCTGCAGGTGGTGACAACGAAAAAAGGTGAATATCTGATGCTGGTGGAAGAGGTTCCGGGTAAACCGGCCAGGGAATTGCTGCCTGATCTGCTGCTTGATCTTGTTTGCGAGATTCCCTTTCCGAAATCAATGCACTGGGCCAATAGTTCATTGGCCTTTGCCAGGCCCTTGCAATGGCTGCTGGCCCTGTATGATGGCAAGGTCATCCCAATTGAAATTGAGGGGATAACAGGCAGTGATCAAATCTGCGGCCATCGGTTCATGGCGCCTGAATTCTTCCCGGTACAGAACAGCGCCGGCTACCTGCAGTCCCTGGAAAAACATTTTGTCATTGTTGATCCCGTCCGGCGAAAAGAGCTTGTGCGGGAGGCCGTGGAAAGGGCGGTCCGGGAAAAAGAGGCCACCTGCCAGGGGCTTGCCGGAGGCCGGCCCCTGCTTGACGAGGGACTCCTTGATACGGTTACCAACCTGGTGGAGATTCCCTGGGGGGTATGTGGTCAATTTGACGACAGGTTTCTTGTTCTGCCGCGTGAGGCCCTGGTAACGTCCATGCGGGAACACCAGAAATACTTTCCGGTGGTCAGGGAAAATGGTGACCTGCTGCCATTTTTTGTCGCTGTCAACAATACGAGAATCGATGATCACGAAATGGCGGCAAGCGGACATGAACGCGTTCTCCGTGCCCGTCTCGAGGATGGCCTGTTCTTTTTTAATGAGGACAAGAAGCAGCGGCTCGAGGACCGGATAGATAAACTTTCCGGAATTATCTTTCAACAGAAACTGGGCAGTATGGAGGCCAAGAGTGGGCGCATGGCGTACCTTGCCGGTGTGCTGGCCGATCAGCTGGACCCGGCTGTCAAGGAACATGCGGTTCGGGCGGCCCGCCTGGCCAAGGCCGACCTGCTCACGGAAATGGTGGGAGAATTTCCTTCCCTCCAGGGGGTGATCGGTTGTGAATATGCACGCCTTGACGGGGAGCCGGAACCGGTTGCCGTGGCCATTGCCGAGCACTACATGCCCGTGCGGGCAGGCAGTGAGCTCCCCCGGACCCTGGTGGGCGCAATCGTCGGAATTGCCGATCGTCTCGACACCCTGGCCGGTTGTTTTGCCATAGGGGAAAAACCGACCGGCAACAAGGACTCTTTTGGTTTGCGCCGCCAGGCAATCGGCCTGATAAACATTATTCGCGGTCTTGATCTGTCCCTGTCCCTGACAGACATGCTGACCCGCGCCCTTGCGGGCTATGAAGGGGTGGTTGAGATCGATTCCAGGATAGTGGCGGAGGTTGTGGCCTTTATTCGGCTGCGTTTTGAAAATGAACTGCTTGCCGCCGGTTATGACCAGGATGTTGTCAAGGCCGCCACCTCCGTTGATTTTGACGATCTGCGTGACTGCCTGCTGCGTATCGAGGCGTTGAAAAACATCCGCAGCCGCGACGCCTTTGTCGTTCTTTCCGGTTCATTCAAACGGATCAGGAATATAACGAAAAAAAATGACACGACCGCTGTGCGCGCAGACCTGCTGGTCGAGGAGGCGGAAAAAGAGCTGTATGAGGTGGTAGAACGGGTGCGCAACGAAGCACAGCCATTGATTGACGGGCAGGAATATGACCGGGCCCTCGAAGTTCTTTTACAGATGAAGGGGCCGGTGGACCGGTTTTTTGATGAGGTCATGGTAATGGCGGACGATGAAAACCTGCGGAGCAACCGTCTCAACCTGTTGACCGTCCTGCGGCAACTGGTCCTGCGCATCGGTGATATTTCCAGGATGCACGCGGATGAATAGAAATTTTGCCGCTGCCGTCAGAGGGCACTGATAATTATGGTAAAAAAAAGCCGCCCATGCCGAGCGGCTTTTTTCTTCATTGTTAAAGTTCGGTGTCTGGAAGATATTTTGACGGACCGCTTTTCAGCTCGCGCCGTAGCTGTGCAGGCCGGCAAGGAGAAAGTTGACACCGAAATAGGTAAAAAATACGGAGACAAAGCCGATGATGGCCAGCCAGGCGATGCGGCTGCCGCTCCAGCCCCTGGTAAAGCGGGCATGCAGGGTTGAGGCATAGATAAACCAGGTGATAATCGACCAGGTTTCCTTTGGATCCCAGCTCCAGTAGGTGCCCCAGGCCTCATTGGCCCATACCGCGCCGGTTATGATGCCAGCAGACAGCCACATGAAACCGAAGATAATGGTTTTATGGGTCAGGTCATCAATGACTTTCAACTCGGGCAGGGAGCCAGTAAAGGAATCCTGCTTCTTTCCCTTTTTGATGCCGGACTTCTTCAGCAGGTACATGAGGCCAAGGCCGCCGGCGACGGCAAAGGCGCCATAGCCGATAAAACAGGTGATAACATGGGCCAGAAGCCAGTTCGACTGCAGGGCCGGCACCAGCGGACTGATCTGCTGGTTGATTCGCTTGGCAAAGGAGGCATAGGCCATGGCCGCCACCGCAAAGGGCATGACAAAGGCGCCCACCACCCTGGCCTTGAATTTAAACTCCATGAAAATATAAAACAGGGTGGTACACCAGGCAAAGAAAACCAGGGATTCGTACATGTTGGTGAGCGGCGCATGACCGATTCCCATCTGATAGGATTCCAGCCAGCGCAGGCCAATGGCCGCTGTCTGGACCAGAACACCGATAATGGCAAATCCCAGGCCGATGGTACCGGCTTTTTTCTTTTTGAACACCAGCAGGGCAACGTAAAAAACCGCGGAAAGCAGGTAACAGAGCGTCGTGATGCCGAAGAGTTGTGAGCTGTTCATTCGTTATTCCATGAAGTTCGATTAATCGCCAGGGGGCTTCTTTCTTCTGAATCCGTAACCTGATCTCTCAGAGCAAAAAGAGGGGTGAGCTCAGGCCATCTGTTGTTGAAACTCATCAACCAATCTGGAAAATACTTTTTCAAAGCCTACCTTATTCTTATGGGCGCTGCCAGCGAAAATCAGGGTGGTCTGCCCGGCCTCTTCCCGGATAAAGGCGTAAATCTTGCGATGGGACATGAAAAAGGCGACAAAGAGCCCCAACAGCATCATCCCGCAGCCAACATAGACAAACCAGACCCCGGGGTCCTTGGTGACCTGGAGACCGGTTGCGTAGAGTTGCTTGACGGTCAGTTCATACTCGCCTGAGGGCCTCTTGATAATGGCCTTCTGGCCGTTGTGCACCCAGAAGATCGCCGGATCGACCTGATTGTCGGAGAACCATATCTTTATTCGCTGTACGGCCTCGCCGCGGACCTCCTGGTTGATGATGCCAAAGGAAACAGGAAGTATCTTTGATTTGATTTGTGTGCCGCCGGCAATGATTCGGTTCTCTTTCTGATTGGTCTTTTTGTCCACAAGAACGGTCAGAAAATCCGAATATGGCTGATAGGAAGACTGGTAAAAGGTAATGCCCCTGTAGGTGAGAGGTTTGTTAACCTTGAGATCATGGACGGTTGAGCCGTCTTTTAAGGGAACCGGTTTGCCGTTTTCCAGCACGCTTACCTTGGAGAGATAGGTCTTGGGCATGCCGTTTGCGTAGTATTCGATGGTAAAATAATTACAGCGAACAGTGAATCCCAGATCTATTTTTTCGCCGCTGGCAAATGAGTAAATGAAACTTGTTTCCCGGCTCTCCGGGATCATGATCGAGCCTTTAAAGGCGAATTTTTCGTTATGGAGTACCTTGCGGGCAAAGGTTGGTGAGCCGATAACCGCCCCGACCAGGATAACCAGGATGGAAAGGTGAACGATATACACACCAAACCTGGTCCACGCACCCCGCTGGGCAAAGAGCAGGACACCTCCCTCCTTTTCTCTTTTCGTGGTTTTCCATCCCCTGGAGTGGAGATAGTCGGTCACTCGCTGTATACTTTGTTCAGGCGGAAGGGGCAGGGCAAGTGTTTTTCTGATCTTCATCCTGGCAAGCTGTTCCGTCTTTATAGTCAGATTGTCCTTTTTGACCAGCCGGATAACATTGGGGATTCGTTCAAGGCTGCAGACAATAAGATTAAGGCTGAAAATTCCCAGGAGGCTGAGGAACCACCAGGAATTATACATATCGGTCAGTTCAAGGACCTGGAACAGGTGGGCTGTCTTTTCTCCATATTCTTTGACGTATTGCGCCGCCGGCTGGTTCTGCTGGATAACCGTTCCGAATATCGAGGTTGCGGCAAGAATGAAAAGAAGAAAAAGAGCCAGCCTGACCGAGGCAAAGAAGGCCCATACGGGATTTTTTTTTCTACTGCTCATGGTATCTTCCAAAACTGTTGAGGGAAACTCGCTGGCAGCGGGTCATAATTTGCGGCTCTCCCGGATTCGGCAGTTATTCGGCCTTGCGCCCAACAGATCCTGATAAGACCGGTTGGCAAGACGTTGGCATTACTTCATCGTCGCTGGCGGAAACAGGTAAAAAAACGACAGGGTTTATTGATGGCGTCGTAAAAACTTCGATCTACTGCGTCGTGTGTCCTGTGGCGATTCTCGACATACTACCTGTATAGTCAAGACCCGCCACAGAACGCTACTTCTCGGAGTCTACGCTTCGCTCCGCTTACCTGTATATCTATGTTTTTACTTAGCCATCTGTAAGCATTGTCTGGACTTTTTTCGAATCCATCATTGTTGTTCTATACTTGAAGCGCCAAAAAAGGTTCCGGACAATATGCCCTGTCAGAGTTCACATTGTGGCATGACATTCCTTGCTACCACACTCATTTTTCTTTGTCAATTGATGGTGTTATAAAGTTGACATGAATGACGATATGTGTATTTTTGTAACAAAGTCGGCGCCATAACAATTAGTTGCAAGAAAGGATGCCATCAGAAGGGAGGCGGGCAATGAATGCAGACCGGCCGAATATAATGACGTCTGGACTGGTACTTAATTCAGACCACCGGAAAAACTGACTGATTTTCTTTCAAGTTCGCAAACAGATTCTTCAGTGATTGTCTTTGCAACATCCGCCCGGAAGGGTTCTCTGCCTTTACCTTCAAATGGTATCCATCCTTACCGAGGATCGATGATAATTAGGAAAAATTTTATAACGTACCATTATCTTCTTTTTTTACAATGATTTTATCGTAACTGTATGGAGTTGCAGATTTTTGTGGCTTCAGTCCGTGAAAAACACAGTCCATATCTGAATCTGGTGTTCCAAACCTGCTGGAGCAGTATTGTGTCAGCGATAACCGGATTCAAGGAAAAACAGGTGAGCGCTCGCCTTGCTGCCCTGTTGGAATATTTTTTATAATTCTTTATTGTAATTGTCAAAATGGCCCTTGTTCCTCTTGAATCCCTGCGCCCCCATGTTCTTCGGCTGCTCGCAAAGGCTGATCCTCCGTTCGGCCTGGAGCTGTTATCGTTTAAACGGGACCGCAGCGTAGCCGTGTTCCGTCTGTCGGACGAGAGGTATCTCCTGGTTGAGCACGGGTTTATCAGGCAGGAGTGCATTGTTGAAGCCGCCGGCTTACCCCGTCTGTTAAAGGTAGTGCTAAAACGGGAGTTCCCTCGAAGTCATAAGGTTCGACTGGTCAAAATTTCTGTGCCGGATGAATTGCTGCAAACCCACCAAGGGACATAATAGAGGATCGGCGCTGAGAGGCACAAACTTTGAAAGATGAAAATATCACATGAGAGCAGTATTGCATGCGTATTTTCAGAAAAATTTTTCTTCCATTTTTGTTTTATATGAGCTGCAATACAGCAGATAGCTCACCTTTTTCCTCATCCTGTTTACCCAGATCTCCTGGAGCCGAACCTTTCCGAATTATATCTTTTCCATTTTCCGGCTCTACATCCTGAAAGTTTTCGCTTTTTTTTTGAGAATGAGTCATGATAAAAAGTATATAAGCTCCCCAGCGTTATCGGTGAGTGAGGCAAAATACCAGGCATAAAGGCGGGAAAAGGTATTCCTTATGCCCGGGTAAACGCGGAAGATTTACTAATTCTTTATCTCTACCCTATCCTCGCCCCTCAAGGTGGGGATGGTGTTCTGTGTCTGTACGTATCCCCGCGAATTAGCTTTTACCCGGCCATATTTGAAAATATTTGGCTTTTTACCGCTATCAGGCCTTAATTTAGGACAAAGACTCTGTTTCTCCAGTGAAGGGACCCGGTGGCTTTTCATGACCATTTATCAATTGGGCAGAATATATGGTTCGGGTTTTTTTCGGTTAATCGCCATCCTTTACTGGGCTGTTGTAGCCTGTGCTCCTTTGTCTGTCTGGGCCGGGGAGGCAAAGGTCGTGCGGGTTGGCTATTATGACAACCCGCCTAAACTTTTTCGTGGGCATCAGGGCGCGCCAAAGGGTATCTTCCCGGAAATTCTTGCGGTTATAGCAAAAAATGAAAACTGGCGCCTTGAATGGGTCCCAGGAAGCTGGTTGCAGGGATTGCGTAATCTTGAATCCGGCCGTATAGATATAATGCCCGATGTCGCCTATTCCCTGAAAAAGGCGGGAAAATATGTCTTCTCCGATGAAGCGGTTTTCGTCAACTGGGGGACCCTGTACACCCGTCCGGGACTGCATGTTGACAATATTCCCGATCTTGCGGGAAAACGCGTCGCCGTGATGCGGGGAAGCATCCATACCGATGGTGAAGAGGGAATACGCAACCAGGTCAAAAAGTTTAATATTTCCTGTCGATTTGTCGAGTTTGACAACTATCAGAATGTATTTCAGGCCCTGCAGAACGATCTCGCCGATGTCGGTGTTGTCAATCGGCTGTTCGGGACTACCTCCCAGGAGCTGTATGATGTCCTGCCGACAACGGTGGCCTTTAATCCACGGCACCTGAAATTCGCTTTTCCCAAAAATAAAGCCTCCACCGCTTATCTGAAGGCGACCATTGATCGGTATCTGAAAGAGGCCCACCAGGACCCGGATTCGGCAATCGTCCATATAGTTGCTTCCTATGTGTCTGATATTTCGATGCGGCTTCATGTCGCGGCGGAGCAGGTCTATCTTACTGATTTGGAAAAGGCATGGATTAAATCACATCCAGTGATCAGGGTAGGTATTGATCCTGAGTTCGCACCCTTTGAATACATTGATGACAACGGGAATTACTGCGGTTTTGCCGCTGATTATATCAAGTTGCTCAACAAACGTCTGGGCCTTCATCTTGAGGTTGTGCACGGATTGAGCTGGCAGGAGGTGGTACGCAGGGCCAAAAGCAAAGAAATCGACATGCTTTCGGCAGTGGGTTTTTCCGAAAAACGGTCCCGGTTTTTGGCCTACTCCATTCCTTATCTCGGTTTTTACCGCATGGTTTTCTGCCGCGCCGATGCCCCGTTTATTTCGGGAGTACCGGATCTGGCTCGGCTGAATATTGCCGTCCAGGCAAACACCTCCCATGCGGCCTGGATCCAGGAACATACCAGCCTGAGACCCCATTATTATGACACGTTGAAAGAGACAATCCTGGCCGTAGCCAGGGGCGAGGATGATGCCTTTATCGGCAATCTCGCTGTTTGCACCTACTGGATACGTAAACTTAATATTACCAATCTGCGTGTTGCCGCCCCCGTTTCCCTGGAGCGTCAGCTTCTATACATGGCTGTTCGGAAGGACTGGCTGCCCCTTGTGGGGATCCTCAATAAGGGGATTCGTTCGATTTCACCCCAGGATGCCGAGGCAATACGAAACCGGTGGCTTGCCGCCGGGTATTCAGTCGGCATGTCGAAAAAGATCATTTATCAGCGTTTGGCCGTCATAGCGTTGTTTTCCTTGTTTGCCATAGGTTTTTTCTGGTTCTGGAACACCAGGCTGAAAAGGGAGATCGTCCGGAGAGAAGAAGCTGAAGACGCTCTTTTGCAAGTCCAGGGCAAGCTGGTGCGTAAAGTCGCCGAACGCACCCGAAAACTGCAGGAGAATAAAAATTATCTGCAGGCGATCTTTAATGCGCCCAATGAGGCCATCTTTATCCATGACCCTGAATCCGGCTCCATCCTCGATGTCAACAAGACCATGCTTGAAATGTATGGTGTTACCTATGAGGAGGCTTTAAAGGCGCGGGTGGGAGACCTGAGCCTGGGAGAGCATCCCTATGACGAGGAAGAGGCCATTTTGTATATGCAACGCACAGCAAATGAGGGGCCACAGACTTTTGAATGGTTGTCCAGGAGAAAGAATGGTGAACTCTTTTGGACCGAAATAGGGTTGACCCTGACAAAAGTTGCCGGCAGGGCCTATATCATTGCTGTGGTACGTAATATTGACGAAAAAAAGAAAAATGAGCAGATGCTTGTTGCCGAACAGGAGCGCCTTGCCGTCACCCTTCGCAGTATAGGTGAAGGAGTCATTGCCGTTGATATGGAAGGAGCTGTCGTTCTCTTGAACAGGGTGGCGGAACAGTTGACGGGCTGGAGCTTTGAAGAGGCACGGGGCAAGCCCTATTCCAGGGTTTTTGCCCTCGTGGATGAAGAGACCAACGGGCCGGTGGAAGATCCGGTTGACATGGTTTTTCGTCAGGGGACTGCTGTTGGTTCTTCCCATCACCGCGCATTACGGGCCAAAGATGGCAAGGTGCGCAGTATCGCCAATAGCTGTGCACCCATCCGTGACCGTGATTCCCGGGTGATCGGTGTTGTTCTTGTGTTTCGGGATGTTTCCAACGAAAGGAAAATTGAAGAAGAACTGCTCAAGGTCCGGAAACTGGAATCGCTTGGAGTGCTCGCAGGGGGAATAGCCCATGATTTCAATAATATCCTGTCAGCAATCACCGGCAATATTGAATTAACAAGAAAAATGACCTCTACGGATGTACGGGCCGTCTCCCTGCTCGATGATGCCTTGAAGGCCTGCTGCCGGGCTGAAAAGCTGACCAAACAGCTCCTTACCTTTGCCAAAGGCGGCGAACCCATCCGGGAGACGGCTTCCCTGTGCCGGCTGATCCAGGATTCCGCCGATTTTGTGCTGCGTGGAAGTCCTGTGTCCTGCGCCTATGATTTTCCGGATGATCTGTGGCCGGTACATGTGGACAAGGGACAGATCAGCCAGGTCATACAGAACATTATCATCAATGCGAGGCAGGCCATGCCGGAAGGAGGGACGGTAGGCATCAAGTGTACCAATATTGGTAACGGGGCATCGGAACCCTTTCCTGAAATGGATGAAAGAAAATATGTAAAAATTGTCATTTCCGATACGGGCTCGGGAATCCCACCCGAGATTATTGATAAAATTTTTGATCCTTTTTATACCACCAAAGAAAAGGGCAGTGGCCTGGGACTGGCAATATGCCACTCCATTGTCAGTAAGCATAAGGGGCGGATATTCGTCAAATCGACTCCGAATATCGGCACGACCTTCACCATTTATTTGCCGGCATCTGATGTCGATCAAAAGCATAGGCAGGGGATAGATATGGAAGAAAAGGGTCATCGGCAGCGACCGGCACGTATATTGGTGATGGATGATGAAGAATTGGTGAAAAAAATCGTCAAATCACAGCTTGAATATCTCGGACATTCGGTTCTGTTCGCCGGTGACGGCAGAGAGGCCATAGAGCAATACCGGGAGTTACTGGGCACGGAGCAGGCAATCGATTGCGTGATTATGGATCTGACCATTCC
>WFZC01000191.1 GCA_015489765.1 Desulfobulbaceae bacterium
AAACTAAACAACCACCCACTTAAAGTGGGTGGGTTTAAGCCTCGCGGACTGAAAGTCCAGCAATACCGGCAGGCTCACGCAGCCGGTTATTCAATATCAAATCTATCATCGGGATCTTTTTCAAAGTGATGTGCCAGGTACTCCTGGATCATTTCTTTGGTCAGCTCCCCTGATGTTACGCAAAAATAACCACGAGCCCAAAAATGTCGCCCCCAATAGCGCTTTTTTACATACGGAAACTCTTCAAATATCTTGCGGGACACTCTTCCCTTGACCCTACGCATTATCTCAGAGGGAGAAATATTCGGAGGAGCAGAAACAAGAATATGCACGTGGTCTTTACTGACTACGCCCCGCAGAATCTGAATTTCAAATCGTTCGCATGTTTGACGGACAAGCTCTCGAACACGAAGAGCGAGCTCTCCCTGAAGCATGTGATACCGATACTTCGTGACCCAAACAAAGTGGTACTCAATTTTAAATTTTGTATGACTCCCTTGACGATATTTCATGCGGAGGCATTATAAAGCAACCGCTAGCAAAATGCTATTCGCCTAAAAGGCGAAGGTTTTAACCTCCAACAGAAACAATAAAAACCGCCACAGGTTGTTCCAACATACACATACATCGACAATATCCCTGGGTAGAGAACTTTTATGATTAAAAAAATTATCGACTTTTCCATCCGTGACCGTCTGCTTATCCTGATCGGCACAGCCATCATAGCGGCGGCGGGTCTCTGGACATTGAAAAACACCCCCCTGGATGCCATACCTGATCTCTCCGACGTCCAGGTCATCGTCTTTACCCGTTTCCTGGGACAGGCGCCGCAGGTGGTGGAAGACCAGGTAACCTATCCCCTGACCACGGCCATGCTCGCTGTTCCCAAGTCGAAGGTGGTGCGCGGTTATTCCTTCTTCGGGATTTCTTTTGTCTATATCATCTTTGAAGACGGCACCGATATGTACTGGGCCCGCTCCCGGGTCCTGGAGTCTCTGAACTATGTGAGTTCCAGCCTGCCGGCGGGTGTCACCCCTTCCCTGGGCCCGGATGCCACCGGCGTCGGCTGGATCTATGAATATGCCCTGGTCGACAAAACCGGCAAACACGACCTGGCCCAACTTCGTTCGATTCAGGACTGGTACCTGCGTTATCCGTTGCAGACCGTGGAAGGCGTTTCCGAAGTGGCTTCCGTCGGCGGCTTTGTCAAACAGTACCAGGTAGAGGTCGATCCGGACAAGCTGGCGGCTTACAACATACCCATACAAAAAGTAAAACAGGCCATACAACGCTCCAACCAGGACGTGGGCGGACGTCTCATCGAAATGGCCGAAACCGAATACATGGTGCGCGGCCGGGGGTATATCCGCTCCATTGAGGATTTAAAAGAAATCCCGCTCAAAACCGACAACATGGGAACCCCCATCCGTCTGGCCGACGTGGCCACCATCCATCTCGGTCCCGAGCTCAGGCGTGGGCTGGCCGAACTTAACGGAGAGGGAGAGGTTGCAGGCGGCGTCATCATCATGCGCTATGGAGAAAACGCACTGGCAACCATCGAGGCTGTGCGGGCCAAACTGGAAGAGCTTAAAAAAGGTTTGCCCAAAGGTGTGGAGATCGTCCCGACCTATGACCGGGGCAACCTGATTGAACGGGCCATCGAAAATCTCAAAGGTAAGCTTATTGAAGAATCCATTGTTGTCTCTCTGGTCTGCATTATCTTCCTGCTTCATTTCCGTTCGGCCCTGGTTGCCATCGCCACTCTGCCCTTGGGAATCCTGCTGGCTTTTATCATCATGAAGTTTCAGGGCATCAACGCCAATATCATGTCCCTGGGAGGCATTGCCATCGCCATCGGCGCCATGGTTGACGGGGCCATTGTCATGATTGAAAATGCCCATAAACATCTTGAACTGGCGGCAAAGCAGGGACTGGAGTTAACCGGTAAAAATCGCTGGCGGATCATGGGTGAGGCGGCCTGGGAAGTCGGCCCGGCTCTTTTTTTCTCTCTTTTGATCATCACCTTTTCCTTTCTCCCCATCTTTACCCTCCAGGCCCAGGAGGGACGTCTGTTCACTCCGCTTGCCTTTACCAAAACCTATGCCATGGCATCGGCCGCTCTTCTCTCCGTTACCCTGGTTCCGGTCCTGATGGGCTTTTTTATCCGGGGCAGAATTATTCCGGAAAAAAAGAACCCGGTGAACAGATTCTTTCAGTTTATCCATGGGCCGATATTGAAGATATGCATACGACTTCGCCTGCTGATCGTGCTGCTGGCCATGGTCCTGATCGGGGTGACCTGGTATCCGCTCTCCCACTTGGGCTCCGAGTTTATGCCGCCCCTGGATGAAGGGGACATTCTCTATATGCCGACGACCTTTCCCGGCATCTCCATCACCAAGGCCAGGGAGATCCTCCAGCAATCCGATAAAATCATTAAAACATTCCCCGAAGTGGAATCGGTATTCGGTAAAGTCGGCAGGGCCGAAAGCGCCACCGATCCGGCGCCCCTGTCCATGATTGAAACCATTATCCGGCTCAAACCCCGTGATCAGTGGCCCGACCCTACCAAGACCACCAGGGACCTGATGCAGGCAATGGACAAGGAATTGCGCATCCCAGGCCTTGCCAATGCCTGGACCATGCCGATTATCACCCGCATTGATATGCTCTCCACCGGTATCAAGACGCCCATCGGCATCAAGGTAAGCGGCCCGGACCTTAATGTATTGGGCAAGGTGGCCCTTGATATTGAAAACATCATGAAAACACTGCCGGAAACCGTCTCCGCCTATGGTGACCGGGCGGTCGGCGGCTATTTTCTTGATATCGACATTAAACGCAAAGTTGCGGCACGATATGGCCTCAGCATCGGTGATATTCAGGATGTTATCATGACCGCCATCGGTGGCATGCAGGTTTCGAAGACCATCGAGGGACTTGAGCGCTACCCGATCAACCTGCGCTATCCGCGGGATTTCCGTGACACTCCCGACAAGATCGGCCGGGTTCTTGTCCCGACGCCCTCGGGAAACCAGATTCCGCTGTCCGAGGTGGCCACTATCTCCCTCAACAGGGGCGCGCCGGTGGTCAAGAGTGAAAATGGTCGTCCCAATGCCTGGGTGTATGTTGATATCTCGACCTCGGACATCGGCGGATTCGTGGACAAGGCAAAAAAAATAATCGACGAAAAACTCGACCTGCCGGCAGGATACACCCTCAACTGGTCCGGTCAGTTTGAATATATGCAACGGGCGGCGGAACGGCTGCGGATCGTGGTCCCATTCACCCTGGTATTGATCTTCCTGCTCCTCTACTTGAACTTCCGCAACCTTGCCGAGCCGGTTATCGTCATGCTTTCCATTCCCTTTGCCCTGATCGGTGGCATCTGGCTGATATGGGTGATGAAATTCAACCTCTCCGTGGCCATCGTGGTCGGATTTATCGCTCTTGCCGGAGTCGCCGCTGAAATAGGGGTTCTTGTTCTGACCTTTATCGACCAGGCGCTTAAACAACAACGGGACCACACGGAAGACGGCAAACTGAGCAGCAGTGAAATAATGGCCGCCGTTTACACGGGCACAGCCGGACGTGTCCGCCCCATTGCCATGACCGCCACCGCCATCATTGCCGGACTGCTGCCCATTCTCTTCGGCATGGGCACCGGATCCCAGGTCATGCAGCGTATTGCCGCCCCCATGGTCGGCGGCATGGTCACAACCACCCTGCTTTGCCTGCTGGTTCTTCCTGTTATCTATGGAATTTATTTACAGCTAATTGAGCGTCGACGCAGGTGATCCGAATGGGTAGCCCACGCAAAACAGGTTGTACCCTGGCAGGAATCCTGGCGGGAATTATCATCGTCCATCCCTATGTCATGCTGGTGAATCGGTTGACCGGACCAGGTTCCTTGACCAATCAACCACGCAACTTCGGTGATGTCGGGTTTTTCGCAATTATTGCGCCGAATATGCTGCCGATGACCATTGCCTTTGCCTTTTTCGGCGGAATATGCGGCCTGTTGCTCGGCCTTCTTATCGAACGTAACAGACGTGTTCTCCATTACAGGTATCAGGCTGAACTGCACACAAATCTGATAGCTGCCCTGCGCCAGTTACTGGATGTTGTTTCCCATTATATTCTCAATGGTTCCATGGTAATAGGCAGTCACGCCCGCCGACTTGAAAAAAAAACAACACAGGAAAACCTGCCGCATCTGGCGGCCATTATCAGGCAGGCTGAGCACAATGAAGCCGTGCTCAAGCTGCTCAAGGAATCTGACTTTCTCCAGCAGATTGATCCCACCGATTCCACCTACGAAAAACTGATTGAGCTGAACCAAAAAATTGAAGCACAACTGAAACATGCGCCCGGAGGAATATGATGTCCAAACAACTATTGATTGAAATCCTTACAGTGCCTGGTTGTTCGAGTAAACGCCCGATGCGGGACCTGGTTGATTCCCTGCTGCAGGAAAATAAAATTGACAATGTCGAGGTACGGGAAGTCGAAGTTGTAACGGATGCCATGGCTGTGCGGGAAAAATTCCCCGGCTCGCCGACCGTCCGCGTAAACGGGATAGATGTTGATCCCGAAGGTGACAAGCAAGGAAACTACGGTATGGGCTGACGCGTCTATCAAAACAAGGCAGGCCGCTTTGTCAAAGCCGTCCCGGCGGAACGTATTATCAAGGCGATTACCGGGCGCTCACCTGTTGCCTAAGCCGGTTCGGCAATCCGAAAAAATGGCCCCCCGTGGGCAGCTGATCCTTATGGCAGAAAAACACTACATTTCACCCTTGCACGTATTCGCGGCCAAAGCCGCTCCGGGAACATTGACCCCCCTGGACGGTATCGGCCGCGCCCACATCTGCCTTAAATCAAGGCACTTGCTATCCATTCCCTATCCCACCCCTGCCCAGGAACAGGACACCTCCCCGGACAACCACACAACACCCCCTCATTAACTGGAAAAAAATTTCCCATAGATTCAGATAGTTATCTCAAAAAATACCTTAAACAACAAACAGGCATGATCCCTGCTCTATCAGGGATGACAGCAAATAATACAAATACAGCAAATTTTTTTCAGCAGGAGGAATAGACAATGATGCATGGTGGATTTGGATCAGGTTTTGGTCATGGCGGCTGGTTCTGTGGCCCCGGAGCCTTTTTTCCGGGCCCAATCGGCTGGGTAATAACTCTGCTGTTCTGGGGACTGATTATCTACCTGGCGGTTCGTTTATTCCAGTTTTTATTCTCAGGAAAGAGCCGGGGTAATCCGACATCCCGGCTGGATGTATTGAAAGACCGGTTTGCCAGAGGAGAGATCACCGAGGAGGAATACCGGCGCATGAAGACGGAACTGCTCTAACCGGCATGGCTGGACCGGCTTGTTCAGGCCACGGCCTTAACGGATATTTCAATGATAACAATTTTGGAACAAAACCATGAAACGACGAACTGTACTTAAAAGCGGACTGGCGGCACTGACCCTGGCCGGTATTGGATCCACCGGCTTGTCGCTGCTGGATAAAGCAGGATTCATCTCTACAGCCCGGGCAGAGAGTTTTACGACACCGCTGCCAATTCCGCCCTTGCTGAAAGATCTGGACGGCAGCCCTGACAGCGCCCGTTTCGCCATGACGGTCGGCCGGGGAAGTGTTGAGTTTTTTCCTGGAAAAGCAACGGCAACGCTTGGCTATAACGGCAACTTCCTGGGGCCGACCATCAGGGTGAGGAATGGTCAGCGCTTCAGAATAGCGGTGAAAAACAATCTTTCACAGGTTACCACCCTGCACTGGCATGGGATGCATCTGCCGGCCAGGTGGGACGGCGGCCCCCGCCAGCCGATTCCCCCCGGTACGACCTGGTCGCCTGATTTTCCCATCAAGCAGCAGGCCGCCACCCTCTGGTATCACCCCCATGCCATGGGGCTTACCGGGGAACAGGTCTATCACGGGCTGGCAGGTCTGGTTTATATCGAAGACGAAGTCTCAGATCAATTGGATATTCCGAAAACATACGGTGTCGATGACATCCCCCTGATCATCCAGGACCGTCGCTTCTTTGGTGATGGCCAGTTCGCCTATGTACAGAATATGCACGACGTGATGAACGGTGTCATCGGTAATTACCTGCTGGTCAACGGCGTCATGCAACCGACTCTCAAGGTGCCGGGCCGTCTGGTTCGATTGCGCCTGCTCAACGGTTCCAACTCATCTATTTACAGGATCGGGTTCAGCGATCAGCGCGTCTTTCATGTTATTGCCTCGGACGGCGGTTTCCTGGAAACGCCGGCAGCCATGAACTCCATCGTTCTTTCCGCCGGCGAGCGGGCTGAAGTCCTGGTTGATTTTACCGGCGGCGGCACATTACTGCAGGTTGAACAGATGAAAGGCGGCAGTTTTACGGCCATGCGCATTACCACCGATGGTAACGAGGCAGGACCGGCACGGATTCCGAACCACCTGCGTACCCTTGATAGAATCCCCGAATCCGAGGCAAGCGGTGTCCGTGAATTCATCATGGAGACCATGGCCATGGGCGGTGGTCGGATGGGAATGGGCATGATGGGGAGAAGACTCACCATTAACGGAAAGAAAATGGATATTAATCGGATTGACGAACGGGTCAAACTGGGAAGCACCGAAATATGGGAGATAACCAACCGTTCCGCCATGATGATGTCGATGCCCCATTCCATGCATCTGCATGATGTCCAGTTTCAGATTCTATCGAGAAACGGGCAACTTCCTCCTCCCCATGAGCGCGGCCGGAAAGACACGGTCCTGATCATGCCGGGAGAAACCGTTCGCATTATCAGCCGGTTTCACGATTACACCGGAGTGTACATGTATCACTGCCATCTCCTGGAACATGAGGACGACGGCATGATGGGACAATTTGAAGTAGTAACCTGACAGACTCGAAAAAAGAGGTATTGGAAATGTCCTGTCTCTGGAGAACTACATGGCATAGTGACCACTTTTTATATCCAGGCCCTGTCTTTCTGCTCCTGGTGTTCACCCTGATGGCCATCACGATCGTCATTCTTCTCCTGCGGGGAAGAAGCAACAGAAAGAAACAATGCCCGGGGTGCAGCTGCGAGGTGGAAGAGGCCTTTCTACGCTGTCCAGAATGCGGCCATGGTCTGAAAAGTCACTGCCCCGCATGCAACCGGATTGTGGAAACCAGCTGGCAATTCTGTCCCCATTGCCGGGAACCTTTGCATACAACGGAACTACAAACCAGGAAATAAAAAACCAAACAGACAACACTGGCGGGCATGGTGCCTGCCTGATCAACACAACTATGGAGAATGTCCAATGAAAACAAACACAATGAAAACAAAACTTTTTGCATCAATCCTCGCTGTCGGCCTGCTGGCCGGCACAGCCATCGCCCAGACCGGAACAACAACCACCCAGACGCATCACAACGCCATGATGAATGGACAGATGATGGGACCCGGTATGATGAATGGCCGGATGATGGGGCCGGGCATGATGAACGGCCAGATGATGGGGCCGGGTATGATGGGCATGGGCTGTAACGGTATAATGTGGAATATGACACCGCAACAGCAACAGGAGTTCATGAACCAGACCCGTGCCCTGCGCAAACAGATGATGGAAAAACGCTTCGATTACATGGAGGCCATGCGGAACCCGGCAACCACCCCCCAGGATCTGGCCAAAATTGAAAAAGAGATGCTTGAGCTGCGTGCCCAAATGATGGACAAAATGGGCAGCATACACAGCAAATGATTTTTCGCTAAATTTCACGCCTTCGGAGCCGGGAAAGCTCATTCCTGCCCGGCTCCGGAAATTTTCACCCGCATTCCCCTGTTGCCCTGTTGCAAGAAATCCAGGATTACTATGCCTGCTCCTGTACCAGAATTTCTGCCAACTGGAGATGTAAGTCACCAAGCAATGCCCCAATTGATTCCATCTCCTTTTCCCGGGCATGATTTTCAATTTCCGCCGCATTATCAGCCGCATCCTGCATCCCGAGCATTACCAGAGAACCCTTGCATTTATGGGCCTTGGCGCCGACCAGTCCCATGTCGCCATCGGCAAAGGCGCGTTCCAGATCGGCCAGATCCGTTCGCAGGGTTACAAGGGCTGTCTGGAGCAGTTTTTCAAATTGTTCGTCGGTAAAATTGTACATCGTGCGCAAATGATTGCGGGCCCTGGTCAGGGGTTCTGATTCTTCTGGAGATGTTGCAGCGGGCGAAGTATTGTCTGGGGAAGATTTATCTTGTGCAACAGGGGTGTACCTGGATAAAATCCGGGTAATTTCCTGCGGCTGGATTGGTTTACTTAAATAATCATCCATTCCGGCCTGAACGCATCTTTCCCGGTCCGTTCTCAGGACATTGGCTGTCAGGGCGATAATCGGGGTATAACTGCCCTGTATTTTCCTGACAAGCCTTTCCAGTAGAGGTTGCAACGCATCATCTGCTTCGCTGAGCTCTCCCCGCTCACAGGCCCTGATCAAACGACAGGCAGTGACACCGTCCATTTTCGGCATCTGCATATCCATCAGAACAAGATCAAATCTTGCAGCCGTCATTTTTTCAAGGGCCTCGATCCCGTCCCGGGCAAGAGTTATTCTGTGACCATCCTGTTCCAGGGTCATCTGCGCAACCTCCCTGTTGGTTGCATTATCCTCGACAACCAGGATTGATAACGGGCCGGTCTCGGCAGGCTCTGTTCCGGCAGGTTGGTCATAATCAAGGAGCGTTTTTTCAAGCGCTATTGCAAGCTCCATGGTGCAGTGAAAAATACTGCCGCATCCCTCTTCACTTTCCAGCCAGATAGACCCGTTCATCAGGGCGCACAGCTCCTTGCAGATGGCAAGGCCAAGACCGGTACCGCCGAAATTCCTGGTTGTCGAGCTGTCAGCCTGGGTAAAGGAATGAAATATTTCATCCTGTTTTTCCCTGGGCACTCCGGTTCCGGTATCCTCAACTCTGCAGTGCAGGACGGCCCGTTTTTCGGTCCTGTCCGCAAGACCGATATGAACGGAAATAAATCCCTGGCGGGTAAACTTGAAGCTGTTACTCAGCAGATTGGTCAGTATCTGGCGCAGTCGCAACTGATCGCCGATGAGGATGTCAGGCACATCCGGAGAAAGTGATGTCGTAAGCTTCAGACCGCGTTCCTCCGCCTGAACAGAAAACATACTTGCCAGCTGATCCAGCAGGCCGGAGATGGAAAAAGGTCGCTGTTCCAGTTCGAGCTGGCCCGCTTCAATTTTGGACAGATCAAGCAGGTCATTGAGCAGATTTAACAGAAAATCAGCCGAATGCTGGGCGCTGCGCAACATTTTCTGCTGTTCTTGAGTAAGTTGCGTTCCCGAAAGCAGACGCAGCATGCCGACAATACCGTTGAGCGGTGTTCTTATTTCATGGCTCATGTTGGCAAGAAAATAGCTCTTGGCACGATTTGCCTTTTCCGCATTTTCCTTGGCTAGCCGCAGTTTCCGCATAACGGTTTTTAATACGGAAACATCGGTGAACATGGCAAAGGCCCCGGAACGGGCGCCAAAATCACCAAGCATCAGCGGAGTAACGCCCACCAGACAGGAAAGGGAAGAACGTCCGTCACGTTTGAGAATAACCTGCTGCCGACGTGTCCTCTCCCCACTGTCATCCCGCATACTCAGCGCAAAAAACTCTCTGTCCTTGCCGGAAAAAAAATCAAGAATTGAACGTCCCATTATCTCTTCGGAGGGCCGGTCAAGTATTTCCGCCATCCGGGGATTGATTTCCCGGGTAATGAGATTATTGTCAACCAGCCAGAATCCCTGGTCGGTCGTCTGCAGGATGGCGCGCAGCCGCCGGTTGACAACCTGTTGTGCGTGGGTACGTTTTTTCACCTCCCGGGCGAGATCATCATTATAGCTTGTCAGGGCATTATAGGATTTTTCTAGCGCCGCTGACATCAGGTTAAACTGTTCGGCCAGCATTTCTATTTCGTCACCGGTTTCAATGTGGATCTGCCTGCCGAAATTGCCCTGGGCTATATCACGGGCCACATTTGAGATCTCGGAAAGCGGCCTGGTTATTTTTCGCAAAAACAGACTGCCGATAAACATCCCTATGAGTACTGTTGCCAGGGCCCAGGCCAGGTTGGTGTTTATAAGCTGGCGATTCTGCTGTGAAATACGTTCCGTAGTTCCACCAAGGGAGACGAACCACGATTCCTTGCCGACAGGTATTTTTTTTATAAGTTCAAAGGAATCGGTGGCCAACTGAAAAAAAACCGTATCCTTGCCCGTTGCTGTCTCCTTTCCTTTGATAACGGAACGAATCTTGCCCTGATATTTTTTCGGCTCCCCGCCACAGAGATAGATATCGCCGTCGGGCCGAAAAACACAGATCCAGAGTATATCATGATCTGTTATCGTCTTGTGCAGCATCTCTTCGACAAAGCTCCAGTTCAGGGTAAAAAAAGCGCCCTGAACCGCCAGGGCCGCCTGGTCAACTATGAGCTTATCCCGTTGCAGCAATGCATTTTTGAGGTTTCTGGTCTGGCGGGTAATGGAAAAAAGGGTGGCCGTTCCAACGGAGAGAAAGACCAGCATGAAAATCAAAAAATTGATTTTAAAAAACAGACTGATCCCGGTCGGCCCCTTACCAAGGCCGGAAGAATCCTGCCCATTGGAGGGGAAATCTTCCTGCGGTTTCATGGAATGAAAGAAAAAAGCATCAGACAAGAATGGGGGTTCCCGGTGTCAAAACCAGGGGCTGCGTCTTTGGAGAAATGGTTTTCAGGTGGTTGACAAAGGAATCCGCCGTCTGTGCCAGGGCAGGAAATGTACCGTAATGCTCAGGAATAACAAAGGACGGATTGATCATCTTGCAGGCATGGGCCGCTTCCCTCGGGCCCATGGTAAAGACATTGCCTATGGGCAAAATAGCGATATCCGGCTTGTAATAGCCGCCGATGACAAGTTGCATGTCCGACATAAGGGCGGTATCGCCGGAATGATATATGGTCAGGGAATTTTCAAAGGAAAGGATATAGCCAACCGGCCGGCCCATATATTTATTGGTGCCGGTAAATCCGGTCAACTGGGCGCCTGATGAATGGACGGCATTGACCATGGAAATATTTATCCCATGGTAATTATAGGTGGCGCCGATATTGGCCAGTTGAAAAGTCATACATCTGGCTTGGGGGATTTCCGACTTGATGAAAAAATCAAGCTCCCAGGGGGCAATAATATCCGGATCGTACAGGGCGACCAGTTTCTTGACGTCAGGAAGCATGAAATGGTCCACATGCCCATGGGTGAACAACAAAAGATCCACCTTGCCGAAGCTCTTGAAAGAACGGTAGCGGGAAGGGGCCTTTGGATTGGTGCTGATCCAGGGATCAAGAAGGATGACCTTGCCGTCCCTGGAAACAAACTTGAAGGAGCCATGCCCCAGCCATTCTATCTGTATTTCCCTGATCCCTTTTTTTTCCTTTGTTACCGGTACTGTCTGTGACCCGGCAGCCGCGGAAAACCTGGCAAATCCCAGGGAGGCAAGGCCGGCGGCCAGCGCAGCCAAAAATTCCTTTCTCGTACACTCCACCTCTGCCACCTTATATGCAATATCTCGTAGTTACCGCCCTACATGCCACACCCTCTTTCTCCAGCAAACACAATCAGATATTGTAACGTCCCAAAATCATACCTGATCCGTTGTCAAAACATATACCGGCTCGATAATTACCCTGGCATGCATCATCATACTTTTAAGAATATCATTGCAAAACAGCGTCAGTCAAACAAAATTATTATTCAATGGATACCAGCTCAATGGCAAAGGTCAAATCCTTGCCTGCCAGTGGTGGGTTGGCATCAAGGGTGATATGATCATCGGTGACTTCGGTCACCTGGACAATGATCGTTTCTCCGCCCGGTCCGGCCATCTGCAGCTGCTGTCCGACCTCCGGCTGAATGTCCGGCGGCACCTGTTCACGCGGCGCCTGGATAACCATCTCTTCATTGCGCTGCCCATAGGCTTTGTCAGCAGGAATGGTCACCTCTTTTTTTTCGCCGCCGGCCATGCCCATGACCGCTTCTTCAAAACCTGGGATTACCTGGCCGCTGCCGATAGTGAATTCCAGGGGTTCACGCCCCTCGGAAGAATCAAAGACACTGCCGTCCTCCAGAGTTCCGGTATAATGAATTTTTACAGTATCACCCTGCTGTGCCTGTGCCATAATAGTACCCTCTTGTAATATTTTTGTGTAACATGTTTTGTGTAACATGCCTGAACGAAAACAATATCGACCAGGTCCACGAACTGTCCCTTGATGAGATCAACTTTCCTGCCAGCAGAAAAATCAAGGGCCGGAGATGACAATATAGGCAAGGTCACGCAGAAAAAACAATCCTCACTCATATTCCCATACCAGCCACCTTACCAGCTCATCCTTGACTTGTCATGGTTTAGCCTTGGGGGTACTGAAAAAAAATGGATGAAACTGAAAAATACTCTGTGGTTGCCGAGGGAGGGCATGACCATATTTCCGCCTGCGCCCTGGTACTTGCCGCCATGGGCATTGACTACCGGCAAGAAGATACCCTGCTACTTGTTCCCGATGAGGAAGCCGACCTGGCCAGGCAACAACTGCAGGCCTATTATGAAGAAAACAGCAACTGGCCCCCGCCCCAGAATTGGATACACCAGCGCCATAAACAGATACCGCCACCGCCAACCCTGATGATGATCGGCGCCCTGTTTCTCTTTTTCCAGATTACCGGTCCCTGGCAGCCGGGTAATCCGTGGTTTGCGGCCGGGGCTATTGACAGCAGCCGCATCCTTGATCAAGAACAGTGGTGGCGGCTTGTAACGGCCCTGAGTCTGCATGGCAACGGAACGCATCTGCTGGGCAACTGTCTGATCGGCGGATTCATGGTACACCTGCTCTCTCTGACAATCGGCTACGGGTCCAGCTGGCTCCTTCTCCTTGTCACCGGGGCCCTGGCCAATTTTCTCAATATCGTTCTCAGAGACAGTCCCCATTATTCCGTGGGTTTTTCCACTGCCGTCTTTGCCGCCATCGGCATGTTCAGTGGTCTGCAGATCAAAATGGGCAGAGATGCGCCGCTTCGTTTCCTTGTTCCCCTTGGCGCTGGGGCCGGACTGCTCGCCTTTCTCGGAACCGAGGGACAACATACCGACCTGGGCGCCCACCTGTCCGGTTTTTGCTGCGGCATTGTCGTCGGCCAGCTGATCATCCGGACAAACCTGATAAAGGCTGCGGATAATCCCACCATCCAGCGCTTTCTTTTCTTTTGCGCCCTGGCAATTATCTTTCTCTGCTGGTGGCTCGCCGCCCTCCATGCGCCCATACCCCTTGCCTGAGTCCCACTTACGGCATCCCCTGCTCCGGCCCAAAGGTAGAAAAGACTTGTCAGGCCCGTGTTTCCGGTTTTTAATACAAACTACTTGTACAAAAAATTCCATCCAGCCCTTGCAACAACAGGGCACTCTTTTCCCAAACCCGTGAAGATAGAGGTCTTCCATGCCCATGAACCAACAGCCCCCCTGGGGGCAGAACAAAACGCCTTCCTCACCCGAAGACATCCTGGCTGCCCTGATCCAGAAGATCCGGGACACATTTGGCCCTCAGGAGCAGCAAAATAATCAGAATGACGACAACAATACGCCCCCTTCCTCGGCCCAGGGTACCGGCCTGGGCATCGGAAAGATTTTTCTCATTATCCTGGTCCTGCTTATCTTCAAAGGGGTCTACTCCTCCTTCTATACCATTGAGCCGGGCAAAGTCGGCATCATCCTCAGGTTCGGCAAATATGCCCGCACCACCCAGCCCGGCCTGAACTTCAAGATTCCCTACATGGAAGACCTGATCAAGGTTGACGTGGAATCGGTGCGCAAGGAAGAGTTCGGCTTCAGGACCCGCCTGCCGGGCAAGACCTCTGTTTTTGATCGCCGGGGTTTTGATATGGAATCGCTGATGCTGACCGGGGACAAAAACGTCATCAACGTCGACTGGATTGTCCAGTACAAGGTCAGTGATCCGGTCAACTTTCTGTTCAAGGTCCGCAATGTGCCACAGGCGGTCCGCGATGCCTCGGAAATGGTGACCAGGCGTATTGTCGGCAACATGGACTTTGATTATGTGCTCAGCAACCGGGAAATCCTTGCCGGTTCCGCCAAACAGGAGCTCCAGAAACAACTGAATCTTCTGGAGTGCGGCGTTTCCATTGTTACGCTGAGATTTCTTGACATCAACCCGCCGGATCCGGTCAAGCCGGCCTTCAACGAGGTCAACGAGGCCGACCAGGACCGGAAACGACTGGTCAACGAGGCCGAGGAAACCTATAACCGGGTCATACCCAAGGCACGGGGCAGCGCCAAAAGAATCGTGGAAGAGGCGCACGGCTATGCGATTCAGCGGATCAACCGGGCAAAAGGTGAGACCAATCGTTTTCTCGCCATTGTCAAGGAATACCAGCTTGCCCCGGATGTCACCAGGCGCAGGATGTATCTCGAGGCCATGCAGGATATTCTCCCCGGCGTCGACCATATTTATGTCATGGACAAAAAACAGCAGACCCTTCTTCCCTTTCTCGATCTGGCGAAAAAATCACAGAAACCGGAAACAAAATAGGTAACCGACGGCAACAGTTATGAAACATATAATGCGCATTATTCTCCTTGGTGTGGTCTTTGTCCTTATTGCAATGGCCTGGGACGGCTTTTTTATCCTCCGGGAGGGACAGCAGGCAGTCATCACCGAATTCGGCAAACCGGTCGGCCAGCCGGTCACCGACGCCGGGCTCCATTTCAAACGGCCCATCACCCAGAAGGTCCAGTACTTTGAAAAACGGATCCTGATCTGGGACGGCGACCCCAACCAGATACCGACCAATGACAAGACCTTTATCTACATCGACAATACCGCACGTTGGCGAATCTCCAACGCCCTCACCTTCCTGCAGGCAGTGGGCACCGAGGCCCGGGCGCAGTCGCTGCTTGATGATATTATAAACGGTACGGTCCGCGACCTGGTCAACAAGAACAATCTCATCGAAATAATCCGCAGTTCCGACTGGAAACCCGATTACATGATGTCCACGGTCATGTCCACCACCCGGACCGGAGACATGACCCAGCCGCCCAAGGTCGGACGCGACAAGATCAGCCAGCTTGTTCTCCAGGCGGCCTCCAGCGTCACCCCCAAGTACGGGATTACCCTGATTGACGTTATGTTCAAACGGGTCAATTATATAGGGTCGGTCCGGAAAAAGGTCTATGCCAGGATGATCTCGGAACGAAAACGGATTGCCGCGGAAAAACGGTCCGAAGGTGAAGGGCGCAAGGCGGAGATTCTTGGAAAGGTAGATCGGGAACTGAAAGAGATTACCTCCAAGGCGAAACGGGAGGCCACAGAAATCAGGGGCAAGGCGGACGCCGAGGCCACCAGGATTTACGGACAGGCGTATGCAAAGGACCCTGATTTTTACGCCTTCCAGAAAAGCCTGGAAAGCTACAAGAACATCATCGGTGGCAACACCTCGCTGATCCTGTCTACAAATTCCGATCTCTTTGAATACCTGGAATCCCTGAAAAAATAATACCAAACAACCCAACCGGCGCCATTGCTCCACTCGGCGCCGGTTGCACCCCTTGCCTGCTCTTCATCCTGCCGGAAAGATGAAAAAAATATGGCCTACTCCAGCACAACTCCCGGCCCTTCGTCGGCAAAGGAGGGGCGCTGGTCCGGTGAATAGGCTATCCGGCCCCGTTGACTCAGCAAGGCTTCAAAACGGGCAATATCCGCATCTGTCATCACCTCGACTCCCAGCCGGTCAAAACGGCAGGAACAGCCAATAAGCTGGCCACCGCACCAGGGACAAACCTCAACCGGACACCCCAGCTCATGCACCTCGCCGGTAACGGCATGGCAGGCAGGGCAGACATCCCGGTCCACCTGCAGGGGTTCATACAGGGGCAGTTTTTCCGGCGCCGAACAGAGTTGCTGCACGGACTGCAAATTATCATAATCAAAAAAATCAAGCAGCTCCGGTTCCAGGTAGACATCGGCCAGACTGCCCGCAAACTCGATCCCCTGGCTGGAAACAAGGTACAGGTAGGCCGATACCCCGGTCATGGCGGCAAGCAGAAACATACCGCCCGACCTGGCCACCAGCCGTATCTCGCGCACATAATCCTCACCGGCCTCGGGCAGGTAGCTGTAAAACTCCAGCAGCAACTCAAGGGCAATTGCATCATCCCGATATCGGTCAAGCAGGTCCCTTGCCTCTTCCAGCCTGTTATCCGGCACCGCGTATTCCATGGCCCGCAGAATTTTCCTCCGCTGTTTTTTTCGGTTATCCATTGCTGTTCTGCCTGCGTGCATCATTGATCATCTTGCCAAGGCGCCTGGTTTCTGCGGCAATATCCGCTGCCTGGGAGATGGCCGTTACCACGGCAATCCTGCGGGCGCCATAACCGACAAGCTCCGGTATATGTTTGGCCTTGATGCCGCCCATAACCGTAAAGGGCAGGCCACAATGCCTGGAAAAACGTTCTATGGCCCCTGGTCCCAAAAAACGGGCCAACCCCTCTTTGGTGCCGGTGGGGAAAAGCGGGCCGATATTATAATAGGAGATCGGACAGTCGCCCTGCTGTTCAAGACGGCCCAGCTCCATGGCCTGTTCCTCACTGTTACAGGAAAGCCCGATAATCATGTCCGGAGCAAGCCGCCGCACATCTGCGGGCGGCAGATCGTCCTGCCCAAGGTGAACACCGTCGGCGTCACTCAACAGGGCGATATCAAACCGGTCATTGACCAGAAAAAGCGCTCCCGCTTCCCTGGTCCGGCGACGAAAATAGCGTGCCTTTTGCAGAAGTTCTCCATCATCCGAGTCCTTGTCACGCAGTTGCACAACAGCGGCGCCCCCGGCAAGAACGGCATCAAGCCACTGCCGGTCACTGCGTCCGTCGGCCAGCCTTTCACAGGAAACAGGATAGATATCAACACGTTCAATAAACTGTTGCAATCGTGTCGAATAAACTTGTGATCTGTTCATTTTTCCGCCTTTTACCCGATGCAGGCGATAAACCATTGGCGCCCAATCGCCCCGCGCCGGCATTGATCTTGATATTTTTACCCTTTTAAGCTATAGTAAATGATTGTGTGCAGAGATCGACATAACTCCCGGTCGACTTTTTTGCAGTGCATCAGCGTTACCAGACAGCATCTTCTTTATTGTACCCGAACATCAGTTTCACGCATTGTTTTTCTCCAGCCGGAAGGAAATGTTTTTCTTCTGCATACTATAAAAATTCTTCGCGGTTTCTACTGCAAAACCCGTTTTCAGCAAACACAATTTACCCTGAAAAAGGGCGCATACCGGTTATTCAAGGATTCGGACCGATGTGGCTGACGCCACTGGTCAGGCGAATAACCCGGACCCGAATTTTATAAACCATATTTGAGTAATTACAAAAAATTACAAAAAAAATTATGACGGAAATGACAAAAGGCCAAGAGGCAAGACTCGTTATTGACGGAAAAAGCTATACCTTTCCCATCATCGAGGGGTCAGAAGGGGATCGTGGTATCGATATCAAGAATCTTCTCCAGCAGACCGGCTGCATTACCATTGACCCGGGATTCAAAAATACCGGCTCCTGTTGCAGCGATATCACCTTTCTTGATGGTAACCGGGGAATTCTCCGCTATCGCGGTTACGCCATAGAGGACCTGGCGGAAAAATGCCAGTTCATTGAGGTTGCCTACCTGCTTCTGCACGGTCACCTTCCCACTGCCGCGGAACTTGAACGGTTCAAGGGCCTTCTTGAGCGATTCGCCCTGCTGCATGAAGATATGCTCCATTTTTTCGACCATTTCCCTCCCAACGCATCGCCCATGTCCATCCTGTCGGTCATGGTCAACACATTGCATAATTATTACCCGGAAATGAGTGATGATCCCCTGGAAAATGTTGAAATGACGGCCGCCCGTCTCATTTCAAAGATCAGGACCATTGCCGCCTTTTCCTATAAAAAATCCATGGGCCATCCCCTGGTCTATCCCAGCAACGACCTGTCCTACTGCGGCAACTTTCTCAACATGATGTTCGATAAACCGGTCAAGCCCTATACCGTCAGACCGGAGGTGGTTGCCGCCTTAAACAAGCTGCTCATCCTGCACGCCGACCACGAACAGAACTGCTCCACGGCCACGGTCCGCATGGTTGGCAGCGCCGGGGTCAACCTGTATGCCTCCATTGCCGCCGGTATCAATGCCCTGTGGGGCCCGCTGCACGGAGGCGCCAACGAGGCAGTCATCGAAATGCTGGAAACCATCTATGCCGATGACTGCAACTTTGACAAATATCTTGCCAAGGCAAAGGACAAAAACGATCCCTTTAAACTGTCCGGCTTCGGCCATCGGGTCTACCGGACCTATGATCCCCGGGGCACGATTATCAAGAACGCCTGCCATGAGATTCTTGACGTTCTCGATGTCTCCGACCCCTTGCTTGACCTGGCCCAGCAACTTGAGGAAATCGCCTTAAGCGATGAGTATTTCATCAAACGAAATCTTTATCCCAACGTGGATTTTTATTCCGGCATCATTTACCGGGCCATTGGTATTCCCTCAAATATGTTCACTGTCATGTTTGCCCTGGGACGCCTGCCCGGATGGATTGCCCAATGGAAGGAAATGCGGGAAGACAGGACCACGAAAATCGGCCGGCCACGGCAGATCTACACCGGAGAACCGGCGCGAAAATTCGTCCCCATCGAGGAAAGGAAATAACGGCTGAACATCCTGTTCCCAAACAGAACCTACTCCTGCCAGGTTGCTCTCATGGCTCCAAGCACGGCCCGCATCAGGGGAGTGTCTGATTCCTTGCGACGCCAGACAAAGGAGAGGGCGATGGGAAACCCCTTGCCCGGCCACAGGGCAACCTGCCCCTGTTTTTCGGCCTGCAGGGCCTCTTCCTCCAGCATGAAATTCAGGCCGACCCCGGACTGAATCATGCTGACTATGGCGGCCTGCTGGTCGGCCACCACCCCGGTTTTGGGCCGCAGGCCGCGGCTGTAAAAATACCTTTCCATGATCCGGCTATAGGGGCAATCGTCGGGAATGCCTATCCAGGGCAGGTCCGCAAGCATTGCCAGATCAGCCCCTGCCAGCTCTTTTGCAAGGGCCATCGGCCCGACAATTCGCAAACAAAAACCGGCCAGGGTCAGAGACTTGAGGACTTCACTTTCGCAATCTCCGAGGATAAACCCGCAGTTGAGCACGCCTTTCTCCACCAACTGCATGATGGTTCCGGAGATAGACTGGTGTAGGACTATTTCAATATCCGGGCCGCAGAGACGCAACTGCCGGTACAAATCGGAGATACGAAGAAATTCCGCGTTTCTGTTTAATCCTATACGAACGGTCCCCACCGGCCTGTCCAACAGGTCCTTACCTATACGGGCAAACTCCTCCACCTCATGCAAGATAACCTCTGCCTGCCGACAAAGCTCCTTACCTGCCGGAGTAAGCCGCATTCCGGTCGCCGACCTGACAAAAAGAGGCTGCCCCAGCTCTTCCTCCAGGGCCTTGATATGGGCACTGACAGCCGGTTGACTGATATGCAGTTTCTCCGCCGCCCGGGTGAGATGGTTTTCATGGGCAATAGTGACAAATGATCGCAGTTGATAAAATTCCATGACATTTTCCTGAAAAATCATCGATTAACGCAGCCATCAGAAAAGCTGATGAGGGTCTTCTGATAATACTATGAGATTTCCAGGGCGTAAACCGGTATTGATATATCGGCAAACACAACTTAATGGAGGAACAGCCATGGAGCAGACAGCACTCATACTTATTGATTATCAGATGGATTACTTTGCCGGCGGCCGTATGCAACTGGTCCACCCGGAGAAGGCTGTGGAAAGGGCCGCCCGGCTGCTGGAATGCTTTCATAAAAACAGAGCACCTGTTTTTATTCTCCAACACATTTCCCTGCGCCCGGATGCACAGTTCTTTCTCCCTGACACGGACGGTATCACCCTGCACCCTGCGCTGCAACCGGAGGGCGCCGATCGAATTGTACAGAAAAACTTCCCCAACAGTTTCCGCAAAACCGGTCTGAAAAAACTCCTTGATGAGCAGGAGATAACACAGCTCGTTATCAGCGGCATGATGAGCCACATGTGTGTCGATGCCACGACCAGGGCCGCCTTTGACCATGGATTTTCCTGCCGTCTGATTCACGACGCCTGCGCCACAAAAAATCTTGTCTTTGGTGATCGGGAAATCCATGCCGAAGACGTACATGGCGCATTTATGGCGGCATTAGGCACAGTGTATGCCGATCTCATGACGACAAAAGAATGTATTCAACAGCTGCAAACAGATGCAATTCCCTAACAGCGGAAGGAAGGAAAAAAATGAAAAAAACATAAACAGACATAACCTTGAGATGGTATGGAATGAGGAAGAAAATGCGGGAAAAAATATGGAAAACAACACTGATTGGCATCATCTATTCAATGATTTCCGTATCTGCACAACCAATATATGCAGGAAATTTTATCCTCACCAGTCCACAACTGGTGCCCGGCAATGGTTTTACACAGGAACAGGTATTGAATGGTTTCGGCTGCAAGGGTAGAAACATATCGCCGGAGCTTCACTGGAGCGGAGAACCGGCCCGGACCAGAAGCTTTGCTGTAACGATCTATGATCCGGATGCCCCGACGGGAAGCGGGTGGTACCACTGGCTGGTTGTCAATATCCCGGCAACGATCCATTCCCTGGCTCCGGACAGCGGTAATCCCGATAGGAAACTCCTTCCCGGCTCCAGCCTCCAGACCCGGACCGATTTCGGCAAACCCGGATACGGCGGCCCCTGTCCGCCGGCAGAAGACACACCACACCACTACGTGGTTACGGTCTGGGCATTGGATACTGAAAAGCTGCCGGTCGGCCCGGACTCATCCGGGGCCATGGTCGGTTTTTTTCTCCACCAACACCAGTTGGCCAAGGCTGAAATAATTCTCCAACATGGCCGTTGAATCCTGTATTGACGGGGAAAAACAAAATGGAATTTCAAAAATGAAGGTAGGATATAAAAAAAACGAAAATTCAGGCTGCGCTGGTAGTGTTGTGTAGGATAAAATAGCGCAGTTTGTCCTGTTGCCCGTCACTGAGTTCACAAAAACGCAGTCCAAGTCGCCTGACCGGCACATCAATATACCCGGATTCGGCCATGGTTTGACTGTCGGCAACTATTTCAGCCTCAATGTCGGGCAGGGCAAATTCATCATCTTCAAAAAAAATGTCGAGCCGGAAACGACCTTCCGGCTTCTGTTCAAAGACCGTGTAATTGAGGGAAATACCGGCTTCGCTGATATCTATAATAGTCCCAGGCACGGTGCCGATAAAGGCCAGGGCGCCCTCCTTGACACGAAATCGTTTTGTTGCCCGCCGTTCCTGTTCCGACTTTTCATCCATGGCCCTTTCCACACTTACATCAATGGCCAGCAATGGAAATGTTACGAATAGCCCGACAATACTCCTGCACCAACTGCCAGCGTTGGGCTGGACGCAGACGGAAATAAATAGGGCTCAACATGAGAATACGAACTGCCTGACGCGGATTCATCTCATCCTCCATGGTAAAATTCTTCCCTGCCCTATTTTATGCAAAAAATATTCCGATCTAAGACGCCTTAAGTCTCCGCCTTATTCACGGTATTGAGCCACGTTCCCGGACAAATCCGGCCATTTTTCGGATAACATTCCGAAAAAGCGACATTTTTATGTATTTTCCCGGAAAAACAGTCCGTAGAGGTGTATTGCCACGGACTGTTTTCATCAGTCATTGTGGCCGAGACAGTACAATCC
>WFZC01000192.1 GCA_015489765.1 Desulfobulbaceae bacterium
GCAGGATGGCGATAAACTTGCCCAGCACCCCGCCGACATGCGCCAGCGGCAGAAAGGCGACCACGGTGGTGATAACCGCCGCCAGCACCGGCAGCCCCACCTCGGCGGCGCCATCCACGGCCGCCTGCAGGGGTGGTTTGCCCCGTTTCCTGTGCACGTATATGGATTCCCCGACGACAATGGCATCATCAACGACAATACCAAGCACCATGATAAAGCCGAACAGGGAGACCATGTTGATGGTCTCCCCCAGGGCCCAGAGAATAAAAAGACCGCCGGCAAGGGAGATCGGGATACCGAGACCTCCCCAGAAGGAGAGCCGCAGGTCGAGAAAAATCCAGAGGAGGAAGAAAACCAGGGCCATGCCGAGGATACCGTTGCGGCTGAGCAATCGTATCCTGGACTTGAGCGCCCTGGTGTGGTCATAAAAATCGGTCAGGGAAACGGTCGGCGGCAGTTGCCGCCGCTTCCAGTCAATATAATGCTTGACCTGGGAGGCAATTTTAAGCGCGTCCTCATCACTGGTCTTAAACACCATGACAAATACCGCCGGCACCCCGTCAATGCGGGCGGTAATCGGATCCTCAACAAAGTCATCCTTTATGTCGGCAATGCGGTCAAGGGTGACCAGGCCGCCCTCGCTATCAGCCAGGACAACGATATGGGCCAGTTCTTCACCGGTATACTTCCGACCGACGGTGCGCACCCGGATCTCCTCACCGGCGGTGCGGATGGTGCCGCCATGGAGATTGAGGCTGGAGTTGCGAACAGCGCGGGCCACCTGGGCGAAACTGAGGCCGTACTGTCGCAGCCGTTCCTCGGAGACCTCGATGGATATCTCATAGTCACGGCTGCCGAAAACCTCGACCTGGGAGATTCCGTCCAGCCGCTTGATCTCATCCTTGATCCGGTTGGCCTCCACCTTGAGCTGCTTTTCCCGCAGGTTCCCGCTCAGGGCGATCATTTCAACGGCGTTGCGGAACAGGACTTCGGTGATGACCGGCCGTTCCGCATCCACCGGAAAGGTGGAGATGGCATCGACCTTGGCCTTGATCTGGTCAAGGACCTCGCTGACGTCGTGTCCCTCCTGGACCTCGATGGTGGCCGAGGCCATGTTTTCCGATGATTTGGTGGTATACTGCTTTATCCCCTCAACGGTTTCCAGGGCGTCCTCTATCTTCAGGCTGATCCCCTCCTCCACCTCTTCCGGGTCAGCGCCGGGATAGGCCACCTGGATGGTGATCAGGTCAAGGGAAAACAGGGGGAAACTCTCCCGCCGCATATTGGTCAGGGCCAGACCGCCGGCCATAAAGATCATCAACAGGACGATATTGGCAAAGACGGTATTGCCGGCAAAGGCCGCAAGTATTCTCTTCATTGCGCCTTCCTGCCGACCACCCGAACCAGCGCGTTTTCCAGGGGTTGTTCAAGACGGGTGGTGATGACCGCATCTCCCGGGGCCAACCCCTTGCCGATGACAGCCAGACCGTTTTCCTCCCGGACAACCTCCACCTTGCGGCTGTGGAGCCGGCCCTGGTTCACCACATAGACCATTCCGGTAAAACTCACCGCCTCCCTGGGCACGATATAGACGCCATGAAGGACACGGCCGGGAATGGTCACCCGGCTAAACATGCCGTCAACCAGCGGCACCGGAGTTTTCTTCTCCTGTTTCAGGGTAACGGCAACCTCGATCATCCTGGTTTTGGGATCAAAGGAAACTATCCTGTCCACGGTTGCCGCTGCCCGGACCGTATCATCTTCACTCCAGATCACCGTGCAAGTCACCGGTTCGGGCCGGGCAAACCAGTGCTGCCCGTCAGCCTGCTCCCTGTCCTCCAGCCTGAGCCATCGGGCCGCGTCCCGGCTGTCCAACGGCACTTTGACCTCCAGGATGGAATCGTCAATCAGGGTGATCATCTTCTTCCCCGGGGTGACATATTCATCCGCTTCCACACCGGTCCAGCCCACCCGGCCGGTAAAGGGGGCACGCAACAGACAGCGGCCCAGTTGTATCTCGGCGTGATCCCTTGTCTTTTTGACCTGGGCAATCTGGTTGCGGATTGCGTTGACCGCGGCCTCCGCCTTTTCAACCGCACTGATGCTGCCGACCCGCTTTTTCCGGCGCAGGGTGTCAACCCGCTGCAACTCGGCTTTGGCCAGGGCAAGGTCCCGGGCGAGGACCGCCAGCCGGGATTTGGCCGTATCCAATGCCAGTCGATAATCCCGGTCGTCAATGGCGAAAAGGATATCGCCCCTGCCTACGACCGACCCGGCAAGGAGATGGTCCTTTTTCCGCAGTACGCGGCCACTGACCTCGGCCGACAGGGTTACCCTGGTCCGGGCCTTGACATCGCCGTATCCATGGATGGTCACCGGGAAGTCGCGGGGCTGAACAATCATCACCTCGACCGGAATGGCGGGCCGGCTCAGCGGCCGTTCCGGCGGTGCTTTCTTCATCTTTTTCAAAACGATAAAGCCGCCGATCCCCAACGCCAGGATGAGCAGGCAAAGAACGAGACGGACGATCAGCGACGGCTTTTTCCCGGCCATTGTTTGCGGCATCATCTTGCAGGTTCCTCCTTTTTGCGGGCCGGGCGACGGCCAAGAACCTGTTCAACCCGTTGCAGCACCTGCACCCATTTTTCAGCCGTCTCAGGTCCGACTTCCCGCACCAGCTCAACAAAACTTGCCAGCACCTGTTCCTCGATACGGGCAAAATGGGTGCGGGCCTCATCGCTCATCCGCAACACTAC
>WFZC01000193.1 GCA_015489765.1 Desulfobulbaceae bacterium
CCTGCAACTGGGTCATTCCGGCAGGTTGTTGGCCGGAATCCATATAATTAGCAGCAACTTACCATCAGTTATTGAGAAGTTACAAAAAACCTGCGTAACCTTATTTTCGGATAAACCAGCACTGCTGGACTAAATTGGCCAACCACAACAAACAAGGAAAATGATCGGTTTCTGATGTTTCTGTTTACCCGCAGAGCGGGCATGAAGCGTCATGGAACAACAGAAGATTACACTGTTCCACCACAGAGCGGTGGAACAAGAAAATATCAACGAAGGCGTGACATGGCGGCAAAAAAAATATCTATCACGATTAAAATCTGGCGACAGAACGGCTCTGATGCCACGGGCGGCTTTGAAGAACATCGGCTGGAAGAGATCAACACCGATATGTCGTTTCTGGAAATGCTTGATGTGCTCAACGAGCAACTTACCCTCTCCGGCAGGGAGCCGGTGGCATTTGATCACGACTGCCGGGAAGGTATCTGCGGTATGTGCGGCGCCGTTGTCAACGGCACGGCCCATGGTCCTGAGCGGGAAACCACCCTCTGCCAGTTGCACATGCGTCATTTCAGGGACGGGGAAACCATTGTCATTGAACCCTTTCGGGCCAAGGCCTTTCCCCTGATCAAAGACCTTGTTATTGACCGCTCCGCCTTTGACCACATTATTACCGCCGGCGGCTATGTATCGGTCAACGCCGGTTCCGCCCAGGACGGCAACACCATACCCGTGGCCCAGGACAAGGCGGAACAGGCCATGGACGCCGCCGCCTGCATCGGCTGCGGCGCCTGTGTCGCCGCCTGCCCCAATGCGGCTGCCATGCTCTTTACCGGTGCCAAGGTTTCCCAGTTTGCCCTCCTGCCCCAGGGCGGGCCGGAACGTGCCAGGCGGGCACAGGCCATGGTCGAGGCAATGGACAAGGCGGGATTTGGCAACTGCGGCAATGAACGGGAATGCGAAAATGTCTGCCCCAAGGGAATCTCCATCCGCAATATCGCCCGCTTGAACCGCGAATACCTACGGGCCTCATTTGGAGCTGAATAACAAACGGAAAGCTCCTTCCCGACCTATATAGACCATAAAAGCGGGCAGCGCGGCAAAGGATACGGAGAAACTCCAATACATCATCTGTCACTTCCCCTTACCCTGTCCCGGAAAATGTTTCTATAATCCGCCCTGCTTGTCGCCCCGGACATCATCTTCAAACAGAGACCTGCCCCGTGCCATGGCACAGAAATCACCGCACATGGTGCAGGTTTTTTTGTCTTCCGGGCGGCGACTGCGCCTTATTGCTGCAGCCTTATCCGGAAACATGAGAAGTTCAAGCTGGGTTTGCCAGTCCATATCACGACGGGCAAGGGCCACCTGTTTTTCCTGCTCCCGCCGGCCAGGATCAGCGGCAATATCACCAATCCTGGCCGCTAGCCTGGTGGCGCGCACCCCTTCGCGCACGTCTTCCACACCTGGCAGGGCAAGATGCTCGGCCGGCGTGATATAACAGATCAAATCAGCTCCCTGCCAGGCGGAATGGGCCGCGCCCACGGCTGCGGTAATGTGATCATATCCGGCGCCGCTGTCCATGGGCAGGGGACCAAGCACGTAATAAGGAGCATTACCGCTCATTCGCTTTTCCAGCAGGATATTGGCCCCGATCTCATCAAGGGGCACATGGCCCGGTCCTTCCACCATCATCTGGCAGCCCATGTCCCGGCCAAGCTCGGCCAGCTCACAGTTGACGATCATCTCGGCCATCTGGGCCCGATCATGGGAATCGTGGATGGCCCCGGCCCGGATGCCATTGCCAAGCGACAGGACCGCATCATATTTTTTCATCAGTCCACAGACCCGGTCAAACTGCTCATAGAGTGGATTTTCCCGGTCATTATATTCCATCCAGGAAACCATGAAGGTTCCCCCCTTTGACACCAGGCCACCGTATCGGTAACCCTGGTTCCGGAGCCGTTCGATGGAGAACCGATTGATGCCGCAATGGATGGCCATAAAGGATATGCCGTCCTCGAGTTGCCGCTCGATCAACTCAAAGAGATATTCAGGATCCAGTTTATTGGGGTTTTTATACTTCCTGATGGTTTCGGCAAAGGCCTGATAGAGTGGCACATTTCCCACCGGCAGGTTGGTGGCCGCCAGCACCTCCCTTCGGATCCAATCCAGATCGCCGCCTGTGGACAGTTCCATCAGGGTATCCGCGCCCTCCTCTTCGGCAGCCCTTGCCTTTTCACGCTCCAGGGTAATGTCCCGGATATCGGAAGAGGTGCCGATGGAGGCGTTGACCTTGGTCCGCAGACCGGTTCCGATACCAACGACCTTCTGTTCCGGCCTTGCCGGATTGACCGGAATAACGATTTCACCGGCTGCCACCTTGTCCAGCAGCCACTGCTCATCCCTGTTCTCATCCCGTGCCACCTGCCGCATCTGGCCGGTGATAATCCCGGCGCGGGCACATTCCAGTTGCGTTTTTGTCTGTTGTTGTTGCATTGTTTTCCATGCTCCCTTATTCATCCCGGCCGGCAAAAAAAAATCCGCGCCGCAAACATGTCGCGACACGGATAAAGAGGACAAATATCCTGATGTTTTCCACCCGGCAGGTCTTCTGACTTACGGATCACCTCATCAGCTACGTCTTCCCATTTCGCACAGGCAAAACAGTGACATCATGCAGCCATGATCCCCGCATACAGCGCCGGCCCTTAAGCGTTACGGATTCCCACCGTATTCCCTATTCTCCGGAGACCACCATGGTCCCCGGCACCGGATGAATTATGTTATCATACTATGCCGGAAACCATGAAAAATTGCAAACCTGAATTTTGCGGTTGTCGAGAGCCGAAAATTACATGTCTGCAATCCCGGTAATCAACGACATAACTTTCCGTTGGCAGGATTTTTTCCATTCTGGCAGCAACAACTCTTTAGGCGGGGTGGTGGTGACGACCTGTTTTTTCTCCCGACCGGGAGAAGTATGTTTTCCTATCAGCCGCAGGAATCAGCAGAGTTGGGATCATAGGTCCAGTCACCGTTTCTGTACAGATAATCATTGACCAACCGCAACTCTTCCGGACTCAAGACATCCCAGGAACCATCCCTGGCACATTTTTTCCGCCGTTTGGCAAAGATGGCGTTCCATGCCTTTGGCGTATAGGATTCGGCATGGAGAAACCTGGCGCCCTTGGTATTATTTTTATGGTGACAACTCTTGCAGACTTGACGAAACTTGATCCCGCCGGTTCCCCAGGGTTCACTTTCCCAATCCAGGCGCCCTGCTGCAAGGAAACGACACATACCGCTTCGTTTATCATAACGTTTTTGCGGCCTTGCAAAGGCCGGTTGGGCCATACAGACGACAACAAAAGATAACCCCAGGCATAGCACAAGAAAAGATCGCATCTGTTCCTCCTATAACCAAAATGACAAACCAAAGAAAACCTCCCTACCTCAAAGTGGTATCATACTCTTTACCACCATGTGTCAGCAAAGCAAGAAAAAACGGTAGTGCAGAGGATTACTGATTTGTAATAAAGCCTGTAACAGAGAGAAAAAAATTCATGACTGCGTGAAAAAAATCCTTCTGTATCGACACAATATCCGCTACACTTCAGGAGAATAGCCAGATTAACCCGGCAGGGAGTCATATAATGCAGTTCTGGTTCCAACATCTTTCCCCGATCCAGCAGACCCTGATCGGTACCGGCTTCACCTGGCTGGTTACCGCCCTTGGCGCCTGCCTGGTCTTTTTCTTTAAGTCCGTGAATCGAAAGGTTATGGACGGCATGCTTGGGGGAGCGGCCGGGGTCATGATTGCTGCCAGTTTCTGGTCTTTGCTGGCGCCGGCCATTGCCATGGTTGAGGAAAACGGCGGAATCGCCTGGCTGCCGCCGTTGCTCGGTTTTCTCGGCGGCGGCCTGTTTCTCTGGATTACCGACAAAATACTCCCTCACCTGCATCCAGGATTTCCCGTCAGCGAGGCCGAGGGAATTCACACCAACTGGCACCGCTCCATTCTTCTCGTGCTGGCCATTACCCTGCACAACATACCGGAAGGATTGGCGATAGGTGTTGCTTTCGGGGCAGTGGCCGCCGGTTTTCCCGGCGCAACCCTTGGCAGCGCCATGGCACTGGCCCTTGGAATCGGAATTCAGAATTTTCCGGAAGGGGCGGCTGTTTCGGTGCCGCTGCGACGGGAGGGGATGTCACGGTTGAAGAGTTTTTGGTACGGCCAGCTTTCCGGCCTGGTGGAGCCGGTTGCCGGGCTTGTCGGCGCGGCGGCGGTCCTCCTGATGCGCCCACTACTCCCCTATGCCCTTTCCTTTGCCGCCGGGGCAATGATCTACGTGGTTGCCGAGGAATTGATCCCGGAATCACAGGCGGAAAAGCATTCAGATGTCGCAACCATCGGCGTCATGCTCGGATTCGCCGTTATGATGACCCTGGACGTTGCCCTGGGATAAGGGGCTGCGGAACAGCTATCTGTTTGGCACAAGAAAAACAGGCACCCGGCTGTGCCGACAGACCCGTCTGGCCGTCGACCCCATCATGTTGCCGCCAAGAAGGGCATGGGTGCTCCTGCCGATAACAATACAATCCACCCCGTGTTTGTCGGCCAGCCGCAATATCTCTTCACTCGGTTTTCCGGATGAAACAAGGATTTCCGTTACCGGCGGACTGCCCAGCTTACAGGCCCCTGTTTCCTCTTCGCAGAAACGGCGCAACCGCTGTTTCATCCTGACCAGCACCTCCCGTTGCCCCTCTTCCTGGAAACGCCTGACCGCATCTTCATCGAGATAGGTGTCCATGACAAAGCGGCCGGTGGCGCCAAGGGGTTCAACCACATGCAGCATCAGGAGTTCGGCATTATAGTGATGGGCCTGGCTGAGGGCAAAACGAAATACCGGCCGGGTGTGTTTTCCCAGGTCGGTCACGTAAAGAATTTTCTTGATTTCAGGCAATGACTGCATACTTTCCTCCCCGGCGTGTCAGCAACAAGTTACCTGGTGGTACATTATGCCCCCTGCCAGCCGTTATCTGGTTGGTCCCATTTTAATATCCGTGCAATTTATCCAGAAATTCGGGCAGGAAGAGCGATACCTGCGGCACATAAGTTATAATAATCAAAAAGAAGAGCAACAGCAGTAACCAGGGAAGCGCCGCCTTGATAACCCAGCCGATGCTGTGGCCGGTGATGCCTGCGGTCACAAACAGATTGAGCCCTACCGGCGGAGTCAGCATACCAATCTCCATGTTGACGACCATGATAATGCCAAGATGAATGGGATCAATGCGCAGTTTCAGGGCAATGGGGAAGAGGATCGGCGCCATAATCAACAAAATTGCGGATGGCTCCATGAAATTACCGGCGGCGAGCAGAAGCAGGTTAACCACCACCAGAAAACCCCAGGACGGCAGGCCCCAGTGAACGATCAATTCAGCCAGGTGGTGAGGAATACGTTCCGTAGTCAGCACATGGGCAAAGAGCATGGCATTGGCAATAATAAAGAGCAGCATGATACTGACCTTGGAGGCATCCAGCAGCACCTTGTTGACATCTTTATCGGTGACGCATTTGGGCAGGGCCAGCAACATCTGACCGCTGTTTCGGAAAAATGCCGATCCCATGCTTTCCCCATCCTTTCTCCAGGGGACATCTTTCAACGGACCGATATCACGATAGCCGAAAACCGCCACCGCAAAGGCATAAACCGCGGAAACAGCGGCTGCCTCCGTGGGACTGGCAATACCGCCGTAGATGGAGCCGAGTACAATAATAATCAGCATCAGGCCGCCAAACGCCGCGACACCGGAGTTTACAATCTCCCTAAATCCGAGCCACGGCTGGGCCGGAATCTTCTTTACCCGGGCGGTGATGTAAATGGCAATCATAAGAATGAAGCCCATGAGCAGACCGGGCAGGAACCCGGCCATGAACATCCGGGCCGCCGAGACCTCTGTTGCAGCCGCATAGACCAACATAACGATGGAAGGTGGAATCAAAATCCCCAGGGTGCCGGCATTGGTGATGACACCAGCGGCAAAACTTTCCGGATAGCCGGCCTTGACCATGCCGACGATGACAATACTGCCGATGGCGGCCACCGTTGCCGGTGAAGACCCGGACACAGCGGCAAAGATCATACAGGCCATGACCGAGGCCATTGCCATGCCGCCACGTATATGACCGACCAGACTCAAGGCAAACCGGATAATCCGTTTTGCCACGCCGCCGGTGGAAAGAAAGGCCGAGGAGAGAATAAAAAAGGGAATGGCCAGCAAGGTGTAATGCTCGGACAGCGCTTCAAAAAGTTTGAGAGCGATCGAGGCCAGTGAATCATGGGAAAAGAACAGAATCGTTGTAATGCTTGAAAAGCCAAGGGCAAGGGCAATGGGCATGCCCAGCAGCATACAGGCAAACAACAAGATGAACAGAGCGGCTGTTGTCATAATCCGGCGCCCTCCTCTTGCAGCTCCTCAACCAGTTCCATGCTCTCTTCCGCCTCGTTGGCATATCGAAAGCCATCAGCCCTGTTGGTGATGATATCCCACAGCAGAACAGCAATCCTGATAGTAAGAAAGGTAAAACCGACAATCAGCATACCATGGGCTATCCAGGCCGGTATGGGAAGGTCTTCCAGCTCAATACCGATTCGCTTGACTTTGGCAAGATAGATCCAGCTGCCATAGAGAACAAGCCCACAATAGCACAGTCCCAACAGGCAGCCGATGGCCGATAAGATACGTCGACCGGTCCGCGGGAACAGCTTGACAAAGGCATCCACACCGATATGTGAGCCGACCTTGATACCATAGGAAGCGCCGAACAGAACAAACCAGGCCGACATATGCAAAGTCAGCTCCTGGGTCCACATAAAGCCGGTATCAAAACCAAAGCGCATGACAACATCAACAAAAACCAGCAGGGTCGTCAACGCCATCAACAGGCAGATAACTGCCTCTTCCGTTCGATTGAGAAGACGTAACATACAGAACCTCTTGAAAAAAGGGGCCACCCCCTGGCAGGAACGGCCCCTGCAAAATCACCTGAAAAAAATCTATTTGGCCTGATTTGAACTATAGGCAGCGTCTATCAGGTCCTTGCCGATCTGCCCTTCAAACTGTTTCCAGACAGGTTTCATCACCTCGACCCACTGAGCGCGTTCTTCCGGGGTCAGTTCAATGATTTCACTGCGCTTGGAATCAATAATTTTCTGTTTATCGGCCTTGGATTTTTCAGCGGCAACCTTGTTGCCAAAGGCAATGGCCTCGTCAAGAGATTTCTTGACCACGCCGCGGACATCGGCGGGCAGGCTGTTCCAGAATTCAGTAGAGGTAACGACCATATAGTCGAGCAACCCATGGTTGGACTCGGTGATATATGGCTGAACTTCAAAAAATTTCTTGGAGTAGATATTTGACCAGGTATTCTCCTGGCCGTCAATGGCCTTGGTCTCCAGAAGGGTAAACACCTCGGAAAAGGGTTTTTTCAGCGGTGTTGCCCCCACTGCCTTGAACTGAGCGGCAAGAACGTCCGAAGACATGATGCGGAACTTGAGTCCCTTGGCATCGGCGGGAACCCGCAACGGTTTGGAAGCGGAGAGCTGTTTCAGGCCGTTGTGCAGGTAGCCCAGACCAATAAGACCTTTTTTGCTGATGGAATTGAGTAATTTTTCCCCGGCAGGACTATGCTGAAAACGGTCAACAGCAGCCATGTCCTTAAAGAGAAACGGCAGATCGTAGAGTTGCAGTTTTTTGGTATAACGGCTGAACTTTGACAAAGCAGGCGCCGCCATCTGAACATCACCAAGAAGCATGGCCTCCAGCACCTTGTTGTCTCCGAAAAGCTGGGAATTGGGATAGACCTCAACCACGACCTTGCCGGCGAGCCGCTCCTTGACCAGGTCACGGAACTTGTTGGCCATCTGACCCTTGGGGGTGTTTTCGGCAACAACATGGGAAAACTTGATAACAATGGGTTTGGAAAATGCCGGGGCCGACATCAGGGCCACGGAAATGACAACGGCTGCGAAAGAGAGACATATCTTACGAAACATACTACCTCCATATCTGTAGATGATTATACTCGCCCGCCGGCACCATGCCGAAAGACGAAAGGCTGTAAATAATTAAAGATGGCTAAGTAAAAACACAGATATACAAAAAGCCGTGTTCTGTGGCGGCTCTTGACTATGCATGTCGTATGCCCACGAATCACCACAGGACACACGACGCAGTAGATCGAAGTTGTTACGACGCCATCATTGCCAACAACCTGGATATTTCACAAAGCCATCCATCCTGAAAATGTGTATCGTACCAGAAAGCCTGACCAACGAAAAGCAAAAAACCCCGGCACAGTCGACGTGCTGTTGCTGACAAATAAATAAAAATTACATGGCGACCAGGGGCAGATAATCAGGACTCCAGCGGAACCGGCGGATGAGTTCCTTCAGCCGGGTGGGGTCATCCTGGTGCTGAAAAGTGGAAAAGGCGCAGTTCCTGCTCACTCCGAGCTTGATTGCCGACTCCCCCACGGCCTGGGCAACCTTGAGACTGACATCGGCCAGGGCGGTAACCTCCGGCAGCAGCGCCCCCTGTTGTAACTGCTCCGTCGTTACCGTGCCGGCGACGGCCCGGGCCGCAGCAGTAAAAAATTCAGGCCTCACCTCCCTGGCCCCCGAAGTCAGGGTGCCGAGACCGACCCCCGGAAAAACAAAAACATTATTGGCCTGGCCCACTCTGTAAGTTTTGCCGCCATGTTCGACATCGGGAAAGGGCGAGCCGGTAGCAACCAGGGCGCGCCCGTCCGTCCACCGGTAGATATCCGCGGGAATGGCCTCGGCATGGTCGGTGGGATTGGAAAGGGGCATGATGACCGGCCTGGCCGAATTTTTCATCATCGACTCAACAACATCGCGATTGAAACAACCCGCCTGTCCGGAGGTGCCTATCAAAACAGTGACCTTTGCCTTTTTGACCACATTTTCAAGATGCAGGTCCGCGTCTTCCTTCAACCATTCAAGGCTTGCCGGATCCCGGGCAAATTTCCGTTTATAGGGCAGCATGTCCCGATCCGTTGTGATAAGCCCCCGGGAATCCAGGGCAAAAATCCGGGACAGGGCCTCCTCTTTGGACAGTCCCTCCTCACAAAGGGCGGTCTTGATCTGTTCGGCAATGCCGACGCCACCGGCCCCTGCGCCGTGAATAAGATATACCTGGTCCCGCAAGGATTCCCTTTTCAGGCGCATGGCCGCCAGGATGCCGGCCAATGCCACTGCGCCGGTGCCCTGGATGTCATCGTTAAAGGAGATCAGGTCATGGAGATAGGCGTCACGAATGGCAAAGGCGTTCTGCTTGGAAAAATCCTCCCACTGGCAGAGTGCATTGGGAAAGACATTACGAAAGGCACGGGCAAAACGCTGGACAAAATTTATGTACTCGTCCCCCTTGATCCGGGGATGGCGCCAACCCAGATACTCGTCATCGTTGAGCAGGTCCTGGTTGTCCGTCCCCACGTCAAGGGAAATGGGCAGACAGTGCCAGGGAGCGATTCCCGCGCCCTGGGTATACAGCATCAGCTTGCCCACGCAGATGGCAATGCCGCCGGCGCCCTGGTCGCCGATACCGAGAATACCCTGGTTATCGGTTACCACCGCCACCCGGATGTCCCGTGTCTGGAACCGGCGGAGTACATCCTCGGCATATTCGATATTGCCCGGATAAAAATGGAGGCCGTTGGCGGAACGAAACATGGAGGAAAAATGCTGGCAGGCAAGGCCAACCGTCGGCGTATAGATAATCGACATATAGCGGGCTATATCGCTCTTTATCAGGGCATGGGCCAGGGTAACGTTACGGTCAAACAGGGAACGGATATAGATAAAGCGTTCAATATCGGTATTTTTGTTTTCCACCTTGTAACGGCTATTTTCCACCTGGTCTTCCAGGCTCCTTGTCGCCGGAGGAAGCATGGCAACAAGACCAAGACGCCTCCTCTCCTCAAAGGTAAAGGCAGTCCCCTTGTTAATAAAGGAATTGCCATGGATGCTGGTACCGGAATCATACACATAGATTTCCCGGGTGTTACCATACTCATCATATTTGAATATAGCGGAATTTTCTGACATTTCGTATACTCCCTCGCTGACAGCGGGACGTGAACAACATCTAACAATTACAAATATAGAAAAAAGCACAAAGAATTCTCCCAATGAGAATTTTTCACTCTTTTCTCACTTGTAGCACTCTCCACCGGGACAGGCAATGACAAGCTGGCAAAAAATCCTGAAAAAAAGCATAACCTCTCCGGAAGAACTTGTCCGGCATCTGGGAGGCAACAGCCATGATCTTGCTCGGGTGGCGGCAAGATATCCGCTGCGAATCAATCCCTATTACCTTGACCTGATCAAAAAAAACGGAAAACCACTTTACAGGCAGGCCGTTCCCGACCCGCGGGAACTTGACGATGCCGACGGCATGACTGATCCCCTGGCCGAGGAACGTTTGAGTCCCGTTGCCAACCTGGTCCATAAATATCCTGACCGGGCCCTCTTTCTTGTCTGTAATAAATGCGCCATGTACTGCCGTTTCTGTACCCGAAAAAGGAAGGTGGGAACGCCCGGAATGCGTATCACTGAACAGACACTTGAGGCCGGATTCAATTACCTGCGCAAGACTCCCCGAATACGAGAAGTCCTGCTCTCCGGCGGTGATCCCCTGCTTCTGAATGACAGCAGGCTTGAGTATATCCTGGGCCGGCTCAGGGAAATTCCCTCCATCGAGGTGGTGCGTATCGGCACCCGGGTTCCCTGCACCCTGCCCATGCGGGTAACCGGTGAGCTTGCCGCCATGCTGAAAAAATTTCACCCCCTCTATATCAACACCCACTTTAATCATCCTGCCGAAATTACGCCCGAGGCAACCCTTGCCTGCACGCGCCTTGCCGATGCCGGCATCCCTCTCGGCTGCCAGACCGTGCTGCTCAAGGGTGTCAACGACGATGCCCGGACCATGTACCGGCTCATGCGCAAGCTGCTTGCCATCCGCGTCAAGCCCTATTACCTGTTTCAGGCCGACCTCACCCGGGGTACCTCCCATTTCCGCACCCGCATCGAAACCGGTGTCAACATTATGCGGTACCTGATCGGAAACCTGTCCGGCATGGCTGTGCCGACCTTTGCCCTGGATGCGCCCGGCGGCGGTGGCAAGATCCCGCTGACCCCTCCCTATGTCAACTCCTGCGGCAAAACCCTGGAATTCACCACCTGGCAGGGCACCCCCTGCAGCTATCCAAATCAATCAAAAAACTGATGCCACCTCATGTTCGATTACCACCAATGGCCGGCAACAAGGGTGCTGGACAACTGTTTTTCAACAACCATAGAAAAATAATCGTTTGGAAAGCCCAAATCCCTCCCTACTCTTCCCCTGACTTCAATATCGAAAAAACAACAGTTTAATCAGCGCATACGCCTTTTTCTCGTCTTTGAATCCACGGAAAATCTCACCCCTGTCCTAACAAATTCTTCTTTTCCCATGGGTTGAAGATAAAAGCCTTCTTGAAGTGACAGGAAAACCTGATATATAATAACGTATTCGTATATTACCTTGAGAAATTTTTTCTTTGCAAAGGATGGGCACAATCATGACAATGAGCCGGGAGCAGGTTATCGAAACCGTTCTACAATCAGAGGACCTTCCCACCTTACCGGCGGTAGCATCCAAGCTCCTGATGATAGCGGGTAAGGAGGAAACAACCCTGACCGATATCGCCAACCTGATCAGCAAAGACATGGCCCTGGCCGCAAAGATACTCAAGGTCTCCAATTCGGCTTTCTACTCTTTTCCCCAGCAGATCAGTTCGATCAATCAGGCGGTCTCCATCCTGGGAACCAACGCGGTCCGCAGCCTGGTTCTCTCATTTTCCTTTCTTTCCATGCGTAAAAAGGGAAAGGGCGCAACCGCCTTTGATTTCAAACAATTCTGGGAACAATCCCTGGCCGGGGCCGTTGCCGCCAGATTGATTCTGGAGCAGGTCCCAGGGGCCGATACCGAGGAAACCTTTATTTCAGCCCTGCTCCACAATATCGGTCAACTGATCTTTGCCTCGACCCTGCCTGAGCTGTACGAACAGGTTCTCACCCGCCTGGCAAAGGACAAAGAGGCCGTGGAAAGTGAAATCGAAAAGGAAATTATCGGCGAAGAACACAGTGTGGTCGGTTTTGCCGTGGCCGAACACTGGGGCTTTCCGGAAACATTGCTTCTGCCGATCAAATACCATCATCAACCAGAAAATTATGACGGCAAAGACAAACAGATCGCCCGCAGCATCAATGCCATCTACCTGGCGGACATCCTGACAGGCATTCTCTATTCCGACAAACCGCAGGAATATCATAAGGCATTCAGAAATGAGGCAAAAAAACGACTTGGCTTGAAAGTTCTCGCCATTAACAAAATCCTTAAGGAAGTTCATAATCTGGTTGACCAGACCGCCGAATATTTCGGTCTTTCCATGAAACCGACGAAATCGGTGGAGGAAATCCTGCAGGAGGCCAACCTGAAACTCAGCATGCTCAACATGTCCTATGAAGAGATGAACCGCGAGTTGGTTCGCTCCAAAATGGAACTGGAGAAATTAACAAGGGAGTTGGAGCAGAAAAATAAACTCCTGGAAAATCTGGCCAATATAGACGGATTGACCGAAATCAACAATCATCGATTCTTTCAAAATTTTCTTGACCAGGAAATCAACCGATCCATTCGTAATGAACGGGCTATCTCCCTGCTTCTGGTGGATATAGATAATTTCAAACAGTTTAATGATACCTATGGCCACCAGACCGGAGATTTCATTCTCAAGGAGCTCTGTCGGATCTGCAAACAGGAAATTCGTGAATACGACCTGATGGCACGCTATGGCGGGGAGGAATTTATCTTCGTTTTGCCGGAGACAGGTCCGGATGAGGCAAAAGTTGTCGCGGAAAAAATCCGGTCCACCGTGGAAAACTATACCTTTGACGATGGCAAGAACACCTACCGAGTGACAATCTCCATCGGTGTTGCCAGCGCCCATCCCACCGGGCGAGACTTTAAGAAAAACGAGTTCATCGGTCTTGCCGATGAGGCCCTGTACCTGGCCAAGAAAAGGGGAAGAAACCGGGTGGCCATGTATAATCCGAATAAAAGAAAAAAATGGTATAAATTTTGAAAAATCAACGGAATGTTTTTGCTCTTTACCTGCTGTTCCCCGCTGTTTTTGTTGGCGGAATTTTCTTTTTTTCACCAACATCTCCGTCCCTTGCCCAGACGGCGACTTCCTGCAAATCGTTGATGGAAAGCAGGTGCCTTGCCTGTCACCTTGAAACCAGGATCTGCCGGAAAATCAGCAAAAACAAGGGGACACGATCATGGAAACGGACCATAAAATCCATGATCAGGCATGGCGCGGAACTACCTGGCAAGGAGCGAAAAACCCTGATCGGTTGTTTTGTCAACAAGGACAAGGAAATCCTTTCTTTCTGCGGCATGGATAACTAATCCCTCTTTGGCAGAGGAATACAAAACATTTCCAACACCATTATCTGGCCTGCCGACCCTGCCGACAGCGGCTATCTCTCTTTATTGCATCTTTGGGACCATTTCAATACAATGCGGACAAATATCACATGAAGGAAGCGACAATACGATTTATCGGCGTGTTACGGGGAGACATCACCGATCTTGCCGACACCCCGAAGATGTACACGGAATCCAGCCGCACGGGTACCCTTGAGATTTACCCGCAATACCGGGACGGCCTTGACGGTATCCAGGCGGGCAGAAAAATTGTGGTCCTGTTCTGGTTGCACAAGGCGGCCAGGGACGTCCTGAAGGTGTATCCCCGCGGTGACAAATCCAGGGGTCTGCATGGCGTGTTTGCCACGCGCAGCCCAATGCGGCCAAATCCGATCGCGATATCCGAGTTGACGGTGACGGCAGTACACGGCAATTTTATCGAGGTATCGGGTCTGGATATTCTTGACGGGACGCCGATTATTGATATCAAAAAGAAAATATGAGCAGAGTGCATCGTGGAAGAACAACCGGCAGAGCAGGACCAGCCCGCGTTTCAGACCGTTTATATCTTACTCCTGTCGCTGAGTCATTTTGTCCATGATGTCTATTCCTCCTTTCTCTCGCCCCTGCTGCCCCTTCTCATTGAAAAGCTTTCTCTAAGCCTCACCCAGGCCGGTTTTCTTGCCGCGGTCATGCAGTTGCCGGCCCTGATGAATCCGATATTGGGGCTGATCGCTGACCGGGTCAGTCTGCGATACTTCGTTATCCTTGCCCCCATGCTGACGGCTGTCCCCATGTCCCTGATCGGCCTTGCGCCCACCTATGGCGTTTTACTGCTCCTCCTCTTTTTTGCAGGGATAAGCATTGCCCTGTTCCATGTCCCGGCGCCGGTGATGATTGCCAGGATGGCCGGGGCAAAAAAAGGGCGAGGAATGAGTTTTTTCATGACCGGCGGTGAACTGGCCAGAATGATTGGCCCGCTGGTTGCGGTGGCCGGAGTTTCTTTGCTTGGCCTGCGCGGTTTCTGGCCCATTATGAGTGTTGGCATGGCCACTTCCGGCCTGCTCTTTTACCGGTTCAAAAATGTGAATCTTTCGTTTCACAACAGAAAAAACAGGGCATCTCTGGCAACGACCTTTGCCCACATGCGCCATATCCTGATGCCCCTGGCCATGATCCTTGTTGCCAGAAGTTTCATGCACGGCTCTCTCACCGCTTTTTTACCGACCTTTATTCAACGCCAGAGCGGCAACATCTGGATGGGTGGTTTTGCCCTGGCCCTGTTTGAAGCGGCAGGTGTGGCTGGAGTGTTGGCGGCGGGCTCGTTGAGTGATTATCTTGGCAGGCGAAGGATGCTGCTGATTTCCCTGGTCTGCGCGCCGGTAACCCTGGCCGCATTTGTCCTGGGTGGTGGATGGATACGGGCAATGGCCCTGTCGGCAACGGGATTGATGCTGCTCTCGACAACTCCGGTCATGCTGGCCCTTGTTCAGGAGCATGCGGGCGACAGCCCTGCCGCTGCCAACGGCATGTTCATGATGACAGCCTTTGTCGCCAGATCAACGGTTGTGGTCCTGGTCGGGCTGATTGCCGATCATACCAACCTGGAGACAACATATCTTATCAGCGCCGCTGCCGGCCTGGTCGCAATACCATTTATCTTCATGCTCCCAGGACGGAAACCATGATCCGGTCATCTGGCCGGCCTTTTTTCTCCTGAGGTTAGCAATGCCACCTGAGCGAGCAGAGCAACCACGGCCGTATCCACATGCAGAATACGGGGCCCCATGGTAAAGGAATGAAATCCCCGGGTAATGAATTGGCTGCATTCATAGTCCAGAAATCCCCCTTCCGGACCAATGGCAAGCAGAATTTTTTTCCGTCCCGGCCCTGGTGGCATAGTCCTGTTGTCAATAGATGGAAAAGAAGAAAAAATCGTATCAAGGGAATATTCAGCCGTGGGATGGGCCAGTAATCCGGTGCCGGCAAGGCTGGGCAGGACATCCTCGATAAAGGGTTTGAACCGATGATGGATCAGAACCTCGGGCATACCCGTGTCCATGGCCTGCTCCATGCCTTCAAGCAATATTTTTTCTATTTTCTCCGGGAACAGGACAGGGGTGTGGAAAAAAGATTTTTCCACCCGCCGGGTACGGATCAGATGAAATCTCTTTACTCCCAGGGTTGTTGCCTGTTTTAAAATCCGTTGCAGCATAATCGGCCGCGGCAGGGCAAGGATCAGTTCGATATTGGCCGGCCGTGGCGGCGGTGAGGACAGGCTAACCGCCAGATGGACCGATTCCCGGTCAATCCGGTTAATCACTGCTGTTCCGATCAGGCCGTTCACCTCGCCGACCCGGAGTTGGTCGCCCAGGTCAAGATGCAGGACCGAGCGAATATGTTCAGCCCGGCGTCCCGACAAAACGACCCTGTCATCCTGGCGTTCATCGGCTGTAAAAAGCAGCAGGTTCATAATGATAACTTTTCCTTTGTTTCCTCTTTTTCAGACAATATGTTATAAATCACCCCTGAACAGGAGACCGGATGGCCAAAGTTTGCGAGACCATCTTACGGGAGCCTTACTTTTTTCCCGCTGGACAGTGTACCCTGGTACAATACACCTGGTTGAACAAAAAAACGGCAAGGGCCAGTCCCTTGCCTCCACCCCTGCATACCTGTTGGCCCGTGCTATCAATATATACAATATTCTCGACATTTCTCGGCCTTCTTTTCCTGCCCGTGGCAGCGGCACTGGCCCTGGGTAGAAAAAAATACCGGGGCCGCAGTCTGCAGCGTCTCGGTCTGACCCTGCCCTCCTGTCTACCGACCCGGCAACCAAAAAACCAGAAACCGGTCATATGGCTCCATGCCCTGTCTGTCGGCGAAGTTACCTCTGCCCTACCCCTGATCCGTGGCTTGCGGAAAGAATATCCGGAGGCAACGCTTTATTTTTCCACCACAACCCGGACCGGCCTGCACACGGCCAGGCAGCTCTGCGGCCCCTTTGTCGATGCTGTCTTCTTTGCGCCCTTTGACTTTTTTTTCTGTGTACGGCGATTTATCCAGCTGCTTCGGCCGTCTCTGTTTATCCTTGTGGAAACCGATTTCTGGCCGGTTTGGCTTGGGCAGCTTAAGAAAAACAACATTCCCTGCCTGCTGGTCAATGGCCGTTTTTCCCTGCCGTCAATAACCAGGTACCGGCGTTTCGGCTTTTTCTTCCGCCCCATGTTTGACTGTTTTCAACTCCTCTCCCTGCAGACCGCCCAGGACATGGAACATCTGCGGCAACTTGGAATTGCAGCGGCCAAGATGAAAAACCTGGGCAACCTGAAATTTGACGCCCGATCGGAGAAAGATTCAACAACAGGGCCATCAATACACCGGTCCAATCTGGGAATCTCCACTCCAGGCCCTGTCCTGATCTGCGGCTCTACCCATAAAGGGGAAGAAGAACTGCTTTTTACCACCTGGAAAACAATACAGAAAAAGGGCCGCATCTCCAATCCTGCCTTGATCATTGCCCCGCGCGATATCGACCGTGTAACCGCCATTGAACAGCTCGCCTGGAAGGCATCCCTGGCAACGGCTAGGCGGTCAAACAACCAGGTAGCCAAAGCCGACGTATATCTTCTTGACACCATGGGTGAACTGGCTGCCTGTTACCGGTTGGCGGATATCGCCTTTATCGGCGGCTCGCTGGTCCCGGCCGGCGGTCACAACCCTCTGGAAGCGGCTGCTGCCGGCATTCCGGTCCTGTTTGGCCCCCACATGGAAGACTTTGCCGAAATCAGCCGCGATCTCATCACCGCGGGCGGGGCAGCCGAGATCACCGGCAGCGATGATCTTGCCGACCAGCTCACCGACCTGCTGCTTAATGCGAAAAAACGCCAGATCATGGGCCAGGCAGCCAGGGATTTTGTTTTCACCAACCAGGGGGTTGTCAACAATCACCTGCGGGAAGTGCACCGACTGCTCGCCTCCCGCTGCCAACAGGGCAATGACTGACTCCTCCCCTGCCACCACCCTTCTTGACATCCTTCTCCTGCCGGCAACCCTCTGCTTTGTCATCGGCTCGGCCCTGGCCGGGCTTCATTCGGCTTCCCGGCCCTTTGCCCACCACCGATATGGCTTGATTGCGCTTGCGGTCGTTTTGATATGCACCGGCATGCTTTTCTCCGGCCTGAAAAATTTCCCCAATCTGAAGACATGGCCATGGACGGATCATACCGACCAGACGACATCAAACCACATCAACAGGAGCGACAAAGCGCTTTGGATAAGGCTTGTTCTCCTGCTGCTGTTTTTTGCCCTGGTCGGTTTTACGCATACCTGGACAGCCCTGCAGCCACCATCGGACCCCTCCCACATCTACAACCTTATCCGGAAAAAAACAAAGGTCACCCTGGAGGGAAAAGTAACGGGGATGGCCACCATATCAGGGGATAAGTCCTCCTTTGTCCTTGCCCTCTCGCATATCCTGTTTCGGGGAAAACCAGGCCCGGCCCCCATGCGGACCGCCACCGGCAAGGTCAGACTGGCCATGCGGGGCAACGCTCCCGATTTTATCCGGCCAGGGCAAAAACTTCTTGTTGTCACCTCAATCGACAGGATCCATAACTACCAGACACCGGGAACCTTTGATTACGTTCTTTACATGCGCAACAAGGGTATCTTCTGCTCAGGCTGGATCAAATCTCCCCACCATATCATGGCCAGGCCGACAACAACACGAGAGGGCATAATTGATATACGGCTGCCGGCGCAACGATTTCGGCAGCGTATCGACAATTTTCTGCGCCAACACTGTGACCCTGTTACCGGCGGTCTTTACCGGGCGCTCCTGATCGGCAACAGAAGTGGACTTTCCCGGAACACCAAAGATCATTTTGCTGCCAGCGGCTGTATGCACCTGCTGGCGATTTCCGGCCTCCACATGGGACTGCTCGCCTTTCTCCTCCACGGGATGGTGTACTGGCTGCTGAAACGGTGCCAATGGCTGCTAATGCACACCAACGCCTCTGCGCTCGCCCTTTGCCTGACCTTTCCCTTTCTCTTTGGCTACGCCTTTATTGCCGGGATGAATACTCCTGTTTTCAGGGCATTGATCATGGCAGGTTTCTTTCTCCTTGCCGTTGTCTGCAACAGACAACACCAGCTCTTCCATCTCCTGGCCGCAGCCGCTCTTGTTCTTCTGGCCTTGCAGCCGCTGACGCTCTTTACCGCATCCTTTCAGCTCTCCTTTGCCGCCCTTATCGCCATTGCGCTCATCACTCCCTCTTTGCACGCCTTCCATCGGACCCAACAATCAGAGAACAAAGGCATCATCATTAAAGTTGTACTCTGGCTTCTGACCGCTTTTTTCATCTCGCTGGCGGCAACCGCGGGTACACTGCCCCTGCTGCTCTACCATTTCAACAGGTTTTCCCCCATCGGCCCGTTGATGAACCTGGTCATCGAGCCCCTGCTCTGCTTTATTGCCCTGCCCCTTGGCCTGCTGGCCTCGCCTTTTGTTACGGTTGCGCCCAAGGTGGCAATTTTTTTATTTTCCTGCGGTGGTTATGCTCTCCGCGCCGCCGATATTCTGACAACAAAAACGGCGCAGCTTCCCCTGGCTTCTATATGGACAATTACCCCGGCCAGCGGAGAAATTGTCACCTATTATCTCCTCATTTTCCTGTTCTGGAAAATACCCGGCCAAACCCTCAAATACCGGCTGTTCATTGCCGGCAGCGCAATCCTGCTGCTTTCCCATTTCACCGCCGGCCTCTATCTGCCGAAAATAGTCCATGTTCATCAGGGAAAAAAAGCCCGTGTCTCTTTTCTCGATGTGGGCAAGGGAAGCTCCACCCTTCTGGAGTTGATCGACGGAACCACCATCCTCATTGACGGAGGCGGCAGTTCATCTGATCGATTCAACGTCGGCAGACAAATCATCGCTCCCTTTCTCTGGAAACAACGAATCTGGCGCCTCAACGCCCTGGTTATCACCCATCCCGACAGTGACCACTATAATGGTCTTGGTTTTATCGTCCACCGATTTCATCCGCAAATCGCCTATATCAACGACCAGCCGATTCAGGCTCCCGGGTATGCCGCCCTTATAACAACAATACAGCAACAGCAGATACAATTGACCACACCACGTTCCGGTCAAATCCTGCACGCCGATTCCCTCTGCCGCCTGAGTTGTATCGGCATGACCGGATTGGTTGATGAAAACAACTCGGACAACAACCAGAGCCTGGTCATGAAACTGGACTGTGGGAAAAAATCTTTTCTCTTTCCTGGCGATATTGAACAGCGGGCCGAAGGTATTCTTCTTGAGAACAACAGACAGATGCGGGCCGATGTGCTGCTGGCCCCCCACCACGGCAGCAGAACATCATGTTCACACCCCTTTCTCAGGACGGTTGCACCACAGGTAATTGTTGTCAGCGCTGGTCCAAGACAGCAAAACCTTTTTCCTGCGCCTGGGAATCGAAGATGGTGGCAAAAAAACCATATCCCCTTTTTCATTACCGGAATAGACGGCACAGTTGTCTGCACAACCAATGGTAAACAGCTGGCAATCATGAGCTGGAAACATGAAATAGGTTGGGAATCAAGGGAATTCAGAGAAAAAAAATGAGTGTTGTCAAGGAGATTGATTTCATGATAGTATATTGGTCACATAAGCCGCTGCTCACAACTATTGTTTCCTGCAAAATCACGTATCCATGCCGATCATATCCGGAAAAAAATGCCCCCGCTGCAAAACCGGCAACCATACCCCGCTGCCCGGGCAACCCTGGTTCTTCCGACTGCCCGGTGTGGCCCATCTCCAGTGTACGGACTGCGGCCAGGATTTTTATTTTCTGGCAGGAGCTTCCTTGCTGCACGAACGGCGCACCAGTGAACGAATACAGCCGCCCCATACCCTGTTGGTTCGCTTTGGCAATACAAACCCAAAATTTGCCCGAATTCAGGATATCAGCACCGAGGGGATCGGCTTTAGTTGCATGGCTGATGAGGGGGGACTTCTCAATGAGCGCCTTACCATTGATTTATTCAACTGCACACAGGGCGCCTTTCTGAAAGAGCTGCCGATCCGGGTTGTTTCCTCCCAAGTCAGGGTACAAAATGTATCCGGCCAACCAACGACCCTGGTGAGAAACGGGGCCCAATTCATAGGCCTGAGCCAGACCAAAAAAAAATTACTGGCCCGCTTCATCCGAAAATAGCCGCGTAGTTGTGTTCTTTTGGACTATTTTCATCATCCGTTGTGGCTGGGACTGTAAAATATGGCCCAGTCATGCTGGGTTATCCGGACAGGTATTTGACGGTAACAGCCCAAACTGAACAATCAGGCAAACAGACTGGAGCTACTCACCCTCCCGCTTTTCCCTGGCAATAGTCGCTTGTCATGGGATTCGCGGAGAGGTCAAACTTCGGTGAAATCAATCGGAGGCTTTCGCAGAAATTTAACAAAACGCTGTTTTTCTATACAGTTGGTATAGGCATCCTCGGCGCTTATTTTCTTTTTTTCCAGAAGTTCCATAATGGCGTCATCAATCGTCTGCATCCCGTATCGCTTACCGGTCTGCATCACCGATGGGATTTGATAGGTTTTTGCCTCCCTGATCAGGTTGCGTACCGCCGGCGTGCAGATGAGGATCTCCAGTGCGGCCACCCTCCCCTTGACGTCAACCCGTTTAAACAGGGTCTGGGAGACAACAGCCTTCAGCGCGTCCGCCAGGGTGGAACGTACCTGGCCCTGTTGGTTGGCAGGAAAAATTTCAATGACACGATCAACCGTTTTCATGGCATTCATGGTGTGCAGGGTGCCGAAAACAAGATGGCCGGTCATGGACGCCTCCATGGCCAGAGAAATGGTTTCCAGATCACGCATCTCACCAACGAGGATTATATCAGGGTCTTCACGAAGAGCACCACGGAGGGCAGCAGTAAAGGTTTTCGTATGGGTACCGACTTCGCGATGATTGATAATGCATTTCTGGCTCTTGTGGACAAATTCTATGGGATCTTCAATGGTCAGGATATGGTCTTTACGGGTACGGTTGGCCTCGTCAACAATGGCGGCAAGGGTGGTTGATTTACCTGATCCGGTAGGGCCGGTAACGAGAACAAGTCCCTTGGGGAGACTGGCAAGCTTGGCAATAACCTTGGGAAGCCCCAACTGCTCACAGGTGAGAATATCACTTGGAATTTCACGGAAAACCGCACCAATACCATATTTTTGTTGAAAGTAATTACACCGGTAGCGGGCCAGGCCGGGAATCTCATAGGCAAAGTCCATGTCCCCGGTTTCCTCGAACACCTTGATCTTGTCCTCCGGGCAGATCTCATAGAGAATATTTTTCAGGGTTTCGTTATCCATGGTTTTAAACTTCACCCGTTCCATATCGCCACGAATACGAAGTACGGGCTGCTGGCCCGCCATCATGTGAAGATCCGAAGCCCCTTCATCATTCATCAATTTAAAGAAAGCATCTATCTGTGCCATTGCTCTGCTCCTTCAAGGAAAGAAATTATCCCAGTATCCAAACTCAACCAATCTGATCGGTATTTTTCTTAAAAAACGACAATTTTTCGTATGTATTGTACTATATCATCCACCTCATCCAAAACCTCAAAAAGAAGTAAATCTTCTTCGGCGATTTTTCCCGTTGCCAGCATCTGTTCCCTGATCCAGTCAACCAGGCCGCCCCAATAGGAAGAACCGACCAGAATAATGGGAAACGGTTTGATTTTTCTGGTCTGAATCAGGGTCAGGGATTCAAAAAGCTCGTCAAGGGACCCAAAACCTCCCGGCATGCAGACAAAGGCCATGGAATACTTCATGAACATGACTTTACGCACAAAAAAATATCTGAAATCAAGTGGGAGATTGACATACACATTCCCCTCCTGTTCATGGGGCAGGTCGATATTGAGACCGATGGACAAGCCGTTTGCCTCACTGGCGCCCCGATTGGCCGCCTCCATGATGCCTGGTCCTCCACCGGTAATGATCCCATACCCGAGTTCGGCAAGAATATGGGCTATTTCCCGCGCCTTTTGATAATCCGGGTGGTCTTCAGCCGTTCGCGCGGAACCGTAAATGGTTACCGATGGGCGTTTAATCGCGGACAGGGTATCAAATCCCTCCACAAATTCGGAAATAATACGAAACATGCGCCAGGAATCACCATGGTTCATGTTATCAAGACAAAACCTGGTTTCCCGGTTCAGGGAAAAACGGTTGTGATTACTCATAACTCTCCTGTTCTTGTATAAATTTCGCCGGATTCAGAAAAATCCCTCAACAAATGCTCTGTTTCCCGCTTTTCAGAGGGAAGCAGGTCCCTTTTCCGGGCCAGCCGGCCCAACACTCTTCTGGCCTGTTGCTGCCTGCCCAGAGCTGTGAGTACCCGCACCTGGAGTATCATCGCTTTTGCCTGGCTACGACAGAGGCGCAAACTTTTTCCCACCGCGGCCAAGGCCTCCCTTTCCCGTTCAGCAAAGAGAAGGGCCCGACCATAACGATACCAGGATTCACATTCGTTTTCGTCAAGGGACAACGCCTTTTCCAACAGTAAAAATCCTGCCTCCTCGCCTTCACCCTGCTCAACGTACAGCAAACCAAGCAGGCTCATACTTTCAACATCATGGGGATGAATTCGCAGAGCTCGCTGCAATGACTGTATAGCCTTGAACGTTTCTCCTGTCCCGGCGTATGCCATGCCGGAAAGCCTGTGCAGGAGTAATTTTCCCTCATCATCTCCTGCCTGCCGCCACCTGTCGAGTACGGCCAATGCCTCCTGATACCGTTCCATCCTGCAGTAGAGACGGCCCAATTGCCGATAAATATCCGTGCCATCCAAGCTGAGATGATGGTGTATGGCCAGGGCCTTTTCAAAATATTCCAGGGCCTGCCCCTCCTTTCCCTGGCAAAGGCAGGCATATCCCAGATTCACCAGGGCCATGTGATTATCCGGTTCCAGGGTAAGGACCTGACAAAACGTTTCCATAGCCTCATGAACCCGATTCATTTCAATCAAGGCGACACCAAGGCTGTTCAACAAATTTTTCTCTCCGGGACAGAGTTGCAAACCCAGAGAATATTCCCGGACTGCCTGGCGGAAGTCACCTTCGTCAAAGGCATAATCGCCGCTGACATTGAGACTGAGATGATCAAAGGCAACAACGCTTCCGGCCTCGTAAAAGGAGGCGTGCATCAACGCCTTGCGACAATTTCTGATGCTATCGGTTTTGGTGAACTTCAGGCAGGGATAGAGACTAAAACCCACGGAAACGACATCACCACCGGTTGCCTGTACGGACGACGCCATCTCTCCAAACCGGCTTGCATAATGTGATGACAATGGGCCTGGACAGAAAACATACACCTCGTCATTGCCGGCGGCAACACAGTGCTCCTGTTCTGTCAGTAACGGGGCCAGCAGGATTGACAGGGCAACAGTGCTGCCATTGTGGGCGTCACGGGAAAACAGGGCCAGGCAAAATGTATCCTTTCCGCGCCACAGCCCCCTCAGCTTGCGCAAGACCTTTTTCTCCGGTAGGGCAAAGGGATGATTGACATCCTCTCGCAGCACATCCGTATCACAAAGACCAAAAGGCCCCCTCCGTTCCGCCACCGCAAGCGCCTGGAAAAGGTCCGCCTGCAGGGAACTTTTTTTTGCCCTGTCAAGGGAGGAAAAGGCGATATGTACTTTTTGCACACCTCTTCGTTTAAGATATTTCTGTAACCTGTGGGCATACATGCGACGTTGCTTTTGACCGGCACGTTCGACGACCAGGCCGAATACCCCTTGTCCCAGAAAAAATAGTGCCAGATTATCCGTTGCGAACAACAATCTGGCAAGATAATTTATTTTCCTGGAAATTCCCCCATGTGACCGTCGGATAAAATGCACACTGATCAGGTACAGGGCAAACCGACCATGGGCATCGGAAATATTGTCTACACAATGATCCATGGCGCGGACATTATGCAGACCTGTCTCAGGATCAATATAGACCTGCCGAACAATTGCCAGATGCTCCTGGACAATCTTCTGAAATGCGTGCAACCAGTCGTGGGAGAATCGTTTCAACAGGGCCGGGTCGGCATCAAAAAATAGAAAAATCGCCCGGTGGTCATCGGCAAGCACAACAGGGCAGAGAAGGATTCCATCGGTAAAACGGGGATCGGCGGACTGCTCTTGCTCGGCGAGTCGTTGCCCGAGATGATTGGGGAAGTCCGGACCAACCGGAATGCACGATTCTCCCCTTTCTTCAATCCAGAGGCGAACCGCTGTCGGCACAGGGAATAACTGTCTGACAACCTGCTCAAAGACAGGAGCAAGCAGCAAGCAATCCTTCACAGTTAAACGTTGTCCCTGACTGCAGTACATTGAAACAGGGGCTCAGGAAAAAATACCCAGCAGGGTATTATGAAGGAGGGGGACCTCATCATCAGCCACAGTTCGCATGTCAAAAAGCAGACGATCTTCTTCAATACGACCTATAACGGGAATGTCCTGACTGCGAAGGGCCCGCTCCAGTCGATTGACGGCCAGATGCAGCGGCTCAACCGCAACGGCGCGACTCGGCAAATTTTGTTCCGGCATTGCGCCACCGCCGACACGGGAGACCACATCCTTAATGGAAAAGGTGCAATGACTTTTTAAATCTCTTCGTAAAAGCCGCCGTAACCGTCGGGCCCTTTTATCAACCGTCTCAACTGGAGTTGATATCATGGCCAGGGTGGGAATTGTGGCCAAGGCGGTTTCCCGATCGCGATACAGGCGGAGAATGGATTCAAGACCTGAGAGAGTAAATTTATCAATGCGAAGCGCTCTATTAAGGGGATTTTTTTTAATTTTTTCTATGATTGACTTTTTGCCGACGATAATCCCTGCCTGGGGACCACCGAGTAATTTATCACCGCTGAAGGTTACCACATCCACTCCGGATGCAATAACCTCCTGGACGGTAGGCTCTTTCATAAGTCCATAATTGCTGAGATCGACCAGGCATCCAGAACCAAGATCCTCGGCAACCGGAAGGCCCTGTTCCCTGCCAAGGGCTACCAACTCTTTATTCTCGACCTCTTTAGTAAAACCGATAATACGAAAATTGGAGCAATGCACCTTGAGGAGCAGTCCGGTTTCTTCGCTGATGGCCGCGCGGTAATCACGAAGATGCGTTCTGTTGGTTGCCCCGACCTCAACAAGGGTGGCGCCACTTCGCCGCATAACATCGGGAATCCGGAAAGAGCCTCCAATTTCCACAAGCTGACCCCTTGAGACAATGACCTCCTTGCCCTTGGCCAGGGTCTCAAGAACGATGAGGACGGCAGCAGCATTATTGTTGACAACAAGTCCTGCCTCGGCGCCGGTGAGTTCACAGAGCAGGTCTTCTACCAGGGAATAACGACTGCCACGGTTCCCGGTTTCGAGGTCAAATTCAAGATTGGAATAACGCATGCCGGCTTCATAAATTCTGTCCATTGTCTCCGTCGGCAGTAACGATCGGCCAAGGTTGGTATGAACAATCACACCGGTTGCGTTAATCACCCGTCGGAACCGAATTTGATCCCTTTTTAGGAGATATGAAATCAATACCGGCATCATTCGGTCAAGGGATAACGCTTCTCCATCTGAAAGTTCACCTGTAAATATACGTTGGCGTAAAAAATCAATGTATTCACGCACTCCTGATTTAATGGCGGTATGAGGGATTGCATGGAGAGCCCTATCAGAGGAAAGGAGATTGAGACAGTCATCTATTTTGGGAAGACAACGTAAAAGCTGCTGCTGACTCCTGTCGAGGGATGCGGTTTCGGATAATGTTTTACTCATGATTTATAATATGATGGCAACCCGGTTTAGGGCATGACCAGTGCCCTGAATAAATATCACAGCGGCTGGCTTTGCGATTACGATTGTGCGCATCTGCCATGACCCTTTTGCACTCTTACCTTACAGACAAAATATTTTTTCATCATTAGCGCAAAAACATCCTACGGCACAGAAACGATGAAACGCATAGAAGATAGGAATGACCTGTCAACCGCCGTTAACATGCCTGTGAGTATATTACGACATCTAAAGGGCTCAAAGCAATGGGAAAAGACGATTCATCGCGTTCCATTCATTCTTCACAAAAAAATTATCTCTCAAGGCAAAAAACTATTGACTTCACCTGTACGATACAGTAGATTGTCTCGCCGTTGCCTTACAGATTTTCATACCGACAGGCAACTGTTACAGAAAAACTCTTGACTGATTTTTCAAAATGGTTTATCCTAAAAAGGTTGCCAATTATAAGCAATATCAGAATGATGAGCATCTGTTCATCACGCTTTTTTGATCTTTGAAAACCGAACAGTAAGTAGAGCGGGCCAAGTTATAATTTGGTTTTAGCAGTAAAGTAAGTCCAATCGATTGTGATTGGTCAGGATATAAACTGGAGAGTTTGATCCTGGCTCAGAACGAACGCTGGCGGCGTGCTTAACACATGCAAGTCGAACGAGAAAGTTTTCTTCGGAAAATGAGTAAAGTGGCGCACGGGTGAGTAACGCGTAGATAACCTGCCCTGATGTCTGGGATAACC
>WFZC01000194.1 GCA_015489765.1 Desulfobulbaceae bacterium
ATTCCCCTGAAACCAAACGCTGATACGGCTCTTGAAGAATGTGATTGCGTGGAATCCTGTATCGTTGTCCAGCGGGCCGGCAATGAGGTGCCAATGCAGGAAGGACGTGATTCCTGGTGGCATGATGAGGTGGCCGCCGATGACATCTCTTCCGAATGCGCTCCGGAATCAATGGATGCCGAGGATATCCTGTTTATTCTCTATACTTCCGGCTCCACGGGCAAGCCCAAGGGCGTTGTCCACACCACCGGCGGCTACCTGCTCTATGCCATGCATACCTGCCAGTATGTCTTTGACATGAAAGACGATGATGTCTACTGGTGTACGGCGGATATCGGCTGGATCACCGGCCATACCTATATCCTGTACGGTCCTCTCGGTCTTGGCGCCACATCGCTTATGTTCGAGGGCGTTCCCTCCTATCCAGGGCCGGACCGGTTCTGGAAGGTGGTGGAGAAGTTCCGGGTCAATACCTTTTACACCGCACCCACCGTTATCCGGGCGCTGATGCGGGAAGGAGAAGAGCCGACCAAACGGTGGGACCTCTCCAGCCTGCGCATCCTCGGCTCGGTCGGCGAACCCATCAATCCCGAGGCCTGGATGTGGTATTACGTCAATATCGGCAAGGAGAAGCTGCCCATTGTCGATACCTGGTGGCAGACCGAGACCGGCGGTATCCTGATTTCACCGCTGCCCTATGCCACACCGCTCAAGCCCGGTTCCGCGACCCTGCCGCTGCCCGGTGTTGATGCCACCATCTTTGATGAAGAGGGTAACGAGGCCGGTGTCAACGAAGGTGGGCACCTGGTTATCCGCCGGCCCTGGCCCGGCATGCTCCGTGGCGTCTTTGGCGATCCCGAGCGGTTTAAAAAGACCTATTTCAGCCGTTATGAGAATATCTATGATCCCGAAGACGGGGCCCGCAGGGATGAAGATGGCTATTTCTGGATCATGGGCCGGCTGGATGACGTTATCAATGTCTCCGGCCATCGTCTCGGCACGGCCGAGATCGAGTCGGCCCTGGTCTCCCATGAGGCCGTTGCCGAGGCAGCCGTTGTCGGTATGCCGCATCCGGTCAAGGGGCAGTCTATCTTTGCCTATGTGACCCTGATGTCGGGTGTGGAGGGAACCGATGAGCTGATTGCCGAGCTGCGCAAGCATGTACGGGCCGAGATCGGACCCATTGCCACGCCCGAGGTTATCATGTGGGCGCCCGGTCTGCCCAAGACCAGATCCGGAAAAATTATGCGTCGCATTCTGCGCAAGATCGCCGCCAATGATTTTGATAATTTCGGCGACACCTCGACCCTGGCTGATCCCTCGGTTGTCGATCATCTGGTCGACGGCAAGAAGCAGCTGGGCTGATTGTTGTGAATTATCCGGTGTAAGTATGCTGGATGGGACAGGCAGGGTGTGCATGCATCCTGCCTGTTTTTGTTTGAAATTCGTTTCTGAGAATCCGAAAATTGTCATGGCAGCTGATATCCATTCCGTCGCCCCCGAGGTCGTGGTTGAGTTTCTTTCAACAATCATGCCCTTTAATGAACTTGATACCGATGTGCTCCATGAGGTCGCCCGCCACGTGCGGGTGGACTTTTTCCCCAAGGGGACACGGCTGTTCACTGCCGGCGAAACCGAGGTGAACTTTCTCTATCTCATCCAGCGGGGGGGGGTGAAGTCGTTTTTGATCGATGACGAGGGCGAGGTAACCCTGAAGGATTACCGGGGTGAGGGATCATATATCGGCGCATTGCCGATTATTCGCGGCACCAGAGCAAACCTTGATATTGAGATGGTTGAGGACACCTTTTGTTTTCTCCTGCCGCGCGAGGTTTTCCTGGACCTGATCAACAAACAACCCGGTTTTGCCCAGTTTTACCTGAAAAGTTTTTCCGAAAAGATCGTTAATACTGCCTATACCGAGCTGCGCCGTCACCGGATGACCCGGCGCGGCGACGAGGAGATGTATCTTTTTACCATGCAGGTCGGGGATATCATCAAGGCTGTGCCGAGAAAGATCGCCGCCACGGCCTCAATCCAGGACGCGGCCCGGGCCATGGCCGAGTATCGCATCGGATCGCTCCTCATTCATGATCCGGATGACGATGAACAGATCGTCGGTATTATCACCGACCGTGACCTGCGCAACAAGGTCATTGCCGCCGGTCTTGATTACCAGGAGCCGGTGAGCCGGATCATGACCGGTTCGGTGGCCACCGTTCTCTCCAAGTCCACCTGTTTTGACGCCCTGCTCAAGATGATGACCACCGGTATTCATCACCTGGCGGTTGAACGTAAGGGCAGGATTATCGGCGTGGTCACCTCCCATGATATCATGCTTCTGCAGGGGACCTCTCCCTATTCCCTGTTCAAGGAAATCGGGAAACAGCGGACTATCCAGGGACTGTATCCCCTATCCCAGAAGATCCCCGATATTATCAGGAACCTGATCAAGGAGGGGGCCAAGGCCGGCAATATCACCCGGATGATTTCCCTTCTTAATGATCAGATCCTCGAGAGGTTGCTGACCCTGCTTGAAGATGAACTCGGACCGCCGCCAGTACCCTACTGCTGGCTACTGATGGGTAGTGAAGGGCGGCGGGAGCAGACGTTCAAGACCGACCAGGACAACGCGATCATCTATGCCGATCCCAAAGACGAACAGGAGGCCCAGGCCGCCCATGCCTATTTTTTGGCCTTTGCCGACAAGGCCATTGATCACCTGGTCAACTGCGGCTATCCGCTCTGTCCCGGGGAAATCATGGCGAGAAATCCCAGGTGGTGCCAGCCCGTTTCCGTGTGGAAGGATTATTTTTCCAGGTGGATCGGTACGCCGGACCCGGAAGAACTGCTGAATGTAACCATTTTCTTTGATTTCCGGCCCGGTTTCGGAAAGACCGTGCTGGCCGAGGAACTGTGGAAACATCTCAGGGAACAGACCAAACGCCAGGAGATCTACTTGCTCCATCTTGCCCGGGAATGCATGGCCGTCAAGGCGCCCCTTTCCTTTTTCAAGAGCTTTATCGTCAATAAGGACGGTGAACATCGAAACAAGCTTGATCTCAAGACCAGGGGGCTGACCCCCTTTGTCAACTTTGCCCGGGTGCTGGCCTTGAAATATGGCATAAAAGAGACCAACACCCTGGCCCGGCTGCATGTGCTGGCGGAAGAGGGACATATTTCCGAGGAGTTGTGGGCGACCGCCCATGACGCCTATGAAATGCAGATGCAGCTGCGTCTCATCCATCAGCTGACCCAGATTGAAGAGGGTACGCTCCCTGATAACTATATTGATCCTGCCCAGTTGTCCGATCTGGAAAAGAAAATGCTCAAAGAATCCTTTGAGGTCGTAGAACGGCTGCATGCTGTCCTGCGTTCTCTTTTTCCGGTGGGGTAAGACAGTGTCGCTGCGTGATCTTCTGCCGGGATTTAGAAAGGTTCATCCCGCCCTGGCAAAAAACAGGGAACTCTTCAAGGATTTCAACCAGGGCCGGTTGCTGACCGAGTATCGGTTTGTTGTCTTTGATACCGAGCTCACCGGTCTAAACAGAAGAAAGGATGAGATTATTTCCATTGGCGCCGTCCGAATGGTCAACCTGCAGATAGAGTTGAGTCAGACCTTTCACTGTTATGTCCGTCCCCGCAATATCAATCCCAATGCCGCCACCCTGGTCCACCGGATAACCCCGGAACAGCTGCGGACGGCCCCACCCATGGAAGAGGTGCTGCCCGATTTTCTCGAGTTTTGCGGAGATGCCCTTCTTGTCGGCCATTTTGTTGGTATTGACATGCATTTTCTCGGCAAGGCGGCCAGAAAGCATCTTGGCGGTATGATTTCCAATCCCAGTGTGGACACCATGCGTCTTGCCAGGGGCTACAAGGAGGCCCGCTGCCGTGACCATTTCGGTGGCTGTGATCAATCCGAATCCTATAACCTCGACCTGCTGAGTGATGAATTCAACCTGCCCAGATTCAAACCCCATGATGCGCTGGAAGATGCGCTGCAAACCGCCTATCTGTTTCTTTTCCTGATCAAAAAATTCAAACATGGCGGTATCAGGACCCTCAAGGAACTCTATCTTGCAGGGAGGATTCTCAGTCTGATGGGCAGAGGATGAAAACAGCGACAGGTGCTGCGGTGGATGTTCGTTATTCCGATTATTTATGCAGGGGTAATGGATAAAAAATGCTCTATATGGCGGGTTTTTGCCTGTTTTTCAAACGGCTAATTCCTTGACAGCGGCAGGGTGAACAGGTATACACACAGTTCAAACTGAATGAACCTTCATGCATGCGCCATCAGGACAGGTGACCCCGGCCCAGCCATATGGGGAACTTGAGACTGTGACCGCATGCTCCCGGAGAGCTCGAAACGTCTCCTGTTGTCTGCCCTGGAGCGATTTTCGGCTTTATCCGTTTTAGGAATTGTTTGAGAAGTTTTGCTATATTGCAAGATTATGGGACGAAGCAGGTATGTTTCGTCGTACCAAGAAAGAGGAGGATTATATGAGTGAAAAAACAGAGTATTGGAGGGCAAATATTCGACTGGTTATTGGTTGCTTGGTCGTTTGGTTTATCGTCTCTTACGTGTGTGGCATTTTCCTTGCCCCGGCGTTGAATCATATCCGTATTCTGGGCGGCTATCCGCTCGGGTTCTGGTTTGCGCAACAGGGATCGATTTATGCCTTTGTCGTGCTCATCTTTTTCTACGCCTGGCGTATGAATCAGCTTGACCGTAAATTTGGCGTCCAGGAAGACTAAAGGGAGGAAACGATGAGTTTACAGTTAATGACCTATCTTGTTGTCGGGGCGACTTTTGCCCTGTATATCTTTATTGCCATCAAAGCACGGGCCGCCACAACCGGTGAGTTTTATGTCGCCGGCAAGGGTGTCCATCCGGTGCTTAACGGTATGGCCACCGGCGCCGACTGGATGAGCGCGGCATCGTTTATCTCCATGGCCGGTCTTATTGCCTTCAAGGGCTATGACGCCTCGGTCTTTCTCATGGGTTGGACCGGCGGCTACTGCCTGCTGGCCATGCTGCTGGCGCCGTACTTGCGGAAATACGGTAAATTTACCGTGCCGGAATTTATAGGTGACCGCTATTACTCCAATATCGCCCGGGTGGTGGCGGTTATCTGCCTGATCACCGCGTCCCTGACCTATGTTATCGGCCAGATGAAGGGTATTGGCGTTGCCTTTTCCCGTTTTCTGGAGCTGCCCTTTGAGATGGGCCTGCTGGTCGGTATGATCATCGTCTTTATCTATGCGGTTTTGGGCGGCATGAAGGGTGTCACTTATACCCAGATCGCCCAGTACTGCGTTCTTATCTTTGCCTATACGGTCCCTGCCATTTTTATTTCCCTGCATCTGACCGGTACCGTTCTGCCCCAGCTTGGTCTTGGTGCCCATATGGTGGGCAGTGATATGTTCTTACTCGACAAGCTGGACAAGACCCTGGTTGATTTGGGTTTTGGGGCCTATACCATTCAGAAGGGGAGTACGCTTAATATCTTTTTGTACACCCTTTCCCTGATGATCGGGACCGCTGGTCTGCCCCATGTTATCACCAGGTTTTTCACCGTGCCCAAGGTCAAGGACGCCCGCTCTTCTGTTGGTTGGTCCCTGGTCTTTATCGCCATTCTGTATACGACCGCTCCGGCTGTCGGCGCCATGGCCCGATTGAACCTGATGGAGACCATTCATCCCACCACCGGCCCCAATGCCGGCCAATGGCTTGAATATGATAAGCGACCCTCCTGGTTCAAGAACTGGGAGAAAACCGGTCTGTTGAAATTTGAGGACAAAAACGGTGACGGCCGGATTCAGTATGTGGGCAAAGCCAATAAGGAATTCAAAAACGAGATGGTCAAGGTCGACCGTGACATCATGGTTCTGGCCAACCCTGAAATTGCCAACCTGCCCAACTGGGTTATCGCCCTGGTCGCCGCTGGTGGTATTGCCGCTGCCCTGTCCACGGCCGCTGGCTTGCTGCTTGCCATAGCCTCATCCATCTCCCATGACCTCCTCAAGGGTATCATAGCCCCAAACATGTCGGACAAGGGAGAGTTGCTGGCCAGTCGTATCGCCATGACAGGCTCTATTCTTGTTGCCGGATATTTTGGCCTCCATCCCCCGGGATTTGCCGCCCAGGTTGTGGCCCTGGCCTTTGGTCTGGCCGCGTCCTCGATCTTCCCGGCCCTGATGATGGGTATTTTTGTAAAAAGGGTCAACAATATCGGCGCGGTCCTCGGCATGTTGTCCGGTCTGGGTATCACCCTGGTCTATATCTTCTGGTTCAAGGGCTGGTTCTTTATCCCCGGTACCAATATGGCGCCTAATAATCCGGCCCACTGGTTCCTGGGAATTGCCCCCGAGGCATTCGGCGCTGTCGGTGCCCTGGTGAACTTTGCTGTAGCCTATATCGTCTCCGGAATTACCCCGGCACCGCCCGAACATATCCAGCATCTTGTTGAAGATATCCGGGTGCCCGGTGTTGTCCGTAGGTAACAGGTAGAAATTATCGGCGGAAGCCGTAATTCTTGCAGTGATGAAGCGGCGTTTCCATCATGGGATGGAAACGCCGCTTTTTTGTGGTGCCGGCCGGGTTCGATCTGTTGGTCACGGGCCTTTTTCTGTTGCAAAAAAGCCTGATGCCAGCTACATAGCCGGGTATCCTGATTGCTGCTATCAATCCTGATCCTGGAGGAGAATACGTTCATGGAGTACAAGCGATCCTTTCTGACGCCTGGGCAATGCTGCCTGTTTATCGTTGATCCGCAGGAACGGCTTATGGCCCATATCCACGAGGCCGAGCGGGTCGTAACCAATATTGCCCTGATGATTCGACTGGCCGAGGTGTTTTCCCTTCCAGTTCTCTGTTGTACGCAGTATAAAAAGGGTATCGGTCCGATTGTTCCGCAACTGGCGCCGCTGCTAACCGGAAAGCCATGCCCGGACAAGCTGCACTTCAACGCCCTGGCACACCCGGAGGTGGGACGGGAACTGGATAAATTACCGCCCGATATCGACACCCTGCTCCTGTGCGGGGTGGAGACCCACATCTGTATTTATCAGACAGCCATGGGGGCATTGCAGGCGGGATACAACGTTTGCGTCATTGTTGATGGTGTTTCTTCCAGGACCCCTGAAAACGACCGTTTCGGCAGGCAGCGTCTGCGGGAGATCGGGGTGGTGCTTGCTCCTGCGGAAATGATCATCTATGAATTACTGCAACAGGCGGGCACATCGGAATTTAAGGCCATGCTGCCTTTTCTGAAATAATTGTTGCCTGCTATGTCCGGTGTAAGAAACCGGGTAAGAATGAACAACAAGACGGCC
>WFZC01000195.1 GCA_015489765.1 Desulfobulbaceae bacterium
GTCTTTGAGGATCAATATGAATATAATCATTTGATACCGTTCCACCAAGAAGTGAGGCCTGACTGTTTTCCAGGATGATGATCGGCAGTGGTTTTCCCGATGGCTTGAGGTCTATCTTGGTGGAAAGGTTGCGGATGGGAACGCCTGCATCCACTGTGGCAATGGTAATCGGGCCGCTTGAGCGGGTTCGGAGGACGGGCAGGAGTTCCAGATTCTGGCTGGTGGAAAGGCCGGAAAAATGAATATCTTTGAAAAATCCTTGGCCGTTGTTCAGGAATATTCGGGCAGTCATGCGCAGGGGCGGCCAGCGGAGAAAACTCTTTACCCGCAGCTTTCCGTTGGTGAGATCCCCCGGCAGGGCCCATCCGGTCACTGCCGTGGAGAGGGGCCTCTCCTGTGAAAAAAGCACAGGCTTGGAGGCGGCAACGACCGCATCTCCCTTGCCGGTTTTCAGGTTATGGCTAAGCCGCAGGGTAAACAGCCCGGGAAGGTGGTTGAGTTTCCAGGCGCCGTTGCCGCTGATTCTGGTATTGTCACCAAGGAGGGCAAGGGAAATTTCGCTAATTGTGAGCCCTGTTTTTCCGGCCAGTAGGTGAAGCTTTGGACAGGTGATCGCTGCCTGCAGATGGGAGATGTTGCCGCTTCTTTTTAGTTCCTGAATCTTGAGGGTGAGAGGAGCCGGGGCAAGGACGAGGCTTTCCCGGCCAATGGCGTCACTGGCTATCTGCCATCTGCCAGGAGTGACCGACCAGGAGAAATCACGGCCAACAGCCATGGTTATTGTAGAATCCTGGTGTGCCAGCAGGCGAACCTGTGGAAGCGTGTAACCATTTACCTTCACTCCTGTGCCCATGAAAGGTTGCTGCGCCTTTGCCTGCATAACTATTGTGTTGTCAACCGACGATACGACCGAAATCCGTGGCAGGGTGATGGAATCGCAATGAAGCTGTGGTGCGGACAGGTTGTTGGCGGTGGCTGAGATTTCGGCCCTCCATTTTTGTTGGGAAGCAAGCTGGCCCTTGTGCAGGATGACCTGGAGCTTGTCGATTTTCGCTCCTGCCCGCTTCAGTGTGGTGTTTTGAATAATTGCCTCACCCCCTATAACAATGCCCTGGCCTGGCTCCGGTTCTCCGTACAGGCGCAGTCTCCCGGTCTTAAACCCGATTCTGGCATGGTTGAAACTGATCAGGCGCAATTCAGCGTTCAGGTGTGGTTTTTCCCGCCCGGACAGGGTAAGGGTACAGGACAGTTGACCGTTTATTTTCGGCAGGTCAGCCCTGAGAATCGGCGTGACAAGAGATAGGTCGGCAAGGTCAGCCTTGAGCCGGGTTGTTATCTCACGGTTATGGAAAAAAATCTTGGCCCGGGCAAGGGGAGCCGGCCGGCCTGTTTTTCTCAGTTGAACAACCATGGTCGAAAAATCGGTTGTTGTGGCTTCCAGTTGCAGTTGCTCGCGGGGCAGGGAAATACGGGCGGTGATGTTTTGTTTGTTTCCTCTATTTTTTTTCTTTTCAATCTCCAATGAAAGTTTCTGGTTATGCATCAGTCCTGGGTTGTTGCCGGTGAGGAACAGGTTTTTCACATGCAGTTTGTGAAAGGGGAGGAGGCTTTCCAGGGAAGAAGGGCGAACCTTTTGCAAGTTCTGCATGATGGCGGCAAACCGCTGTTGCAGAGGAATGGGCGGCGATTGCGAAGCGCCCTGGGCAAGGCCAAGGCCCAGGGTATTGATAACTATGGTGTTGACCTGTTTGCTGTGAAGTATTGACCGGTCCCAGGTAATGCGGAGATTATTGCCGGCAAGGTGGCTGCCGGGGCCGGGCAGGGTACAGGAAAAACGGCTGACAACCAGGGCATGTCCGTTGATGGAGGTGGGGATGAAAATAATATCCGTCATTCCAGCCCGTTTCAGGGCCTGGATAACGACAAAAGAGGTGATTTGCAGACGAAAGAGGACAAGGAGGGTAATAAGGAGTAACAGTGTGATAGTAAAAAGGAAGAAGAATTTTTTCATTGTCCCCGTGCCGCAGCGGCCCGGTCCTTTTTTCTGACCCAGGCAGAGAAAATATCGTGGATTTTTTGCCGCAGGGTGACGCGTGGTCCCTGGGCCTCCACATAGGCGATCTGGCCCGGCCGCAGTCTTTGCACCAGGTCTCCGGGTAAGGAAATCTCCATGGAAAAGCGGGGATTGAAGAACTGCATTTTCAACTGTTGCTGCACTGAATTTGTCCCCTTGGTCACCATCTTTTGCAGCACATCAATGGGGCCGCCGTATTTGGCGGCCAGGCCGGGATGGATCAGTTCCGTGGACGCTGTGGGTGAAATCCGTTCTACCCTGCCGGTAAAAAGCCCAAGATCGGAATCCCGCATGTCAATGGTGATGGTTTGGCCGACCAGGGCCCGCATCCGGTCGATATCATTCTGGGCAATGGAGGCGACAAGGTGTTTTTGGCCGGGATTGACGATCCAGAGTATTTCCCGTCCCCTTTTCAGATAGGTGCCAACCAGTTGTCGCAGATGGGGCGCTATCACCGTGCCCGGGCCCGGGGCAGTGATGCGCAGGGCGGCCAGTTCTTCTTCCGCCTGGTGCAGTTGTGTCAGCAGGGCCTGTTGTTTTCGTTTAAGCACCTGCATCGCGGGGAGTTTGCCGTTGTTATAGGCTATTCTCGATTGCAGCCGAAGCCGGGCAAGGTCCAGTTTCAGGGTGTTTACAGCGGTTGTACGTTCAGGGTTATCGAGGATGAGCAGGGTCTGTCCCTTCTCGACCCTGCCGCCGTCTTTGATGAGTATTTGGCTGACAAAACCATCGACCTTTGTTTTGACCCTGTGCTGGTGTTCATATTCGACAACCGCCGGCGCTCGCATTGGACGTTGCCAGCCTGCGGTGGCAAGAAGAATCCCGACCAGGCCGGCCAGGGCGATGGAACGTAGCGTCAAGTCGCGCGCGACATGGGGATTCATCGCCTTATAGGTCGGCCAGCGGGCAATGAGGCCGTGCAGGGGCATGACGATCCAGACCAGGAGCGCGGCAAGGGAGATGAGGATGCCCAGGCCGCCGAACAGCTTGGATGCCATGTAGCCGAGCGAGGCCAGGACCAGAAAGCGCCAGATATAGACCATAACCCCGTATACCCGGATAAACCAGCGTCTGCCATGGGGCGTGGTCTCCAGGACAGATGTCGTTTTGATGTTGAGCAGAACACGTGCCCACTGTTCTTTTGTGGACTGCAACCCCAGTTGATAGAGATTGGGGATACCGACCAGGTCGGAGAGGATATAGTAGCCGTCAAAACGCATCAATGGATTGCCGTTGAACAACAGTGAGCTGATACCGGCAACAATAACCGTGCGATGAGCAATGAGGCCGGTTGCGCTGTCCGGGTGCGCCGCCCAGATAAGCAGGGCGATCCAGGCAACGGCCAGTTCGCCGAAGATACCGGCGGCGGCAACATGGAGCCGTTGCCAGCGGGACGGAAAATTCCAGGATGAGGTAGCGTCCACATAGGTAAAGGGCATAAAGAGGATAAACAGGATCCCGGCCTCATGGATCCGTCCGCCGTAACGGTAGCAGACCAGGGCGTGAAAAAGTTCATGCAGCACCTTGAGGCCAAGCCAGATCAGCCATATCAGAAAGAGGTTGGCCGGGGCAAAGAACCCGGCGCTCCTGGCATGAAATGCCTGCCAATGGGAAAAAAGAACACCCAGGGCTAGGGCACCTGTAATGAGCCAGAACAGGCCGAACAGGGGGCCGGTCAGGGGGCGGAGCCAGGGAATGATTCTCCGCAGCAGGGGGTCCGGGTTGCCCAGCGGAATCTTGAACGAGACCAGGTTCATTCTGTTGAGCGCCTGCATCGTCTTCATCCGGTTGTCCTGTCCCAGCAGGGCATTGAACATTTCCGGGCTGTTGGTTTGCAAGAGCTGCCGGGAGGCCGCCCATTTGAGGACGGTCATTGCCTGTTCCTCGGACAGGGTTTGGCCATGGGATGCGGCAGCACACTGCTGCAGGAGCTCCTCCATGGAGGAGGAATGGTTGAGATGGGCAAGGAGAAGATACTCTTCCGGACCGATCCGGTAGTACATATGCCGGGCCGTGTCCTCGACAATATAATGTTCCTGGCCGGCTTCCCTGGCCGGAGTAAAGCGCAGGCCGGGTCGAAGCCGGGGCATTGTGACGGGTCCGGTTTTTTGCATGGGCTTTACAGCAGGGTGTCGAACAGGCCAAGCAATGTGTGCCAGGGCTTGCGGAACAGGATCCAGCCGAGCAAGCGGGTACCGGCATGGATTTTGGCGGTTCCGCGCATACCTGGGCGGAGAAGGCCGTCCGGGTTGTCAAACTCGAGGATACCGATAAAGACGTTGGTGTTGTTTTTTATCTGGGCCCTTGGTTCGATACGGCTAAAATGTTTCTCCCAGGCGGTTTCCTGGTAGGCCTTGAAACGAACAGAGACCAGGGCGTTTTCCTCCACCTGGGAGATGTTTTTTTCCGGGATGGCGACCTCGACTTCCATCTGCGCAAGCGGTGCCACCTCAAACAGGGTCTGGCCACGGTTCACCGGACTGCCCTCGGCTCGCTGCAGATCCCCTGTCAGGACCATGCCAGTGACCGGACTGGTGATAATCAGGTGTTTTTGCTGTTCCGTCAGCCGGGTGATCTGCTGGTCAATCTTGCGCATGTCCAGGCGGGCGACCTGGGCGGCGGCAGTATTTCCCCTGGCAGTCTCCTGGTCCAGTTTTTTCTTTGCCTTGTCCCGTTCCGCCTGCAGGGCGGCAAGTTCAACTTCAGTCTGCCGACCGTCAAGGCGCGCCAGAATGGCCCCCTTGTTCACTCTGTCACCGGGCCGGACGTTACTCTCCTTGAGCAGTCCGTCATAGCGGGAAACAATAAAGCGGGTAAACCTTGGCCGGACAACCGCGTCAGCAGTTATCCGATAGGGAACGGGCAGAAAAAGGGCAAGAACAAGCACAGCCCCGACCACGGCGGTAACCCTGTTTTGCAGGCTCCAGCCGGAGTTGGTCTGCCTTGTTTTTTGGGACAGTATTCCTTGCCCTCCGGAGCTGTCAAGGCAGGGCATCAAACCGGCAAGCACCGGTGTAAAGCCTTGCAGGGCCTCCTGGACCTGGCTCCTGTCCATCTGCTTTTTCCATAAAAAGACGGCAACAGCTCGTGGTGTCTCCGAGCCTGTGGCCAGAGGCAATAGCAGTATCTGGGAGCCGCCGAAACCGTGGCAGATTTCCTCGGCAATCAGCGAATTCTGGATTGCCGGATCGCTGCTTTTGGGCCAGGCAAGCGGTGTACCCCTGAGTACGCACTCATCGATTCCCTTTTGCAACAGGCGCAGCTGGTCGGTTTGACGGTTCTGGGAGGAGATATCTGATATTGCAACTATGCGAATATTTTTTCTATTTGTTCCCCTGGCCAGGGCACAAAGGTCTGCGCCGGTAAATGTTTTTAATGACTGATTAAGATGCAGAAGCCGTTCCTTACCGGGAGGCAGGGAGAAAATTTTGCTCAGGGTGGGGAGAAACTGGATGGAGAGTGAATTGTTTGCAGCTATCTGCGCGGTTTCCTTGCCCTGCTGCAGGTATTGATCAAGCAATGCTGCTGCAAGTTGCAGGATTACAAGAAAGGAGGACAGCTTTTTGGGACTGGTGACAAGAAGTACACACAGACATCCGTCATCTCCGGGCAGGGGACAGTTGACGGAGAAGAGAGAGTTGTCGTCGTTAAGACTTGTTGATCCCGCTTTTTCCTGGCTGATGGCATTGTCGGCACAGCTCTGCAGTATATCGATCAGGCCCGGCCCTGATGTTTGCATCTGCCGCGACAGCAGGGACGTTTCCTCAACAAGGGCGCCGTCCTGTTTGCTGAAATAGACGGCCCCGGCAGCGTTATTTAACGCAATGGTCTGTTGGAGAAACCGACTGAGAAGGGGTTTTCGTTCTGCCTGCCGCAGGTCCGGATGGCTGAACAGCGCCGTCACCCGGCGCAGGTCCGGGGGAGAGAGTGTAACCCCCGCTCCACTGGGTTCTGAACGTTGCTGCACTGAAATTACTGTTTAATGTCGGGAAGTTTTGCCTGGGCATTGGCCGGAATCTTTCCCTGGGTTTCCTTTGCCCCCAAAATATTGCCCAAAACAGCATGTAATCTGCGGGCGCCTTCCCTGGTCATGGCCATCCTGGTATGGATGGGCAGAATTGTCTCTCCGGTTGCCGGGTCACCGATGGGACCGGATGAAAAATTGATGGTCACATCTTCGGCGCTGGTATTGACAATGAACTGGGAGGCAAAAAGGGCCGAGGTCTCATTGTAGCGGACCTTGATCTGTTGCTGGTTTTTCTGTTCCTGTTCGGTCATTTACTGGTTCTCCGGTCGTGTTGTTGGTGGCGGTGTCGTCAAGGACAAGCGTGCACCTGCTGCCGCTGTCCAGACGATGGTCGGGGTTGGCAAGGATAAAACGGACGGAAACGGTGCCGCTTTGGGCGTCAATAATCGGTGAGATAACATCTACCTTGCCGATAACCTGTTGTCCGTTTACCAAAAGTGGAATCTGCCCATTGGGTTTCAGACTGTGCGCCGCTGCCGGCGGCAGGTGAAAGACGGCGTGCAGCGGATCGAGCTGGGCAATGGTCAGCAGGGGCTGCGGATCACTGCCACCGATCAACTCGGCCTCCTGCTTGTACAGGGTAACAACGATACCCTCTATCGGACTTGTCAGCTGTTTTTCCTGGATCTGGGCCTTGATGACTTCGGCCTCACTCTTCTTCAGACGTTGTTTTTCAAGTGCATCCTGTAATTGGGCCCTGGCCATGGCCAGTTCCGTTTTCGCCGTACTCAGTTCCAGGGGCCTTGCGTTGCCGGTTTTTTCCAGTTCCTCAAGCATCCGGACCCGGTTTTTGCGCATGGCAACCAGGGCGCGGGCCGCATCAATGTCGCCATGTTGTCGGGCTGCCTGCTGTGCCTCGGCAAGACGGGCTTTTAATACGCCGGTTCCCAGCTCGGCCAGCAGGGTTCCCTTGTGAACGGGGTCATTTTCCCGGACATGGATGCTGTCAATACGGTCCCTGTAGGGTGTTGAAATATCGATGACCCGGGCCGGTTCGAGAAAGGTCTCATAGGTGGCGGCGGCAACGGGCCGAACCATTAGCAGCAGGGTAACAGCCACCAGGGCTGTAATCGGTCCGGCCCATCGCCTGCAGGGGAGGGCAATCAATTGATTACTGCCTGTGAACATCCATGACCGGCAGAGAGTCTTCATCTTCAGGCATTGTCTTCTCAAAAACAACCTGTTGCTTCGAGACCAGGATTCCCATGGCCCGATAGAGATTGTATAGAGAGTAGTTATAGGTCAATTCACTTTTTGCAAACAGTTTCTCCGAGTCGGCGAGCCTTTCATGGGCATCCATCAGTCGGTACAGAACATCCCCATACTGCTGATGGTTGTCCAGCAGATAATCAACCCGGGAGAGCAGGGATTTGACCTCCTCGTTGTCGGAGCGCATAATCTGATAACTCTGTACCATGGAACGGTAGTTTTTTTCAAGCTCGCGGTAGGAAACCTGTGCCTCGAGCAGCACATTCTGTACCGTGGTATCCAGTTGATGCAGGAGCTGGCGGATTTCAAGTTTTTTCCGCATATTTCTGGCCTCGGCGCCATTGTTTCCCAAGGGGTATTCAAATCGCAGGCCGGCAACATAACTGGGGCTGCCCTCGTCGAACTGGTTGGAATAGGCAGTGCCGTATTCATAATCTCCTTCCAGCCCCTTGACATAGGTCTGGAAAAAGAGATCGAGGTTGGGCATCAGTTCGTTTTCCGAACGTTGCAGTCGCAGGTAGGCTGATTGAATATGTTGAATCGCCTGGGCAATTTCCGGCCGGTTTTCCAAGGTCGTCTGCAGCGCATGATCAAAGGAGATATCAAAAAGCTTGTGGGAAGGAAGTTGCCGGGTAATCAGCTCAAGGGCGGATTTTCCCGTAAGTTCCGGGTCATTGACCAGGGCGCGGATACGGGACTGGGCATTGAGCATGGCAAATTCAGCCTGCATGGCGGCCAGCTCATGGGCGCTGACCAGAGATTTTGCCCGGGCCAGCAGACTGGGCGGCACATCCACGCCTGTGCGCCGCCGCATCTGTTGATAGATTTTTCGACTTTTTTCAGCAAGTTGCTTTTTCTGCAGGAGTAGAGAACGTTCCAGGTACAGGCCCCAGTAGGCGCGGCTGACTTCAAGCAGATGACTTTCCACATTGCGCCGAAGTTCCTCGCCGGCAATGGAATGATCAATGATTGCCAGATTGATCGGCGCCTCATTATAGGTAATGCCAAACTGTTTGAGCAGCGGCTGTTTAACCGTCAGATATGTGCCGGCACGGGCCTGATCTATGGGATTGAAATAGGTGGAATTGGTGTCCAGGTTACCAATATTCTGTTTCAGTTCCACCTCGGTGCCAGTGAGGAATTTCTTGCGAATTCCATACTCGATGTTTTTGGAAGTTTCCTTGTATCTGAGGGGACCACCGGTTTTCAGGTCATCGCCGACCGGTTCATTGAGATCGGTGAGGCGGCCTTCGGCAAACAGTCGAAAGTCAAATGGCCCTTCCGCTTCCTGAATGGTGGTTTCCCTGATAAGGGGCAGGTCGGAAAAAACCTTGATCTGCGATGAATATTTCAGGGTTCTTGTGAACAGAGAGGTAACATCGGTGGCAACGGCCGAATTTTTGCTCAACGGTTTGTTGATCTTATTCTGCCACCAGGGGACATATTTGCTGGGAATAGTCCCTGCGCCGATGGTTGATTTGCCGGATTTATCGGAGAAAACACTGGAATAATTGTTCTCCGTCTGTTCCATTCGCTCAACGAGAGGAGTGTACCGTTGAAAGAGCTTTTCCCGTAATTTTTTATAATCAAGATCATTTCCTTGGGCAGCCTTTACCGCCACCTGGTAATCCGTGGGCGTACTCTTTTCTTTGGAGAATACCGGAGGTGTGAAAATCAGGCTTCCCAGCGCAGCCAAGGCAACTATTCCAAGCTTTTTCTTCATGTTTCTTCCTTCCTGTTCATTTGAAGATCCCGGCGGCAGGGGACCTGCCCCTGCCGGAGAAAGGGATTTTCATGGTTCATTGTGGTGGTTCCCTGAACATTTTGGTCCAGCCATGCTGACTGACATCAGTGACCGGTTTCCGCCGGATGCGTTGATGGAGCAAAGAATTCATATTCAGTGAAATCGTCCCATTGTATGTTGAAGACCGACTTGTTTGCCGCATGCATGGAGTCAATTATCGTGGACGGCAGGTAGGCAAAGATGGTGTCCACGTCCAGGGTTGTACTGGAAAAGACCATGCTGCTGAAGTTGGGACTGAAATAGGTCCGCATATTAAATAGTCCAGCCGAGCTCACGTTATAGGAGGATATGGTCTGGGTGATTGCCATGTGGTGGGGCAGGTCATACATAATGGTGCCCGGAAAATCCACCAGCCAGTTGCCGGCGGTATCGGCCATGACGGACTGGTGACCGATCTGGTTGCCCATGACATCGTAGAGGACAAACTCAAGCGTGGTGCCCGGTTCCGCGTGCCCGCTGTAGATGGGTGAAACAGGCAGGACCGGCTCCTGCCAGGGAATCTCCGTTACCGGATAGAGGTAAATGTCCTCAAATTCCCGGTCGCCGAACTGCTGATAGGATAGTAATGGGTCGCTGCCGAATCCCGCTACTGGCTCAGGGGTAGGAGGCACAATGGGTGGAATAGGCGCTGGTTGCGGTGGCGGTGGATACTGGTAGCCAAAATCCATTACCCGGTTGTGTTCACCAATTCCAAGGGTCACTGTGGTTGTGTTGTCATTAGTTCCGTCCGGATCAAAGCTGGGCCTGATGCCTGGAGGAAGGGTAGCAGAATTGACACAGATGGTATGGATGCCGGCGGGCAGATTGTTAAAGAGATAGACGCCGTCGTCATCGGTGGTCGTGGAGGCATGGTAATCGGCCGTGCCGTCCCCGTCAAGGTCGACGCCGATACAGACCTGGACCCCGGGAAGCGGCGCCTCACCGGGATCAAGGACACCGTTGCCGTTTCGGTCATTCCATAACTGGTCACCGATGGAACCGGTGCCGGTATAACCAAAATCCTGGTCCAGGTTGATTTCACCGGCTGTCAGGCTCAGGTGGGTGGTGTTGTCCAGAACGCCATCGGGATCACCGGCGGGTTGCATGCCGCCGGGCAGGGTAGCCGGATCAACGGTGATGTCATATTCACCGGCCGGCAGATTGGGAAACACATAGGTTCCGTCCGGACCGGTGGTGACGGTCATGGTGTCATCGACCTGGCCGTCATTGTCAAAATCACCGGTTATGGTGACGGTGACCCCTGGAATACCAACCTCACCCGGATCCTGTATGCCATCATTGTCGGCGTCATACCAGATGGTATCGCCTATGGAGCCGGTGCCGGTGTAGCCAAAATCCACATCCAGGTTGGCTTCATTGTTGCCGATGGTGACCTGGGTGGTGTCGGCTGATCCCGTGCCATCCAGGTCATGTGTTTCTTCCATGCCGGCAGGCAAGGTGGCCGGATCAACCGAGACGGTATAGGTTCCCGCGGGCAGTTTATCAAAGAGGTAGTGGCCGTCGGCGTCGGTTACCGTGGTCAGGGTATCGTCGGCCTGACCGTCGCCGTCAAGATCGCCGACCAGGGTGACCTGGACATTTGCCAGTCCGGGCTCGCCCGGATCCTGGACTCCGTTGCCGTTGGCATCATACCAGATGGTATCGCCGATGGTACCGGACTGCTGATAGCCGAAATCCTGGTCGTTGTTGGTTTCACCGGCCGCCAGGGTGACGGTTGCCGTGTTGTCGTTTCCTCCGTCCGGGTCAGCGGTGGGTTGCATACCGGGCGGCAGGGTGGTCGGGTCAATAGTGATGGTGTATTGTCCTTCTGGCAGGTGACCAAAATGGTATTGGCCATTACTGTCGGTGGTGGTTGTCACTGTATCCGGGATGCCATCGCCGTTAAAATCTCCGGTCAGGGTGACGGTGATCCCACCAAGACCTGACTCACCGCTATTTTGGGTGCCGTCCCCATCAGCGTCGTTCCAGATGGTGTCACCGATGGAACCGGTGCCCGTATAGCCGAAATCCTGGTCCAGGTTGACCAGGGGACTGGTGCCGCCGATGGTTACATGTGAAGCATTGTCATTACCTCCGTCCGGATCAGCGGTCTGGGTCATACCGGCGGGCAGGTTGCTGAGGGTGATGGTATAGTCGCCACCATTCAGATTATCAAAGAGATACTTGCCGTCACTGCCAGTCGTTGTCGTTGCAACGGTGTTACCGCTTGCATCGGTCAGGGTAACGGTAACGCCGTTCAGGCCCAGCTCGTCCGGGTCCTGGATACCGTCGCCGTCGGCATCATACCAGATGGTATCACCGATGGTGCCGGTCTGCTGGTAGCCGAAATCCTGGTCGTTGTTGGTTTCACCGGCCGCCAGGGTGACGGTTGCCGTGTTGTCATTGCCACCATCCGGATCAGCGGTGGGCTGCATGCCGGGCGGCAGGGTGGTCGGGTCAACGGTGATGGTGTAGTTGTCCGCCGGTAGGTTGTCAAAATGATAATTACCGTTTGCATCCGTAGTTGTGGTCAGCGTGTCAGGAACACCATCATTGTTCAGATCAGCCGTCAGGGTGACGGTGACACCACCAAGGCCGGTCTCGCCGTTATTTTGCGTTCCGTCGCCGTTAGCATCACTCCAGATGGTATCACCGATGGAGCCGGTGCCGGTATAGCCGAAATCCTGATCCAGGTTGGTTTCACCTCCGGCCAGGGTCAGGGTAGTGGTGTTATCGTTCACGCCGTCCGGATCAGCGGTCTGACTCATGCCGGCCGGCAGGTCACTGACCGTAATCGTATAATCGCCGGCCTGCAACTGGTCAAAGAGATAGTGGCCATCGCTATCAGTGGTTACAACAACCGTATCCGGGTTGCCGTCACCGTCCGTATCTCCGGTCAGGGTAACGGTGACTCCGGCTAGTCCGAGCTCACCGGGATCCTGAACCCCGTCGCCGTCAGCGTCATACCAGATGGTATCGCCAATGGTACCCTTGGAGTTGTACCCGAAATCCACATCGTTGTTGACAGGATTGGCCGCATCCAGGGTAACTGAAGCGGAGTTTGGCGTGGTCGGCGTTGTCGTATGCTGGTCATCGAAATCATGGGTCTGGCTGTTACCCGGCGGCAGGGTGGCGGGATCAACGGCCACCGTGTAGTCGCCGAGGAAGAGGTTGTCAAAGGAGTAATGGCCGTTTGCATCGGTGGTCGTGGTGATGCTGTCATCGGCCTGGCCGTCATGGTCGAGGTCTCCGGTCAGGGTAACCGTTACCCCGCCAAAACCGTTCTCACCCGGGTCCTGGATGCCGTCGCCATTGATGTCGTTCCAGACCGTGTCGCCGATGGCGCCGGAACCGGTGTAGCCAAAATCAACCCGGTCCGTGTTTTCGCCAACACCCAGGGTATAGAGGGTGGTGGAGTCCGGAGAGCTGGTGGCGCTGTCCAGATCATAGGTGCAGGTTGCGCCATCCGGCACTGTCGTGGTGTCAACGGAGATGGTGTAATCGGCTGCCGGCAGATGATCAAAATGATAGTTGCCGTTAGCGTCGGTTTGGGTTGAGGTTGAATATTCATTGACGCCGTCGCCATCCACATCAGCGGTAATGTTTACCGTGACTCCGGCCAGGCCGTTCTCGCCCGCTTCCTGGACGCCATTGTTGTTGACGTCATACCAGACCGTATCACCAAGGGAGCCGGCGCCGGTATAGCCAAAATCCACGGTATCGTCATTGGCGCCTGCGGCAAGGACATGATCAACAGTATTTGCGCTGCCGGTTCCATCCTCATCATAGGTCTGATGCCAGTTGGAAGGGCCGCCGGGCAGGGTGGCATCATCAACGGTTATGGTATATGTACCGCCGAGGAGATGATCAAAGCTGTAACTACCGTCATCGGCCGTTGTTGTTGTAGCGGTATAGTCAGTGGTGCCGTCACCATCGATATCGCCGCTCAGGGTGACGGTAACCCCGGCAAGCCCGGCATGGATTCCATCGTTTTGACTGGTATCTGCGTTGGCATCATACCAGACATAATCACCAATGGATCCGGTTCCCCGGATACCAAAGTCGATATCATCGCGGTCCTGATCAGCCCCCAGGGTAAAGGGGGTTGTATTATCAGGCGATCCCGTGCCGCCGTCCTGGTCATAGGTTGGGCTGGAACCCGCAGGCGGCGTTACGGTAATATCGTAATCACCGGCCGGCAGATGGTCAAAACTGTAGTGTCCATGTTCGTCCGTTGTGGTGGTGGCAGAGTATTCATCCACTCCGTCACCATCAATGTCAGCGGTCAGGGTAACGGTCAGACCAAAGATGCCGTCTTCCGCCGGTGTCCCTGTTGTGCCGTCATCCTGCACTCCATCACCATCAACATCAAACCAGACCGTGTCACCCACCGAGTTTTGACCTGTGTAGCCGAAATCAATGTCGGTCCGGTTCTGGCCCGCGGTCAGGCTGATACTGGTTGCGGTGTTATCCAGGGCGACCGTGCCTTCATCCAGGTCATAAGTCTGGTGGTAGCCGGCCGCGGTCAGGTCTGTGGGGTTGGTCCCGCCGCTGGTGGCGGTATCAACGGTAATGATATAATCGTCAAAGGCCGCCAGGTTGGCAAAAGTATAATGGCCGTCGGCATCGGTACGAACTGTCTGGGTAAATTCAGGGGTGCCGTCACCATCGACATCAGCGGTCAAGGTCACATCCACGCCGCTGATACCGACATCACCGGAAGCAGCATCAAAGACGCCGCCGTCTCCTGCCGCATCAAAGAAGACCGTGTCGCCCAGGGAGGCAGTAGCGACTACAGTGAAAGCCGCATTATCTGCATCCTGATCACCGTCAACAGGGGAGCTCCCGGAATCATCATAAATACGCTCGTTGGGATCAACGCCGTCCTGGCTGGACCAGTCGGCATCAATGGTGTTGACATGGCCACCACCCTGAAAGCCGGCAGCCATGACTGTGACCGTATACTGGATCTCGACATAACCGCCGACATCAATGTCCCATCCTCCATCGGAGCTGGAAAAGGAAACAGTGTTGCCTGACACTGAAGAGGTAACATCAGCGGCGTTGAGTAACCCACTACTGCCGGAAATTGTCACCGATGCGGGATTATAGCTGACCCCGCCAGGCAGGATATCATCAGCCGTGACCTCGTATGCCGTTGCTGCGCCGGTGTTCTCAAAGCGGACCGTATAGGTTAGGGTTTCTCCGGGTGAGGCATCTGTGCCCGCATCAGCCGAGTCAGCGATATCCTTGACGGTGGTGATCTGCGGTTCCACGACATGGATTGTGGGCTCCGTTGGATCTTCTGTTACAATGGGGTCTCCTCCCGCCGGATCGTCAAATTGCATGGAGGCTTCATTGGTCAGGTCCTGTCCCTGAACATTGGAGGCCGTGGTTGTCACCAGGGCCGTTACCTGAATGGTAAAGCTGTTGTTGGTTGTGTCCCCGTCGGCGTCAACCGTTGTCGTATCAGCGAAGGTAAAGACGATATCATCACCATCGGCCAAGGGAGTGTTGACAGAAAGAGTTCCAAGGGTGCCGCCAAAATTCGCCGTATCTATGGAGTGACTGACATACTGAAGACCAGTGGGCAGGGCATCGGTGACGACCAGGTTTTCAGTATGACCCTCGGGAAGGGTAACCACAATGTCATAGGTCACCTGATCGCCAATGGTGTAGTTGTCCGGAGAAGGATCCTGTTTGTCAATGGTTCCGATAACCGTTACTTCAGCTGTTGATGCAGAAATATAGTCATCGGGATCATTTGTATCCTGGGTACCGCTCCGTTCCGTGTCCCCGGTGTCGGCATAAGGGGAAAGATCAGTGTGATCACCGGGCAGGCTGGTCCAATCAACAGCGGCGGTATTGGAAAGGTTGGAACCGGCCTGGGTGGTATCGGCCAGGGCTGCTGTCAGGGTTATGGTATAGGTATCTCCGAGATCAAATTCATCCCATGCACCGTTTAAGGTATTGCCAGAGAGAGTCACCGCATCAGTTACTCCGTTAAGCGATCCGGTACCGCTTTGACTGGTGATCTGTACATTATTATATCCAGCGGGGATGGTATCGGCCAGGGTAGCATCAAAGGCGTTTGAGTCGGAGGCCGCTGCATGGTCGACAACAATGGTAAAGGTTACCGTATCTCCAGCGTCCGGATGTGGATTGTCAACTGTTTTTACTACTTCCAGGGTGGGTTCGACAATGGTGAGACTGGTAACACCGTTGCCGATTGAGTGTTGGTCACTGTTCGCATCCCATTTAAATTGGGTGTAGTTGCCGATATGATCGCCACGGTTTGTGTCAGTCGTGTCGAGCACCACTGCCGTATAGGTAATGGTAATGGTTTCAGGAGTGTCATTGTCAGAGTTGGAATTTGTAATATCCCCGAAGTCCAGGGTAAAACCGTTGCCATTGGAATTGTTCCAGGTGTGAACGTTATCGGCAATGTCCTGGGCCGTTCCGTTTTCAAACGTCAAGTCGGCGGAAGCTGTTATCGAGTCAATGCTCACCAGGGCCTGAACAAATTCACTGTTAGTATGTCCTGTCCGGAGATTGTCCGAGATGAGAGCGTTCAAAGTTGTTCCTTCGGGAACAGTGATAACGGTTTCATAGGTGATAAGTTCACCAATGGCAACCTGGTGGTTTGCGTCACTGGTATGTCCCTGACTGGTAAAAGAATCGGCTGTTCCATCGCCGTCAAGATCAAATGAGGTCAGGTAATGCTTATCAACAGCCGGGGAGTCGACTGTAACAATGGCAGTGTCTTTGGGACCGTCGGAATCGGTTGGAAAATGATCGGCTCCGCCCTCGGTTCCCGCCAGGTCGGCAACCTGAGCGGTATTGGTTATTGCCTGTTCCGGGCTCACGGAACTCTGGGCCATGAGATCATAGGTAATGACTACGATATTGTCAGTCTGGTCCATAGTGTCGTCGTTGGCATTCAGGGCGCCGTCGGCATCGTCGGTCAAGATGATGCCGCTGAAAAAATCAAATCCTGCATCTCCAACGTGATCACCACTGGCATCGGTAAAATCAAGATCATTGCCGTGACCATCGGTAACGGACAGGTTTAATCCACTGCCGCCAATATCAAAGCCGGCCGGCATGTCGTCGGTTATTTTTATGTCAAACGCCCCGGAATGACCAACGTTTTCGGCAACAATTGCAAAGGTGACCATATCGCCCGCATCAATACCTGACAGATTGGCGTCAACAGGGGAGGCAGCAAGGCCTGATTCGGTGATGTCGGCATCACCTCTGAATCCTCCGCTGCCCGGAGCGGAGAAGTTGACCGGCCCGACCGTGTCTGAAAACTGACCATCTGCGCTGTCGGTTGCCACCACGCCTTTAGTGATATGCAACTCTGGCTGATCCAGTATTATTTGAGCTATGGAATCTGTGTTGCTTTCGGCAAGCAGGGTGCTTTCTTCCGTGGCCCGTACCTGGTTGGTCAGGAACATGCCATCGGCAAAGGGTTCGTCGGAAACGGTGACGGTAAAAACAATTTCTATAACGGCATCTTGGTCACCACCATCATGGTATTCACCATAATCAAAGACAAGCGTATTGCCTGTCCCGGCGCTAACAGTATCAGGAACATCCAGGTCGTTGTAGGTATCGTTTGTTGTGTATCCCCAGTGACCGGCATCCGGTGTGTTTGTTCCGTCATAGGTGGTTGTGTCGGCAGTATTACTCCAGCTGTAATCCGATGCATCAAAGACCGGCAAGGGCAGGTAATCGGTCAGCATAAAATGCTCGGTAGAGGAGAGGGGCATGGCGTAATGTATACGATAGGTGACACGGTCACCCGGAGACAGGTGCGGATTATTGCCGGGATTAAAAATTGTGCCGGTGTTGTTGGTTATCGCATAAATATCCTTGCTGACTGAGCCGGTGATAATTTCGATTGAATCACAGGATTCGTCAGCCTCTGAATTCGATGTCAACGTGTTTGTTGCATAATCATAGATATCTCCTTGTATCGTCACACCTCCTGAAAGCACATCGCCCTGGTCAACATTTTCTTCGCCACCACCTTCAGCGCTTACGTAGGTCTGTTGGATTTCTGCCCAGTAGGTTATGGTGCCCCGGGTGACGCCATCGGTATGACCATCCGTGTATCCGCCGTCCAGAATACCATCCCCGCCAATGATCTGGGAAATATCAAAATGCAGGGTTTCATCATCTGTTCCATTTGTGCCGGTTACAAGCTCTGAGCCGATTGCAAGCCCATGGTTTGAGATAATGTCCGTTCCATATTCGGAGATGGTAATGGTTGGTGCAAAACCATCTGATGCCGTAAGAAGATCCATACCGTCGGCCAACAGATCATCAATGGCGATATTGCCGAATCCAAAGTAATCGGAAATTTCAAAGTCAAGAGTAAACTGAACGCGGTCACCAGGCGTATACCCTGTTTGACCAGTATCATTGTCAAGAGAGTGACCCTTCTGGATGGCTATCGATTGGGCATGGGAGATGTCATCCACATCCGGGTTGGAGGAAAAATGACCATCGGCATTAACCTCCGGGTTGATAGTTGCATCAACATCAGGATCGTTAGTATCATTAGGATGCCAGGAATAGCTGACTTCTCCATTGTTGATGATATGTTCGTCATTACCAGTCGTATGATCAATAATTTCCGCTCCTGAACCGGTCCGGTCCGGGACATAAAAATCATACCTTATGACAACGTCGTCATGGTGGTCCGTGCCGATTACATCATTGTTGAGGGTGATGACCAGATCCTGACCCCCGTGGACTCCTTCCCCGGGGGACGTTATGGTGTAGTCAGCAGCGTTTAAGGTAGTGCCGCCCACAGTGACGGTGATAGTGGAATCACCAAGATAATAGATATTGTCTGGCAAATGTTCAGTTAGGCTTAAATTGGTAACCTTCTGGCCATCGGCCACGTCAATGGTGGCGATATAGGTTGCCGGATAATTGGGGCCGGTGGGGATTTCCTGATGGTTCTGTTCAAAGACCTGCGAGGAGTCATCGGCAAAATGTCGGGTGTCCTCGGTGCCTGCATGCTGCTCCTGGCAGTCGGCGGCAACGCTCGGTACGTCAATGTCCTTATGGTAGGTGATGACTTCGGGCTTATAGGCTGTTGAAGTGTGGGTAATATCCCGGAGAGGATTATCACTCGCAGGGTTATCAAGGGCGTCATGCCCATACATGGCGCCGGTGGTCGTGTGCACGCCAAGGTCCACGTCCACGTCGGCATTTGCGCCCATGTGCGCGGTCACATGCACCTCGGCCGCCGGCTGGTCGGGAGTGAACGAGCCGAATGGCATGCGCAGGGAGACAAACTGGTCACCCACGTGGAGAGCCTGGCCGTCAATATCATGCACAATCAGAGGCGCTCCGGTATCATCCGTTGCCCAGGGGTGCTCGATACCATTGGCCACATCTGTTGCATCAACCGTATGGACAAACGATTCCACATCAGCGCCAAGATAGTCGGCGCTTACAAAGGAAATCCCGTCATCACTTGCGGCATCGGCTCCATCCTGGCCGCCGTCCAGGAGCAGGTCAATATAGGGGCCATAAACATCGGATCCCGTGGTATTGTCAAAGCTGACCGTAAACTCAAAATCCTCGCCGATCATCGGGTCAATGGCCTGATCGTCGGCGGCGGCCGTATCGGCAGCATCGGCGAGGGCAGTTTCGCCTGTATGATTATCGGCCTCGGTCGTATCGGTGGTATTCGCTGATTCAGTGCTGTCTGCATCGGCATGCTCCGTGGTCACATTAGCGGCATCGCCCGGAGTGGTGTCCCCTTCGGCAGCGGTTGCGTCCACCTGCCCTGCGTCTTGACCATCTTGGGACTGACCGGTTTCGGTCCCGGCCGCGCTGTGGTCCCCGGCATGGCCGGTAGTGTCTTCTCCACCTGCAGACTGGTCGGCGTTAGCGGTTGCTGCTGCCGTGTCGGTCCCGGTATCGTGGTTACCCGCGGCCGCGGAGGCAGTGTCCTGATCGGTCTGCGGTCCCTGGTCGTTGGCCGCCCGGGCGCCGGATTGGTTGTCATGGTCAGTAGCTGTTGCCTGACCATCGGCTGTCTCCGCGTTTTCCTGTTCTGCTATTGCGCCATCTTGAGAATTTGTCGTTTCAGCGGCCTTGTGCTGCTGTTCCTGTCCGTCCGGTTTGATATGCCCGGTATCCGAGGCGGCGGTATGCTGCATTTGGGATTCGGTTGCCAGGGCAAGGGGATCATGG
>WFZC01000196.1 GCA_015489765.1 Desulfobulbaceae bacterium
CCACAACAATGGAATAACGCTTGTCATGCAGGTCATTATCATTGATCTTTCTGCAGACGACATCCATATCAAATGGTATTTCAGGAATAAGAATCGCGTCCGCCTCACCGGCAAGCCCGGAATAGAGGGCAATCCATCCCGACTCCCGGCCCATGACCTCCACGACCATAACCCGGTCATGGGATTTTGCCGTGGAATGTAATTTGTCAAGGGCATCCGTGGCCGTGGCCACTGCGGTATCAAAACCAAATGTCCGGTCGGTTGCCTCGAGATCATTATCAATGGTCTTGGGGACCCCGACAACCGGCATACCTATTTCAGCAAAACGATGGGCGATCTCCATGGATCCATCTCCACCCACCGCAACATGACAGAAAAAGCCCATTCGCTGAAAATTTTCCAAAATCTTACCGGAAATATCGACAACAGTGGTTTCACCGGCAAGATTATGTACCGGCATTCTAAATGGATTTCCCTTATTGGTCGATCCGATAATAGTGCCGCCAATCGAGGTAATCTCCCGCACGTCCGCCGGTACCAGCCTTACCAGCTCATCAGGTTCAAGCAGCCCTTTGTAGCCAGACCGACTGCCGTACACCTCCCAGCCACGCCTGGCAGCGGAATTAACCACTGCAAAGATAACCGCGTTCAGGCCGGGAGCATCACCGCCACCGGTTGAGATAACAATCTTGCGCATGGTATACGTATCCTGTGAAAAATGTTTATAAAAAAAGAGCAGGAAAAAAAGAATAATATGTGCCCGTTATCATGGGCCGTCTAAATAAATAGTAGATGCTGCCGTCGTATTTGGCAACTTTTTTCCATAATTTCAGTGATCCGGCAGCTTACCCTGCCATCAATTCATTCCTTCCCTGCAGCAACATAAACCACATTGTGTGGCAAAAGGGGGCCAAAAAGACACCATTCCAGCATTGACAACTGGACAAATCTACCTTAGTGTAGTTACATATCAGTATGGTTGAATCTGAAACAGCAAGCATGCTAATAACGATTTAACCTCTTGGAAAATATAAAAAAACTCCCTCGCCCGACTGGAGCGGGAGTGTTTTTTTCTATCGAAAATGAACAATCCATCCCGTGTACTTACGGGATACCCTTACAGTTTGATAATTTTCACCTTTATTTGATGGAAGGAGGACAACGTGTTTGAAGTGACAAATTCCGCTGTGGAGAATTTAAAAACATATCTCTCGCAGAACAATATTGATTCCGCCGTTCGCATCGCCCTCATGCAGGGCGGCTGAGCAGGCCCATCTTTGGGATTGGCTCTGGATGAGCCAAAAGAGAACGACAGAACTTTTGAAGAAGACGACCTCACCTTTCTGGTCGAAGAGGACCTGCTGAACTCCTGTGGCGCCATCAAGGTAGACTTTATTGAAGCCGGCTATCGCTCCGGATTCTCCATCACCTCTACCAATCCTGTCGGCGGCGGTGGAGGATGCAGCTCCGGTTCCTGCAGCTCCGGTTCCTGCGGCGGCTGATTGTTTTCAACAAAGCCGGTTCAAAGCCCCTGCCAAAATGGCAGGGGCTTTTTTTATTTCCATTCTCACTGCTCCCAATTACAGGCTACCCTCCAACCGACCTCACCCAAAACTGCATTTTTGTAATTTTTCCTCCTGATATTGCAGACAAAATCTTGACACAGACCAAAGCCTCCTTATCTTCTCTACTGATCGACCAGTATGGCCGAGTCAGAAAAGGAGCCTGGGGAAAACTCCCGATTGCCCGGCCACAACGAATAACAAAAAATATTCCCGTGTTTTTTTACACGAACAACAAAGGAGAAGAGATATGCAACTTGACAAATTTACAGTTAAATCCCAGGAGGCAATACAAAGCGCCCATAATACAGCCCAGCAGTTCGGCAATCAGGAGATGCAGCCGGAACATCTGCTGAAGAGCATCCTTGAGCAGCCGGAAGGGGTTGTTGTTCCGGTCCTCCAGAAAATGGGAATTGAGCCGAGCAAAGTGCTGAGCGGCGCAAACCAGCTCATTGACAAGCTGCCCAAGGTTTCGGGCGGCGGCGCCGGTCAGACCTATATGTCCCAGGACTTTAAAAAGCTCCTCGACGAGGCCTTCAAGGCAGCCACATCCATGCAGGATGAATATGTCAGCCAGGAACATCTGTTCATGGCCATGCTGGCCCTGGCCTCGACAGCGGTGGCCCAGATGCTGGGCTCGCTGGGTATTACCGCAGAGGGATTCCTACAGGCATTGACGACCATTCGTGGCAACCAGCGGGTAACTGACCAGTATCCGGAGGAAAAATACCAGGCCCTGGAAAAATATGCCCGCAACCTGACCGATGTGGCCAGACAGGGAAAACTTGACCCGGTCATCGGCCGTGATGAAGAAGTCCGCCGCATCATCCAGGTACTCAGCCGGCGGACCAAGAACAACCCGGTACTCATCGGTGAACCTGGTGTTGGTAAAACCGCCATTGTCGAAGGACTTGCCCAGCGCATTGTCGATGGCGATATCCCGGCGACCCTTGAAGGAAAACAAATCATCTCCCTCGACCTTGGGTTGCTGATTGCCGGGGCCAAGTACCGGGGTGAATTTGAGGACAGGCTCAAGGCGGTCCTCAAGGAGGTGGAAAAAAAGGCCGGAGAGATCATTCTCTTTATTGACGAGATTCATACCCTGGTCGGCGCCGGGGCGTCGGAAGGGTCCATGGATGCTTCCAACATGCTCAAACCGGCCCTGGCCCGGGGCGAGCTGCACTGCATCGGCGCAACCACCCTGGATGAGTACCGCAAATACATCGAAAAGGATGCGGCCCTGGAACGGCGCTTTCAGCCTATCCTGGTGCAGGAGCCCTCGGAAGAGGACACCATTGCCATTCTGCGCGGTATCAAGGAAAAATACGAGGTCCATCACGGGGTCAGGATCCAGGATTCGGCCACCGTGGCAGCCGTTGTCCTGTCCAACCGGTATATCACCGATCGCTTTCTGCCGGACAAGGCCATTGACCTGATCGACGAGGCCGCCTCCAAGCTGCGCATCGAAATCGATTCTATGCCCACGGAAATCGACGAACTTGACCGCAAACGGATCAAGATGGAAATCGAAATCGAGGCTTTGAAAAAAGAGAAAGACAAGGCATCCAAAGAACGGCTTGAAAAACTGAAAGGGGAACTGGCCGAACTCAATGACAGGCTCAACGCCATGAAGGGGCAATGGCAGCTGGAAAAAGATGTAATCCAGCGCATTCGCGACATCAAAGCCAAAATCGATGAAGCGCACATGGAGGAACAGCGGGCCGAGCGCAGCGGCGATTTGAGCAAGGTCGCCGAAATCCGTTACGGCAAGATCGTTCAGCTTGAAAAGGAGTTAGAAGAGGAAAACAAGAAACTTGAAGAGCTCCAGCAGAAGAGCCATATGCTCAAAGAAGAGGTTTCCGCCGAAGATGTGGCGGCAGTGGTGGCCAAATGGACCGGCATCCCGGTAGCCAAACTGCTGGAAGGAGAAAAGGAAAAGCTCGTTCACGCCGAAGAAGAACTCTCCAAACGGGTTATCGGCCAGAAAGAGGCCATTGTTTCGGTGGCAAACGCCGTGCGCCGTGCCCGGGCCGGACTCCAGGACCCCAATCGCCCTCTGGGTTCATTTATCTTTCTTGGTCCCACCGGCGTCGGCAAAACCGAGCTGGCACGATCATTGGCCGACTTTCTCTTTGATTCCGAAGACGCCATGATCCGGATTGATATGTCTGAATACATGGAAAAGCACTCCGTGGCCAGACTGATCGGAGCGCCTCCCGGCTATGTGGGCTATGACGAGGGCGGCATGCTCACCGAGGCGGTGCGGCGGCGGCCCTATTCGGTCATCCTCCTTGACGAGATAGAAAAAGCGCACCCGGATGTGTTCAATGTGCTTTTGCAGGTACTCGATGACGGCCGCATGACCGATGGCAAAGGCCGGACCGTGTCCTTTAAAAACACGATCATGATCATGACCTCGAATCTCGGCAGTCATATTATCATGGAACTTGGCCAGACCGATCCAGAAGAGATGCGCCGTCAGGTCGATGAGCTGCTGCACAAGCAGTTCCGGCCGGAATTCCTGAACAGGGTAGATGAAATTATTACCTTCCATGGCCTGACCAGGGAAGATCTGATGCAGATTGTCGATATTCAGATTAACCGCATGGCCAAGCGGCTTGAGGATCGCAAGTTCACCATTGAACTCACCACCGAGGCCAAGGAGTTCCTGGTCGAGACCGGTTACGATCCAGCTTTTGGCGCCAGGCCGCTTAAGCGGGCAATCCAGCGCTACATTGAAGACCCGTTGGCCCTGGAAATCCTGGAAGGCAACTTCAGCGAAGGTGACCACATCCTGGTCGACAAAGGCATGGGCAACAAACTGGTTTTCAGAAAACAGTAAACAACCATTATCAGGCCCCTCCCCCACACCGGGAGGGGCTTTTTTTTGCTCTGACCGGAGATTATCCCTATGCCCATCTGTGAAACATCTGATTTCTGCGGCACCGTTATTTCGCATGTCATGATGCCCTACCATGCCAACCCGGCAGGCAATGTCAATGGTGGTGTCATCATGCAGCTTATCGACGACGCCGCCTTTGTTATTGCCACCAGATATGCGCGGTCAAACGTGGTTACCGCCTCCATTGAACGGGTCGACTTCCACCGTCCGGTTCATGTGGGTGACCTGTTGACACTTAAGGCCTGCATCAACATGACCCACCGCTCTTCCATGGAAATCGGTGTCCGGGTTGAAGGAGAAAAAATGAGAACAGGCAGGGTGCGGCATATCGCCTCCGCCTACCTTACCTTTGTTGCCTTAAACAACAAAGGCAAACCTTCACCCATCCCCGAATATAAACCGGCTTGCGAAGCTGCCCGGCGCCGATACGCAGAGGCAATACAACGTCGCAGGCAGCGGCAGACCAACAGCAGGTGACATAAACAGGATGTAGGATACAACGTATACGTATTCGGACTTTGGAACTAAGAACGATTAGCCAGACGATTCCTGCCAGACGATCTCCTTCCAAAGAAATTATGAGGGACAATTCTCCGTTTTGCCCATATTTTTTTTGGCGCAGTGATAGGAATTCCATTTCCCTCACCTTTTTCCCGTTAGAGAGAGAATGAAAAGCAATACCCTTGCTTTTTCATTCCATATGCTCTATTGCAACGTAATCATTCCCATAAAATATAGAGGAGAATAAAATTATGGCTGCCGATGCAGAAGAAATATCAATAAACTATGAAGAAGAAGATGGCACCCTTATCGTCAAGGAACTGGATAAGGAAATCCTGTCCAAGGGCGCCTGGACTACCATCCTCTTTCGCTACCAGGAGTATAACCGCGGCAAAGGCGAATATGGACCGGAAAAATATACCATAAGACGATACCAGAAACGTAACGGACAGTATCTTCCCAAGTCCAAATTCAATATTTCCTCAGCAAAGCAGGCAAAAAAGATTATTGAAACACTCAACAAATGGATTGAAGATTAAATTTTCCCGGATGAATTTCACAGGCTGGGCAGAAACAGCCGGATCATTTTTATTTTTCAGGGAGAAAGAATATTTTCCCCGATAACTTTAGTTAGTTAGATAACGAAAAGGCCCCAAATAACAGGGACGACAAAAAAGAAAAGAACAACGTTCATTTTTTCTGTTGACAGACACCATTATCCCATGTAGGTTCCCGCCTCGTTGCTCGCAAATAATCACCACGGGTAACAAAAAAACTTCTCTGTCATTTGTTTTTCTTATTGACAGCAAAGCAAATGATAGTTAAGTTAAAGACTCCGGCGCGGAAATCATAACGACATACGCACCGGACGGCCCTTTGTGGCATTTTTTTTGATCTTTGAAAACCGAACAGTAAGTAGAGCGGGCCAAGTTATAATTTGGTTTTAGCAGTAAAGTAAGTCCAATCGATTGTGATTGGTCAGGATATTAAACTGGAGAGTTTGATCCTGGCTCAGAACGAACGCTGGCGGCGTGCTTAACACATGCAAGTCGAACGAGAAAGTTTTCTTCGGAAAATGAGTAAAGTGGCGCACGGGTGAGTAACGCGTAGATAACCTGCCCTGATGTCTGGGATAACC
>WFZC01000197.1 GCA_015489765.1 Desulfobulbaceae bacterium
CAGGGGGCAGCGGCAATAGGCGGAAAGGACCTGGTTATCAAATTTTTTATTGTTGAAACCGACCACCAGCTCCAGGCTGAAAAGATGATCCAGCAGCTGCGGCACCTTTTCTTCCGGGTAGGCAGTATAGATGTCCCGTGCCCCATCATAGACCACGGCCATGGAAACCCCCATCTTATCCGCCCGATGCCAGCCGCCGACTTCGGCGGCGGACCGCTTGGTCTCCAGGTCAAAAACACCCCAGTTGGCAGGGAGTTGCAAAGGAGCGGCCCTTCTGTTTTTCTTCCTTTTTACCGGGACCGGGGCAGGGGAGAGCTGTTTGGTATTTGCAATATCCTGACTGCGCAGATGGTGCAGCAGGCGAATACAGCCATTTTTATCAATGGGACGATTGCCGGAGCCGCATTTTGGTGAATGGACGCAGGTGGGACAGCCCAGGTCGCAGCCGCATTCGGTAACAATTTTTTCGGTCTGGGCCAGCAGTTCACCTACAGCGGCAAAGGCCTTTTCACACAGGCCTACTCCTCCGGCATGGCCGTCATAAAGAAATATGGTCGCCTTTCCTGTCTGATCATGCAGAGGATAGGAAATGCCGCCAATATCGTTGCGATCGCACAGGACCAGCAGCGGCATCATCCCTATCATGGCATGTTCAAGGGCGTGGATACTGCCCATGAAATGAATGTTTGCCCGTTCCAGTTTCTGCTGGATCGCAGGGTTGATCTGCAGCCAAATCCCCTTGGTCTCAAAAATTCTCGGTGGAAAATCAAGGGGAATACGGTCAATGACCTTTTGTCTGCCAAGGAGAATTTTCTGGTAGGCGTATATCTGTTCCGTGACCCGTAACCTGCCAAAGGAGACCGTGGCGTTGCCGCAGGTTGTTGTGGAGAAGGTCTCCTGTATTTCCGTGTCCTTGTCAACCAGGGAGCGGGTATAATAAGGTGGACTGGCCGCCTTGAGCAGAATTTCACGGCCTGTTTCGTCAAACCGGGTTACCAGCCAGGTCTTTGCCATGTGCAGATAGACCGCCCCTTCATGACATTCGCGGCAGGCCCGGTATTCGTCGATTTCACCCAGTAACCTGCGGCCATCGCTATTGTAGATGAGAAAGGAGTTGCCGACACCACGCAGACTGACCTTTCTCTGCGGATATTTCCGGGCTGAAAACCAGGTGTTGCCGTCGGCTGACTGCAGCAGATCGCCGGCGGCAGTCAGTTTGCGCAAAAGCGAACCATATTTTTTCGACAAAAAAATTTTCGGCCGAGAATTTTGTTGATCTCTCTGCCTGCCGTCGCTGTTTTTGGCATCTCCAATTTTTTCATCGCCAATGATTGGAATTTCAGCGGCTGCGCAGACCAGATGCGAGCCGGCAATGGTTGTATTGTCAGGATCAAGTACCACCGGTTCAACCGGACGGGAGAAAAAATCATCGGGATGGCGCATGAAGTTCTGGTCAAGGGCGTCCTCATGGCCAATCAGGACAACCAGGGATTCCTGTCCGCCCCGGCCAACCCTGCCCCCGCGCTGGTGGGTGGCCATGATCGAACCCGGATAGCCGACGAGCAGGCAGATGTCAAGGCCGCCGATATCAATACCCAGTTCCAGGGCAGAGGTTGATATAACAGCCAGTAATTCGCCGCTGACCAGTTTTTGTTCGATCATACGCCGATCCTCGGGGAGAAAACCGGCCCGGTAGGAGGCGATTTTGTCCCTGTTTTTGCCGCATCGTTTGCGGGCCCAGAGAGTAATCAGTTCGGTCAACTTACGCGATTGGGCATAGACAATGGTGCGTAAATTTCGGTGCAGGGCAGCCGCCAGCAGCATGGTCGCCGCGATGGGCGCCGAATCAAGGGGATTGAGAAGGATGAAATTTTTCCTGGGCCGGGGAGCGCCTGACCCGGTGATTACCCGGACCTGTTCCGATAGCAGTTTTTTGCCAAGTTCTTCCGGATTGCCGATTGTTGCCGACGAGAGGATAAAAACCGGGTTGCTGCCGTAGGCGGAACATATCCTGCGGAGTCTTCTGATCACCCATGCCATGTGGGAGCCGAATACGCCCCGATAGGTGTGGACCTCATCCAGGACAACATGGGTCAGGTTGGAAAACAGCGTGGCCCAGAGATGATGGTAGGGAAGCAGGGAGAGATGGAGCATGTCCGGATTGGTCAGGAGAATGGCAGGCAGGTGGTCCCGGATTTTTTTCCGCTGATAGCTGCTGGTGTCACCATCATAGACAGCGGCAGGAAGCAAGGCACGGTCGGAAAAACACCCCGGCATCAGGTCAGCCAGCCGGTTGATACCTTTAAGCTGGTCTTGGGCAAGGGCTTTTAAGGGAAAGAGGAACAAGGCCCTGGCCGCCGGATTGGCTGCTATTTCCTGGAACACTGGGATGGTGTAGATAAGGCTCTTGCCGCTTGCGGTCGGGGTTGCCGCCAGGATATTTTTTTTGCCCAGGACCGAATCGATTGCCTGTTGCTGGTGGCTGTACAGGGAGGTGATTCCGAGTTGTGCAAGCGCCTGGACAAGTTCCGGCGCCAGCCCGTGGTCAATGGCAGAGGAACAGGCTTTGGTGGCTGGAAAAACCCGATGCTCAATGACCTGGGGTCCGAAACGGTCCGATTTTTTCAGCGCCTCTATGTAGTGGGCAACGGTTGGCCTTTGCCGGCTCATCTCGATGGTGTCATTATTTTTGGCTTTAATAAATGTACCATATCCTTTATTGTATCCAGGCCCGGAACCCGGC
>WFZC01000198.1 GCA_015489765.1 Desulfobulbaceae bacterium
GCGTCGTAAAAACTTCGATCTACTGCGTCGTGTGTCCTGTGGCGATTCTCGACATACTACATGTATAGTCAAGACCCGCCACAGAACACTACTCCTTGTATATCTGTGTTTTTACTTAGCCATCTCTGAAAAAAATTAGGACTTTTTACGAGTTCATCAAACTTGTGTATGATAAATATCGTCCGAAAGTTACTGTTCAATCGCTGGGTTGCATTCCTGCACGATCTGCTCTGGGTGCCAATCTCCCTGGTCCTTGCCTACCTGCTCCGTTTTAATTTTGACGGAATTCCGGCCATTCATCGTCCGTCATTACATCATCTTCTCCTGTTTGCTCCCTTTGTTCAGGGGATAATTTACTGGTTTTTCGGCCTGTATCGAGGGTTCTGGCGGTTCGCATCCATTCCGGATCTCATCAGAATTTTACAAGCTGTCGGCCTGGGTGCCTTGGTTATCACGGTTTCCAGTGGACTCTTGACCAGGTTTCAGGGTGTTCCTCGCTCGGTTTTTCTGTTATATCCCCTCATTCTGACCGGTGGGCTATGTGGGTCCCGTCTTCTCTATCGCTGGCTGAAAGATCATCGATTATCTCTGCAAAAGGGATCAGGAAAAAGAACCCTGATCGTTGGCGCAGGAAGGGCGGGAGAGTTACTTGCCCGTGATCTGTTGCACCGGGTGGAATATGAACCCGTTGCCTTTCTTGATGATGACAAGAGTTTGCAGAACAGGGAAATACACGGTATTCGGGTTGTTGGGAACACAGAGGATTTGCCGCAAGTCGTTTCCAGTCAGGAGATAGAGCTGGTTATCCTTGCCATCCCTTCAGCTGGTAAAAAGGTGATACGTCATCTGGTGCAACTCTGCCGCGAGGCGAATGTCGTCTGCCAAACCCTGCCGTCAGTGCTTGAGATGAAGGGAATGGATGTCGATGCTGATCGGCTGCGACCTGTAACCGTGGATGATCTTCTTGGTAGAGAGCCGATCCGGATGGATAAAAAGGCCATTTCCGGCTACTTGTCAGGAAGAACAGTCCTGGTAACAGGCGGCGGTGGTTCCATTGGATCTGAATTGTGCCGACAGGTCGCCGCACAGCAACCGGGCCGATTGATCATTTTTGATCATGGCGAATTTAATATATATTCCATAGATCACGAGCTTCGGGCCGATTTTCCGGATTTGCGGCTTGAAACAGTTCTTGGTGATATAAAAGATCGTGATCGCTTGGACTGGGTATTTTCCTCTTTTCGGCCGGACGTTATTTTTCACGCAGCGGCGTATAAGCATGTTCCCATGGTCGAAGAAAATCCTGCTGAAGGGGTCAGGAACAACGTATACGGAACCCAGTGCGTAGCCGATGCGGCCGATCGGTATCAGGCGGAAAAGTTTGTTCTTGTGTCGACCGACAAAGCCGTCAATCCGGCAAATGTGATGGGAGCGACCAAAAGAGCGGCGGAATTGTACTGTCAGAACCTGGATCGTAGGTCGGATACCTGTTTTATTACCACCCGGTTCGGTAATGTATTAGGTTCTACCGGTTCAGTGGTCCCGCTTTTTCAACGGCAGATTGAAGCGGGTGGGCCAGTCACGGTTACCCATGCTGAGATCACACGATATTTTATGACAATTCCCGAATCCGTCAGTCTGATCCTCCAGGCCGGGGCCATGGGGAAGGGCGGAGAGATTTTTGTGTTGGATATGGGAGAGCCTGTCCTTATAAAAGATCTGGCGGAACAGATGATCAGGCTTTCTGGTCTGGAGCCGGGGAAGGATATCGAGATTGTTTATACCGGATTGCGTCCCGGTGAAAAACTCTACGAGGAGCTTTTGCACAAGAGTGAGGGCCTGCAACCGACAAGTCATGAAAAATTATTGCTGGCACGAAGTCGGGAAGTGGATTGGGCCTGGTTGCAAGAGAAAATGATCTGCCTTGAGCAGGCGGCGTCTTCCCGCAAAATAGACAAACTGCGAGCCTGCCTGCAGGATGTCGTTCCTGAATTTAAAAGCCAAACCAAGGAATGATGTATGGATGTTCTTTTTCCTTTAATCACCGATCAGGGCCTTGCAGAGGTTTTTGGATCTCTGTCCGGATGGGTGAGCTGCATTCATGAAATGGATTTTATCATGCAATGAGAGATCTGGCCCTGTTTGATTTTGATGGTACCGTGACCAGTCGGGACAGTTTTCTCCTGTTTCTTCGTTATATAACCGGGCCAACTTTTCTTCTTCGATGTTTCGTGCTTGCGCCCCGGATTTGTTTTTTTCTTCTGGGCAGGTATGGTAATCATTGTCTTAAAGAGAATTTCCTGAGGCAGTTCCTTGCTGGCAGGTCAATATCCAGGATTGCTCAAACCGCCACCTGTTTTGCCCGGGAAATTATGCCATCCATTCTCAGACAACAGGCCATGGAAGCGATCAGGTTGCACCTGCAACTTGGTGACAGGGTGATCGTTGTTACGGCAACCCCTGAAATGATTCTGCAGCCCTGGTGCCGGGACCAGGGGGTGGAACTGATCGGGACCAGACTTGAAATTGAGAATGAAATGGTAACTGGTCGGATACTGGGTGACAACTGCCGGGGGAAGGAAAAGGTGCGGCGGCTTAACGAGCGATTATCCCCTGCGCAGTATGGCACCATCTATGCCTATGGTGATACCGAGGGTGATCAGCCCATGCTCGAATTAGCCCATGTTGCCTGCTTCAAACCTTTCAGAGACTCGTAAACAGCCGTTGACGGACAGAAAACGACAATATACCACCGCTTGCTGGTGCCGACTCTTCGGTCGAAATCGGGTTTCTATGGTTTTCTGCCTGGTTGCCATGGTACTGGCATGGTTGGCCATCGTATTGATTTCCCTGGATCATCTGGTTCCCTTTTCGCCCTTGTTGTCCCATCTGTCCACCCGTTTTCTTGGCCTCCTCGGTTGGGGCACAGCCCTTGTCACGATTTTCTGTCTGGGTCGAGGGCATCTGCGTGCAATCGGCAGTGTTGCGCTTCTATTTTTTCTCCTTGGGCTGGTCATTGGCTCCTACCTGGAACCACCGGCTGACCCGTTGGAACATCTGCGCAGAATCCATGAGGAGAACTGTGGGAAAATGGCGGCTGAGGTAGCTCCCGTCAACCGGGGGCTCTGGCATTATTCCATGGCAGGGCTGGTTTTATGCGCAGATGCCGCGCGGGTCAAACCGGTACGGATGCTCTGGAAAATACGAATTGCCAACGGGTTGTTCTGGGCGCTGGCCGGCGCGGTTCTCTTTCTTGCGGCGATTAAAATCGGACTTCCGTACAGATGGGCCTTTTTGTCGGTCCTTATCTGTTTTTTATTTTTTGGCACTAACCGGTTCAGTTATTTTCGCTATTACAGCCTGGCGCCTACTTTCACATCCATGCTTATCTATTGGCTCTGGGGAGTTTACCTGGTCATGCAGGAAAACCGGCGCCGTTTTCTCCTGTTGGCCTTTTGCGGTATATTTTTCCTGCCGGTTTTATGGACAAATCATCGGCAGGAGGGTGTGTTTCTGGTTTTGCTTCTCGGAGCAGCGATTCTTGTGAATGTGGGAATCTCGCTGGCCGCACGAGGCAACGCATGTCACCGGACCGGCACGGCAACAAAGTTTCGTTGCTGGGGTCCCCTTGCTGCCTATCTCCTGTTCTTGTTTATCCTTTTGGCTCTGCTGCCCCAGTCAGCGGATTTCCGTGCCTGGCTGGCCGGTGGTTCCATTCGTCATTTGGGGGCCGGGTACTATAAATATACCTGGCATTTCCGGCACGGTCTTTATCTGGGAGGTACCGACCATGCCTTCCGGGTGCGGGATACTCTGGGCCTTACGGGCCAGGTTCTTGGACCGGTTTTGATCCTCTATTTCTGGCCTGGATTGGTCCGATTTCCAGTCGAGCGCAAGCTGCGTATTAGTCTACTGGCCATCCTGCCTTTTATTGGTTATTATACCCCTCTTTTGCATCTGATCTGGGCTTCGAATGTTTATGTGGCTGAATACTACCGGCTCTGCTATGCATCCATGTTCTGGCTTCTTTTTTCCCATTTTCTTTATGGTCTGGAAGAGCCTCTGGTCCGGTCGGTGCGCCGTTTTTGTCAACCACAATCCATTGTGGGAGGAAAATGAACTCCTGGTCTCTGTGCGATTGGCTGCAAAGAGGCTATTTCCTCTGCTGTCTGCTGACAGTAGTGGTTCTTGCCTCCATACGATCTCAACCGGTGTATGGCAAACTTGATTTTTACCTCCTTGATGGTTGCCCCTGGTGGAAGTCGTGGCGGCCCCTGATCGAGCAGACACTGGCCGACAACAGTACCCGTCCCATCCTTTCCGATATGATCACCGATACTGTTTTTCGGGCCGTCTTTGCCCAGCCATCACCTGGATTTAGAAACTATCGCTTATTTTCTCATATCAGGGTGGAACGATTTGAACAAATGAACCAAATACAGAGCAGGATGGAACCGGTCGGGGCCTTGTTTCTCCTCCTGGGCACTCGGAAGAGCGTGGTAGGAGGAAAGGGCTACGACTCACCCGGTTCAAGCCGGCAACACCTCCTCACAATCCTTACTGATGCGGCCAGGGAAGCGGCACTGTGGCGGAAAAACGTGCCCCCCCCTTACCGTTGCATAATCAACTTACATGACTACACGCCGTCCTGGGTGCCGGTTGAAACCCGCCACTGGTCGCCTGACTGGGCCCGCCCGTCTCTTATCTATACATTCCGGGGAAAACATGGTAAAGAAATGCGGCAGCTGTTGCGCCGGAAGCCGCCGGAAAACTGTAGGGTTTATTTTTAACTGCCGGATCGCTACTTGCAATCTACGTCGGTAGGGGAGGCTTCAGCCGCCTTGCGCAAGGCGTTTCCCTGTGCATGATCGTCAGCTCAGGCGAATAAATCAGCCGCTACAGCGCATGCTAAAGTGATGTTGCATGCGAAAATATTGAGGCACTTGCTGAAATTATATTTTTTAACAATTTTGATTTGTTACCAGTTTATCAAGGGTGATGAACTCGTAAAAAGTCCAGACAATGCTTAAAGATGGCTAAGTAAAAACACAGATATACAAGGAGTAGTGTTCTGTGGCGGGTCGTGACTATACATGTAGTATGTCGAGAATCGCCACAGGACACACGACGTAGTAGATCGAAGTTTTTACGACGCCATCAAGGGTTGCAGTAAACTGTTCGGGGTAAGATGATCAGGAATTTTTTTTCTACAATGCGTTTGTTGTTAAAAAATCGGCAACTGATTGTCTCCATGGCCGGCCGGGAGGTGCGAACGCAGTATGCTGGCTCCATACTTGGAGCGGTGTGGGCCTTTGTCCATCCCCTGGTCCTGATCTTTGTCTTTTGGTTTGTCTTCAGTGTCGGTTTCAAGGCCAAGCCCATGCATGATGTCCCCTTTGTCGTCTGGTTAACCTCCGGCATGATGCCCTGGTTTCTCTTTTCAGACATTATGATGGGATCGGTGGGCATTGTCGTGGCCCACACCAATTTGATAAAAAAAAGCCTGTTTCCTTCCGAGGTGCTTCCCCAGGTACGTATAGCCGCCTCTCTTGTCACCCATGCGATTTTTTTGCTGTTACTAGCACTCCTGCTGTTGGCACAGGGTATCCCGTTTACCTGGTATTGCCTCCAGTTTTTCTACTATGGGTTCTGTCTTTGCCTCTTGTCCCTGGGGCTTGCATGGCTGGTCTCTTCCGTCAACGTGTTCGTCCGGGATGTAACCCATATCGTCGCCGTTGCCATGCAGGTCGGCTTCTGGATGACGCCCATTTTCTGGGACCTGAATATTATGCCGCCCAAGATTCAGTTCCTGCTGAAATTAAACCCCATGTACTATATCGTTCAGGGCTACCGGGACAGTTTTATTTATGGTATCGGCTTCTGGCGCCATCCCTATCAGACTCTCTATTTCCTGAGTATCTGTTCGGCAAGCCTGTTGGTGGGCCTGTTTGTGTTCGAACGCCTCAAACCGCAATTTGCCGATGTCCTTTGACAAAACGGAAAAAGATTGGCCCGGGAGGAAAGATACCGATCCCGTAATCCGACTGGCACGGGTGGGCAAGGTGTACAGGGTATATACCCGTCAGATCGACAGGATTGTGGCGGCCCTGTTTCCTTCTGTCCGGGTGCGCTGCCAGCAATTTCATGCCTTAACGGACATTTCCCTCGAGGTCTTCCGTGGTGAGACCGTAGGGATAATTGGCAGAAACGGCAGTGGTAAATCAACCCTTTTGCAGATAATTTGCCGGATTCTGAGACCCAGCCAGGGTGATGTCCAGGTCCAGGGCCGCATTTCAGCCATGCTGGAACTTGGGGCCGGGTTTAATCCCGAGTTCACCGGCCGGGAAAATGTCTACCTCAATGGGGCGATTCTGGGATTGAGCAGGGACGAGATAGATGCCTGTTTTGCAGAGATCGAGGATTTTGCCGGTATTGGCGAGTTTATCGACCGTCCCGTCAAGACCTATTCCAGTGGTATGTATGTGCGACTCGCCTTTGCCGTGGCAATAAATGTCCGTCCCGATATCCTTATTGTTGATGAGGCATTATCCGTGGGCGACACACTCTTTCAGGCCAAGTGTTTCGCCAAGTTTCGGCAGTTCCAGGAACAGGGGGTGACCATTCTTTTTGTGACCCATTCCATGGATCTTATAACCAAATACTGTTCTAGGGCGTTTCTGCTGGAGAAGGGCAAACTGGTCCGGTCTGGTAAGGCCAAGGAGGTCGTTGATCTTTATAATCGGATGCTGGTGGAAGAATCTTCCGGCGAAGATGAGGAGCAGCCGCGAAATGGCCAGGGGATGGCAGGGAAATTGCTTGCCCATCAGAAGGCAAGTGAACATTCCTTCACCTTTAATCCCGATGAGAACCGGTACGGCAACGGCAGAGCGGAAATCGTCCGCGTGGGCATTTTCGACAAGGAGGGCAAGGCCCGCCAGACCCTGCGCCATGGCCAGGTGTATGATATTGTCATTGAGGCGCGGGCCAATAGTGATCTCGAAAATCCCATCCTGGCCTTTACCATCAAGGATGTGCAGGGCTTTGATTTATGCGGCACCAATACCTTTTTTCATAATATCGAGACGGGACGGGTGCAACCGGGCGAGGTCGTTCGGGCAATATTCAGGCAGCGTATTCTGCTGAATGCCGGTTCCTACCTGCTCTCTTTTGGCTGTGCCGCCTTTGAACAGGGTGAGTATGTAGTGTATGACCGCCGTTATGATCTGATGAGTTTTGAGGTGATCTCCGAACGGCAGAGTGTTGGTTTTTTTGACCTTGATTCAACGGTTTTTGTCGAACGAGGGGAGTAAGCAGATTCATTGCAGGCCTACTATTGTTCAGACGTTTTTGGGCAATAAAATTCGCCACTGCGGAGTATCTACCGCCATGAAGATTCAAAAATACGCCGTTGTCAGCAATTATCAAGAGAGAGCAGTGTCTCCGCATGTCTTCAGACCTTATCAATGTAAATGATCTTGTTGCCCGCCGGGATGGCGTGTACACGCTTTCAGCGGCAACAGACAGGTTTTCCTATTCGGACGGCAGTCACGAGGAAGAGTATATAGCTCAGGCACTGCGGCAGGCGGAGGATCTTTCCTCCCTGTCCAGGGAGTTGCAAAACTATGAACGGGACTGGGCATCGGAGTGCCATCTTTCCCCGACCCGGGCCAACCTGTACCGGGCCTTTGATTTCAGTGGCGTGGAGCGGGTGCTTGAAATAGGAAGCGGCTGCGGTGCCATCAGTCGTTTTCTTGGTGAGCAATCCCTGCGGCTTGACTGCATCGAAGGCAGTGTCCGCCGGGCCGGAATTACCCGTCTGCGCTGTCGTGATCTGGACAATGTGTGCGTGGTAGCGGCTCCATTGCAGAGCTTGCAACTGCCCCGGTCATGGTATGATCTTGTTATTTTGACCGGGGTGATAGAGTATGCCGGCCTCTATTCCGAAGGCCTTGATCCGGACCGTGCTGTGATTTTCATGTTGGAGCGCCTCCTTGAGACCCTTGCCCCTGGAGGTAGGATTGTCATCGCCATTGAAAACCGGGCCGGTTTCAAATACCTGGCCGGGGCCGGTGAAGACCATTTCGGCCGTCCCTTTGTCGGCTTGAGCAACTACCCCCTCTGCAAAGAGATCAGCCACCAACCCGGCCGGGAGGGAATTCGCACCTGGGACAGGAATCAGTGGCGGCGCCTGCTTGCCGGTTTGAGTGGTGATATCGGGTGCTCATGGCTGTATCCCTTTCCGGACTACAAACTGACCACGGTGTTGCTGAGTTCCCATTTTGTGCGGCAACATCCGGATAGTACAGCTTCCGTACTCAGCCGTATCCATTCCCGTGACTATATTTCACACTGGCAGCCGGTTATCGATGAATCCCTGTTCTGGCAGACAGCGGCAGCAACAGGCACCCTGGAGGAATTTGCCAATTCCTTTGTCCTTGTTCTGTATAAATCGGCGGAAAAAAAAGAGGCATCATCACTTGTTCCCTTTGATTTTGTTCATTTTTCCGGTTCCGGACGCAGACCGGAATACCGGGTCATGGTCAAGTACCGGACAGGAGAGGAACTGGTACAGAAAAAACGCCTTTTGGAAATGGCGCAGCCACCACCGCCAGGACTGGTTCAGCAGCATCTGAGCGATGAACCCTTTTTGGAAGGGCGACTTCTGTCAATGTTCTGGACAGATAGGTTGCGGACCTGCCCGGGTGATGCTGAGATTGTCGACGCCCTGTTTGGTGAATATTACCGTTTTGTCTGTCACTGCTGTGAACAAGGTCGGCCAGAGGAATTGATTGATCTCATACCGTTTAATATTCTTGTTGATCAGGCCGGGAAATGGCATTTTTTTGATCAGGAATGGCGGCTGGCCAAGCCCGTTACTCCTCATTTTATATTTTTTCGCGGTATTTTTTATTTTTTTCTTGAGAATCGTGATCTTTTCAAATCGCTTTGCTCCCGGATCGGTTTAGTAACAGGGGATGATTTTCTTTTCTATGTTCTCGAACGTTTTTTGTACAGCTCGGAGTTTGATCTAAAGGAGTTTGTTGCCCTCGAGGAGGAAATACAGGCAGCCATAAGCGGGAGGTCCGCCTCCGGTCCCTTTCGGGAGGCGCTTGCCGCCGGTTTTGAGGCCGTCGATAACGGTTACCCGCCGGAAAACAGTGTCGGTCTGGCCTGGCAGGGATGTGAGCGTCCTTTATTACCGCAGAACATGGTTCCTGTGGATGGCGGTCAGCGATTGCAGTTTGACCTGCCAGTCACTTTCCTGAAATCACCATTTTTTCAGATTCGCCTCAATCTGCCCAAGCCATGGCATGACAGGGTCTTTGTTTTAGAGGATTTTTCGCTTTGGCTCGTTAGTGATGATGCAACAACATCTGCTCTTTTTCCGGTGGATCAGGATAGAGTATTACCCCCATTGATGAATCTGACCGCTCTTGTCGCCGTGGAAGAGTCTGCTGCCGAGCCGGCCTTTATGGTTGTGGACGGCCCTGTACAGGTGTTTCATCTCGAATCAGTCTGGCATGACAGCAAGGAAATTACCCTGGAGGAGACGAGGGTGTGTTGTTCCTTTTCTCTCCGATTTACCGGGGAAAAGGGGACGGAGCTGCGTCTGCGTACCCTGACAGAGGAGCATCAACGGCTTGAAAGCGCGTTGTATGAGAAAAAAATCCGGTTGGCTGCAATGGAACAGTCACGGCTCTGGAAAGGCGTGACGCTGGTCAGGGAGCTTAAACAATACCTGCTCGCCTTTGTACGGCCAAAAAAGAACACCAGAATTATGGATACTCAGTCTCCGGAAAGTGGAGACAGGCCGATGATTTCCGTTCTTCTGGTCACTCGTGACCTTGATCCCGGAGAACTCAATGATACCCTTGCGTCACTTCTGGCACAAAGCGGGCCGTCCTGGGAGTTGATCGTCCTTGATGACGGTTCAACCAACGGAGCTACCCTGGCAGCCTTGAAACGGGTAAAGGACCCTCGGGTAAGAGTTCATTTTCTCAAGAAAAAACGGGGCATCCCGGCTGCGCTCAATGAAGGTGTTCGGATTGCCAGAGGACAGTGGCTGACCTTCCTAGGCCAGTTCGATCGTTTTCATCCCGATACCCTTGCCCGGGCCGCTGGGTATCTCACCGATGAAAACGTGGATGCAATTTTTTTTGATGAAGAGATCATTGATCGAAATTGTACGGTGATACATACCCGGCACCGACAGGATTTTGGTCCTGACTATGACGGGCAGGAAGACCCCCTCGGTCCCTCACTCTTTATACGTCGGGAACTTGTCCGCGGGCTTGGCGGGTTCAATTCCGAGGTGGAAGGCGTGCATCTCTTTGATCTTGCCATGCGGGCCCTGGCGAGTGGGGCGGTGATTCGTCATGGCAGCGAGACCCTGTACCGGTTACGATGGTTCGAGGAACCCGAGGCCGGCGAACAGGCCCGGCTGAAGAGTTGCATCAGGCAGGTAGTGGCCGGGAGTAAAGAAGGATAAGGATGAATTAAGTTGCATATTATTATCTCGTTCAGTACTATTATTTTACAGTGATTTTGGGCTATTTGGTACTAAACAGGAACTTTAGGAACAGATCATTTTCATCTTTTGTTGTGCCGTTAAGGCATGCCGGTTTATCAATCATTTCACGGGAATGAAAAAATTTACAAAAAGACTGTCCTCGGTAAGCTATAGGCGTTTTGTCCAGGTCTTTTTTGCTGATGTTTGTATAAGATACGCTTTGGTTGCAGGGCTTCTGCTGGCGAATGTATTGTGTCTGGCAACGGTTGCCAGCGCCTATGAGGTTGTTTTAGGATTGGGTTCCACTGCCGGTGAGGCGGCAACGGCGGCCATGGGCGATCGCAGCAAGTGGCCAACCGTCGCCGACAACACCTGGGGTGTTCTGGCAAATTATTACCCCATTGCTCTGTTACCGGCGAATCAACGGGCCGCCGTGCTGGCCAACCCAAGCAGGAAGCAAGCCATTGTCGAGATTCCCTACGAAGATATCGCCTGGAACAGTGGCCAGGGGCATATTTCCTCTATCGAAAGTTACGGCTATACAACCCCTTATCTTCTGATTCTCAATGAGGCGCATCAGGACTCGATGATGACCAGAAGCGAACTTATCAGGGTAAAAGCACGGTTTCCCAATAAAATAGTCGTGATGAATACCCGGTCATGGGAGAGTGACAGGACACAGGTGCAATCCCTTGCCGATGTGCTTGACGGTGTCTGTATTGAATATATTCCCACCAATGTTCCTTATAATATCAACAGGCATGTCTCGCCGTTTTTTGAGTGGGCAGTAAAAAATAACAAGGTCATCATGTTCCTGATGCCGCCGCAACCGACCGATTATATGGGTACGAGGTATATTGACGGCGTCATGACAGCGGTAAAAACCATCTATAACTACAACAAAAATCGTTTACCCTTCGGCTGGATGGCAAGCGGTAAGATTTTTTTTATTCCGGCTAATTACACCTACGGCACCAGCCGTATACCCTATGTTCCTGAAACCGGGACAAATACGATCCTGGCCACCATGAAAAAACTCATGGAGATGCGGAAGGAACTCGATGCCCTCGGCAACAACGCTCCATCAATAACCCCCATGTTACAGTTACTGCTGGACTAAGTTTTCTCTGGACAGCAACCCCGGCAACCTCTGTCAAATGCCGTTATATACCCGGTATAATTGCCGGTCGGCATACTGGAGAACCGCGTAATATCCCTGCGGGCAAACCTTATCAATTTTGTTAATGAACCGTAAAGAATGACCAAAAAAATTCAACCATATCTGCAGATTGCCCGGTTTGACCACTGGTTCAAAAATGTGTTTATGCTTCCAGGCATGATCGTGGCCCTGATAGTTCGTCCGGATTTGTTGTCCCTGCCCCTGGCGGTCAGGATCACTCTTGCCGTTTTTGCGGCCGGCTTGGTGGCTTCAAGCAATTATGTGATCAATGAACTGCTTGATGCCCCCTTTGATGCCCTGCATCCGGTCAAGAAAAACAGGCCTGTGCCGTCCGGACGTATCAATAAATCCGTTGCCTATGCGCAGTGGTTGCTTTTTGCTGCCGTGGGCTTTGCCATCTCTGCCCTGCTGGGAAAAATATTTTTCGCCGTGGCCGTGACGCTCTGGATCATGGGATGCGTGTATAATATTCCACCGCTGCGAAGCAAGGATAAACCATATCTTGATGTCCTGAGTGAATCCGTGAACAACCCGCTTCGTCTGCTCATGGGATGGTATGCCACCGGCATTACTGTTGTGCCGCCGGTTTCGTTGTTGCTGGCCTACTGGATGATTGGCGCCTTTTTTATGGCTGTCAAGAGATTTGCCGAATACCGCTATATTGACAGTCCTGAGGTGAGTGGCGCCTATCGTCGTTCCTTTGTCCACTATACAGAAGAGCGTCTTCTTATCAGTATTGTCTATTATGCGGTGGCCTTTGGTCTTTTTTTTGGTATTTTTCTGATTCGATATCGTATGGAACTGATTCTGTCCATTCCTTTGATTGCCGGTTTTGTTGCATGGTATATTCACCTTGGTTTTCTTGACAACAGCCCAGCCCAGTACCCGGAACATCTCTATCGGCAACGGGGGTTTTTCTGGTACTGCGTTTTCATGTCCGTGGCCATCACCATGTTGTTCTTCGTAGATGTTCCTGTTCTGCACACCATTTTCAAGCCTACTATCTCTCTCTAATTTTTCCGCAACTACTTTATTTTGTTAATTTTTCTGGCGTGTCAGTGTGCCAGCCTATTATACCGAACCCAGATTATAGACTAAACAATTATGACTTCAACGCGCCGCTCCTGGTTGAGTAACCAAAAACAATTTGTCCTGTTATTCAGCCTGTCTCTGGTGTTCAGTTTGTGGGTGACGATCATGCTGGGCAATAGATGTCGTTCAACCCATCTTAATATCACGGTTCAAGCCGATCAGACCGGGCAGGCAAGCCTGCAGATATTTTATGATTTCGGCCAGGGGTTTCAGTCCATCGGCCATCAGGTATGCGCCGTGCGCAGTGGGAAAGGTGGTCAACTTGTCCGTTTTTTTGTTCCTGATCAAAAGGTGACGGGAGTACGTCTTGTGGCGGCTGGTTCCATGGAGATAGAGAACATTCGACTGGTCAATGTCCATAACGCCCTTATACGGGAAATATCTCCACATCTTTTCATTGCCACGGGTGGCAGCCAGGCGGATGTGGTGCAATCCGAAAAAGGGTTGCGAGTCGAGTCAGTCATGCCGTCCCCGGGAGTTGCCCTTGAGTACAATTCACCTCTTGGTAATCACTATGGATTTCGACCTCTGTTCTGCGTTGTTGTGTTGGCGCTTACCTATTTCTGTCTTTGGGTTGTCTCCTCGCTGGCCGGAAAGGTATTAAGAGGGATGGGCATACCCTCATGTAAAACCACGCCCGGTTCTGTTTCTCCTGCATTATCTTTCTGGCATTTTTTGCTTCTCTCAACAGGAGCGCTCTGTCTTGCCGGAGGTGTAATGCTTTGGATTGCCGAAGGTTGGTATCATTCCGAGTCGAAGCAGCATGATACTGTACTTGAACCATATCTTTTCAAGGCCAATACGGAGCGAATTTCTATTATGAGAGAACCCGGCAACCTGTCCCTGGCTGGAACTCTTTACCATCCTTTCCCGGAAACGGAGCAGGGTGATGTGATTCTTTTATTGCATGGTAATTATCCGGAAGGAAGCAGTTTCCCCCTGTACAGGGTACTTGCCGCGGAACTGGCCAGGCAGGGGCACCTGGTTCTGACGATTGATTTTCCCGGTTTTGGGATGTCACCTGATCCGTTTGCCGCCGGAAGCGCGGCAGGTTTGGATCAAACCCATGATGTTCGTGCCGCCCTGCGCTTCCTTGAGGGTTTGCCTGCGGTCGGAACCAGGCCCATTCATCTGATTGGTCATTCGATGGGCGCTGAGTCTGCTCTCCGTGTTGGCCTGAAAGAAGAACGGGTAGCTTCAATCGTGTTGATCGGGCCCCCTCGCCGGGTGTATCAGCGCTTTCATTATCAGCCGGATGTGGATTTATTCTGGAACTGGTTGCTTGATTCCAGAAAGAAGGTATATGCCGACAGTGAATTACCCAGCTGGTTCACCAAGGAGTATTGGCGCAGGAAATGTCTTGCCAAGGATATGGTCCATGATCTCCCCGCCCTCGGCGCCTGGAGTCATAAGCCTGTTTTCTTAATCGAAGGGGAGCGGGAACTGGGTCATGATCGGCGGTACCTGCGTTGGTACTATTGTCGTATTTCCTGGCCCAAGCGTTTTATGACCCTTGTCGGGGCCGATCACGAGTGCAATGTTAAAAAAGAGAACGGTCGTATCATCTATGATCCCAAGGTGACGGATCAGCTCATGAGGACTCTTGATAGCTGGTTTACCCAAGAGAGGGCGCGGCGAACCGGCCTAACGGATAGGGTTTTCAATCTGTTTCGCCGTGGTTTTGCCATTGATATGCTTACCGGCTGTTGAGCAATTTTTTATAATCGGTCAACCCCTGTTCCAGGGTATACCGAGGGGTGAAGGCAAGCAGTTTTTTGGATTTGCTGATATCAAACCCGTTGTCCGTGTTAAAAAATTCAAGGGTTCTTCGTGAGATAGGTGGTTCCTTACCCAGCGCGGTAAAACATGCCTCGGAAACGGTGGCAATGAGTACGCCCAGGGGATAGGGCAAGGTAAGTAATGGACCAGGCAATTCCAGGACCCGGGAAAAGGTATTGACCAGTTCCCTGGTGGTGACAATCTCGTCTCCGCCGATGATCATCATTTCGCCCACTGGTTCATCCCGTGTCATGGCCAGCCGGAAACTCTCCAGCATATCCTTGATATACATGGGATGCCGTTTGTTGAGTCCCTTGCCGATCATGATAAAACGGCGTTTTTTCAGCATCCGATGGAGTTTGGCCGTACGCGGACATCCGGCGCCATAGATCCAGGCCGGTCGCAAGATGACATATTCCATGTCGCAGGCCTCGCAGACGCGTTGTACCTCCTGTTCACCGGCCAGCTTGGTCTCGCCGTAGATGGACTGGGGGTGACAGGGGGTCTGTTCGTCGGCTGGGATAGTTGTCAGCTTGCCGTACGCCCCCACCGAACTGATATGTATAAAACGGCGTACTCCGGCCTGGTGTGCTTTTTCCAGCAGTGTGCGCAGGCCGTGAACGTTGATATCCCAGTATTCCTTTTCATCCAGACTGATCTGCAGGTGGGCGCTGGCCAGATGAAAAATTACTGTTTTGCCGGCCAGGGCCCGCTCGGTTTTCTCCCAGTCGCGAAAGTCATGGCACAGTTTCGTAAAGCGGGGCACGGAACCGTCTGCTGTGTGTTGCGGGAAATGGACATCCATTCCGTCCACTCTGTGCCCCAGATCATGAAAATAGTTGGCCACATGATAGCCGAGAAACCCGCCGGCGCCGGTAACCAGAATGTTTTCCTTGTGCTGTTGCATGCTGTCGGCGTTCAGGTTTTCAGACATCACGGCGTCCCTCCATCATGGTCACATATCCTTCACTGCCGACAAGAAGGGTATCGAGAAAGGAAACGGCCTTGAAAAATGGATAGACAAGAGCATACATGCGGTAGGTTTTTTCCACGGATTTGAGCTGCTCCTCGGTGGCCGGAGCAATGGTGCCTTCCTTGACAGCGGCCTTGCTCTTCTTTGCCAGGACCTTGACATAGAGAAAGTTGATGGTCAGTTCGACCATTTCAGTGAAGAAACGAGAAAAGGTCACCTTGCGCATTGGGGTGAAGCCGGCGCCGGTCATGATCGGAGTCAGTTCGGCAATGGTCAGGCCATCCCGCACATGTCCATAGGCTTCCTTGGTCATGCCGACAAGGTTTTTCAGCTTGTTGACCAGCTTTTTCTGATCGCCGCCGGGTATGGTAATGATGACCTGCCCGCCAACCTTGCAGATCCTGTGTAATTCCAGGGTAAAGATATTCGGATCTTCAATATGTTCCAGGCAGTCAATGGACACCACCCTGTCAAAGGTCTGATCCGGATAATCCAGGTGATCAAAGGAACAGAGTTTTACCTCGTCACCAAGCAGCTGGCGCATCTCTTCAATGGACTGGGTTTCCAGTTCCGCCCAGGACCATTTCCCGCCCAACTGGCGAAGAAAATAATTCATGGCGCCGTTGTTATCGCCACAGGTGACCAGGAGACATTGTTCCTGTGGCCCGATGTCGCTCAGGAGATTGCGCAAATGCTTGAGCCGCATCTGTTTTTTAAGTGTTTTGCGAAACATCCTGATCTGCCAGGGCGGTTGTTGGTTTTGTTTGGTATCCATAGATTTAAAAAGAAAGGTGTTAGGGTAAAGAAGGTCGGCTGTACGGGAAATCATGTGGACGGAGTTTGTCTTGTCCGCAACCAAATCCCAAGGCAGCCAAAAGATGGTAACTGATCACAGGATTTGTAACCATATGTTTTCATATACCTTAAATGTGTAAGTGGTCAGGGGTGCCGTAGATTCGTGCAGGCGCGACTGGTCGCTATAGCCCACTATGCGGGCAGTCGCGACCGTGCGAAGATGCGGTGCCCCTGACTACTTACAAAAGATGGTATCCTGTTTGTTGACCAGTGTCAATAATGCCTGGAATTCCGCCTCTGAAAATAGTCACGCAGCAGTTCTATTTCCCGCTGTTCACGATCAGTGTTCCAGCCAAAGACCCGGGCCAGCACAGGAGCTGTCCGCAGCGCCCTGGCCGGGTTGTCTCCAATGGTGGTGCGCCGCAGGATCAGGTCGTCGAGATGGACGACACTTTGAGCCTGAATGATTGATTCGATTTGTTGCCGCCAGCTCCGGTCATGCTCATGGGGTTGCCAGTCCCAGGCAAAACGTCCGGGATGGGTAAAACTGCAGTCGCCCATCTCCCGGTTTTGAACAGGTTTGTCGTCGGGAAAGATAGTCTTCAGGGTTTTTTGCGCCACCTTGCGGGCGGTGGTAAACTTGATGCCCGAGACGGTGTACAGGCCGCGGGGTCCGCCGTTTGCGCCATGGTCCTTAATGACTTCCCGAACAGTCAGGGTATTGCCGCCCTGCTTTTTCACCGGCAGCAGGCCGCTGTAGATGTGGAGAATGTCATTGGTGGTCAGTTCCAGGCCGGGAACGGCATGGTTGAGATGGTCGAGATAGCGTTGGACGGACTCCTGTTCCGGCATAGGGGTATCGCTGACTCCCGGCCATGGTTCATGAATGGTGCCGCCCATGATCAGGCCATGCCAGCCATGGAGAAAATACATGCGCGCATCGGGCAGATCCGGTTTTACCGCCAGGGAATGGCTGGAAAGTGCAGGCCGGTTAAAGAGGATGTTCCAGGCAATGGAATAGCGAAACAGGGCTGGATCGTCCCGGTCAAAATTTTTGGCCAGTTCCCGGCACCAGGGGCCGGCGGCATTGATGACTCGATCGGCTCGGAACCGGTAATGCTGTCCGGATTCCGTGTCCACGGCCTCCACACCGCGGACCATATTGTTTTCCCTGATCAAGCCGGTGACCCTGGTATAGTTGAGGGCGCTGGCGCCGGCCTGACAGGCCTGGGCCAGCATCTCCATGATAACCAGTTGCGAGGAGGGCATGCCGCCGTCATACCAGAGCGCTCCCCCCTTAAGCCCCTTGCGGTTGACTGACGGAAAAAGACGAATGACCTCTTCCGGTTTCAGCACCCGCCCGGCCGGCAACCGCTGCTCCTGATCTATTCCACGGTTGCGGTGCATGGAGAGGAGATCGTTCAGGGCCAAGGCAATACGGAAAACAGCGGGCCGGTACATTCCATTGCCATAAAGCGGCATCAGGCAGGGCAGCGGTGTCACCAGGCCAGGGAACCGTTGCATGAACCAGCGTCGTTCCCCCACGGATTCAAAAAATCGCGGCAAATCCATCTTTTGCAGATAGCGGAGCCCGCCATGGACCGTGCGCAGCGAGTTATAGGATGTTGCCCAGCCAAAGTCCTTTTGGTCAATGAGCAGGCAGGAATGGCCGGCTTCGGCGCTGACCAGGGCCAGGGCAACGCCATATACCCCGGCCCCGATGATGATCAGGTCAAACTGTCGGCTTTCGGCCGCCTGGTGATCTCTATTGATGGTTATCATGATGCAAGCCAGCGATTCTGCCAGTCGGAAAAGACGATAAGGGCCCAGAGAATATGGCTGTGATTTTCACGGCCGCTGCGATGTTCTTTAATAAGCCGTTCCACCGTCGGCCATTGAAAGATGCCATCCCGGCGGATGGAGTCTTCCCTGAGGTAGGTGTCCATGATCGGCCGAAACTCTTTGTTGAGCCACTGCTTGATCGGGATACTGAAGCCCTCTTTGGGCCTGTATACGCATTGACGGGGGATATGGCGGGCTGCCACCCGTTTCAGTATGGCCTTGGTTTGTCCTTTTTCCAGTTTGAACCGGGCCGGGATTCGAAAGGCAAGGGAGACCATGTCCGGATCCAGGTAGGGCACCCTGGTTTCCAGAGAAACGGCCATTGACATGCGGTCTACTTTGGTCAGGATATTGTCACAGAGATAGCTGCGAGTATCCACATAGAGCTGTCGTTGGAGTTCTTCGCGGTTACCGGCCCTGGCAAACAGGTCTTCGATGTGTCGTGCCGTCGGATCAGTGATGACCTCCCGCGCCTCGCGGGTGAACAGCGCCTCACGCAGCCTGTCACTGACAAACAGCCGCCAGCGGGCATGTTCCAGTGACCGGAGGAGGGCGGCGCCTTCAACGAATCGTCTTGCCTTGTTGATCAGCCCCTTTTTTTTGCCTGTTGGCGGCAGGGAGGTAACAAGGGGGCCGATGATATTTCGGCGGAGAAAGCGTGGTAACCGATCGTAGAGCCGGCAGCTCTGCTGGGCCAGATAGGTTTCGTATCCTCCAAAAAGCTCATCGCCACCGTCACCGCTCAGCGCCACGGTGACGTGTTGGCGCGCGAGCCGGGAAACCAGATAGGTGGGAAAGATGGAAAAATCACCAATGGGATCATCCATGAACTGCATCAGGTGGGAGAACAGTTTGTACACGTCGGGACGGATGATCTCGTCGGTATGGTCAACACCGAGATGCTCGGCAACGGTCCTGGCCCAGCCCAGTTCGTTGTAGGTGGGATCGTCAAAGCCTATGGAAAAGGTCTGCACCCGGCCCATGGCCGCGGTAATAAGTGATGAATCAACCCCGCCGGAGAGAAAGGCGCCCAGGGGGACGTCACTGATCATCTGCATCCTGGTGGAACGAAAGAGCTGGGCCTCGATCCGTTCTTCCCAGTCACGGCTGCTCAGGTGTATGTCTTCTGCTGGATCGGGGCGGGGAATATCCCAGTACTGACGTTGAACCATGTTCCCTGTTTCAAGGTCAATACTGGCCATCTCACCCGGCCCCAGTTTGTGAATTCCGGACAAAAGAGTGGCGTGGCCGGGGATATATTCCCAGGAGAGAAAGGAGGCCAGGGAGTTGATATCAAGCTCGCGCATGATGAGTCCGGATGCCAGCAGGGCCTTGATTTCCGAGCCGAAGACCAGATAATCCCGGTTGATATAATAGTAGAGCGGCTTGATGCCAAGATGGTCCCTGGCCAGGATAAAACGGTGTTTTTTGCGGTCATGCAGGCCAATGGCAAACATGCCGTTGAGAATCTCCGGCACCCGGTCTCCATGGGTTTCATAGCCATGGACAATGGTTTCGGTATCCGACTCGCTGCCAAACCGGTGGCCCTGCTGAATGAGCCGGGTTTTCAGGTCGGGGTAGTTGTAAATTTCGCCGTTGAAAACGGTCCAGATGGTGCGGTCTTCGTTGTAAATTGGTTGCGACCCACCGTTTAAGTCGATGATCGCCAGCCGCCGCATGCCCATGGCGACTCCGTCGTGCAGGGCCAGTCCTTTTTCATCCGGTCCCCGGTGATAGAGGGTGGCCACCATGTTCTCCAACCGGTTGCCGTCATCTTCGGCACAGACCCCGCTGAATCGGACAAATCCACAGATACCGCACATCAGGCCACCTGCTCCAGCACCCGCCGCAGTTTTTCCACATAGGCTGTGCGTGAATATTCACGTTGGTAAAGCTTGCCGGCATTGGCGGCTATTTCCGTGGCCCGGCCATCAGGGTCCAGGGCCTCCATGATGCCATGGGCCATGTCTTCGGGGTCGAGCTGGACGAGAAAGGCCACCTCCGGGGTCAGTACCTGGGTATGAGAATAAATATCCGTTGCCACCAGGGGAATGCCCGAGGCGAGCTGTTCATAGATTTTAAGCGGGGTGTTGGTGCCGCTGCTGCGGGGAGAAACCAGTACATCGGCCTGCTCGATATAGGCCCTTGCCTGGTCCTGGGGAATGCGGCCGGTGAAGATAATGGTTTTATCAGCGCCGCACTCGCGGGCAAGGGTACGGTACCGGTCCACCTGTTCCGCGGTGCCGCCGACAATGATGCAGCCAATTTGTGGTTCCTTTTTCGAGATTACGCCCATGGCCCGGACCAGCACGTCGATGCCCTGGTAGCTTTCCAGAGTACCGGCGTATACGACACGTTTTTTAAACGCATCCGGAATCGGGACCGGAAGCTTCTCGTTGCTTTGCTCTTGCCCGGAAGAAGCAGGCGTGGCCAACCGAACCGGATCAAAAATCGAATTTTCAATAAGAAAATTTTTTTTGTTCCCCGGCAGGGTTTTTTCCACATAATTGTAGAGATCGGGACAGATGGTAATAATTGCGTCGCTGACGGCCAGACTTTTGTTTTCCAGCCAGGTAAACAGGGTAATCAGCGGCTTGAAACGGGAGTACTCAAAGTTTGCAAGCTGTTGGGGCAGGCTCGAGTGCATGTCATAAATCAGCTTGAACCGGAAAATGGGCTTGAGGAACAGGGCCATGAAAACCGCCTCCTCATGGGCGTGCACGCAATCATAGCGGTTGCGCACAAGCAGGCTGATCATCCTGAGAAAGATGAACATGTCGTGAACGAGTTTTAATGCCGATGGCCCGATTTTGACAGGCCCCAGAAAGCGGAGAGCCGGGGTCCGGAAGAAACGAACATTGTTGATCAGGACGTCATCGCCCTGGCCATAGGTGAGAAAATCCTGCTCTACCCCCAGTTCCGAGGCAATCATGGTTCGATAGTAGACGGAGAAGGGAGTGCCCCGGGGGCTGAAAAAGGGCTGTGGGGCAATGACCAGCGTTTTAAGTTTCATGGGAAGCTGCACAATGCTGTTTATCTTGATTTCCGGGAGAGCTGCATGCTGATCTGGTGGTAAAAAAATGGGAAGATACGTTCAGGTGTACCATATGAGCCGATTTCGACGTTCCTGTCCGAGAGGATGGTGACAAGGGATTGAAATGGCCGCTCCAAATCCACCTTGCCGGGACAGTAAAAGCCAAAGCTGGCCATCTTGTTTTCCTGTCCGGAAAAGGGCAGGGGATCACTGCCCTGCAGGTTGCGGATCCCCCGGTTGCGGGCCTGGGAAAAAAGCAGACTGCGGGGCCAGAAAAAGGGACGGTTCGCGTTGTCGCCCAGGAAGAACAGGGGGGATGTGCGACGTTCAATTTCCTGTCTGACATATTTTCCCCGTCTGCCCCACCATTTCCCGGCTCCCCAGGGCAGGACTGCGGGTATTTTTTTTTCTTCCAGGGTATCCAGCACCTCTGTCAGGGGAAGACCGTCCGCAAAGGCGCCATTCCATCCCAGGGCCAGCACTTCCAACCCTTCCTTGACCACGATCTGCCGTCCGGCAACGACAAACAGGGGGGAATTGCCCTGACGCTCAACTATACGCTCAACTATAGAAAGAACGTTGTTCTCTTCCGTCTGCATGATGGTTGCGGAAGAGAGACCAGGAGTATTGTCCTGAAAATGGGCAAACATATCAGTGCCGGCAGACTCGGTCAACAGCAGGAAAGAGCAGGTTTGGCTGCCTGGTGGCAGGACTTTCCTGTACCTGCGGAAATTTTTAACGGCGACGCGAAAAAAAATATCGGGATCAAAGGCGGGATGAATATGGACATGGGCATCTCCCATGATCCAGTTCTGGTGCTGTTCTGTCCGGTTCATCGTTCCGCCTTTTGGGTTGCTCTGAAATAAACAAATGCCCGGATATGACAGGGCAAGTCAACACTATGAACAATGGTAATCTATATGTCAAGATTTTCATTTCTGAAGGTTTCCATAAAGGTCTTTCGCCGGTGGCGCCATGAAAACGGTTACAAGCCGATGAATCACCAGTCGTGTGTCATTGGTCAGGAAGTTGCCGCTTGACAGGAAGGTGTACATGGTGCATAGTCTGCGCCATAATAAAGACCAAATAGTTCACTTCAGGTTACTTGATCGGCGGCCCGGCGCAGGCACGAGAGACTGTGGTTTCCCGGCGCAACAAAGCCATAAAACAGGGCAATGAATCCGGAGGTTCATCTACCCGGATGCCGACGGTGGCAACTGTTCTCGATTTTTATCTCTGTCTTTTGAAAAACCGGCATGACCGCACCAGGTCGGCCGGCCGTAACAAACAATGGAAATCCCTGGTTTCGGTATGTCGCCTCCATGGAACCCTGGAATTTCCGGATGAAAAAAATGTGTGGAATCTGCGGAATACTTTCACAAAAGCCTGTCCGGGAAGATCATGTCCGGGTGATGACCGATGCCCTGGTGCACCGTGGACCGGATGATGAAGGGATATATGTCAAAGATGGAGCCGGCCTGGGGCATCGCCGTCTTTCCATTATAGATCTCTCCACCGGCAGGCAGCCCATTGCCAATGAAGACGAGTCAATATGGATTGTGTTCAACGGGGAAATATATAACTTCCCTGAATTGAAACAGGAACTGGTGCAGCGGGGCCACCGGTTTCGCACCCACACCGACACCGAGGTCATTGTCCATCTCTATGAGGAGATGGGTGAACGTTGTGTGGAAAAACTAAGCGGCATGTTTGCCTTTGCCATCTGGGATGAGAAGCGGCATCAGCTGTTGCTTGCCCGGGATCGGATAGGCCAGAAACCGCTTTTTTATACGGATAATCATGGTGAATTTCTCTTTGCCTCCGAGGTCAAGGGCATCCTGGCCCATCGGGAAATCCCGCGCGTTCTTGATGTGGAGTCCCTCCATTATTACCTTTCCCTTCGTTTTATCCCGCCGCCCCATACCATGTTCGAGGGGATCTGCAAATTGCCCCCTGGCCATACCCTGATCCGCCGTGACGGCAAGACAATTCTGCGGCGTTACTGGGACCTTGATTTTACGAGCAAGCTTGGGCTTTCAGAAGCCGATTTTATCAGCGGCCTGGATGAGGCCCTGCACAAGGCGGTCAGCTCGCATCTCATCAGCGATGTGCCGGTGGGGGCCTTTTTAAGCGGCGGCATGGATACCTCGACCGTGGTGGCCTTGATGGCGGACATCCGCAAGGAACCTTTTAAGACGTTTGCTATCGGGGTCAAAGAGCAGGATTTTAATGAATTACCCTATGCCCGGGCCGTTGCCGATTATTTCCATACCGATCATGTCGAAGAGGTGGTTTCCGCCGATCTTGTCGAGTTGATGCCCAGTATTGTCTATCATCTTGATGAACCGTCGGATTCCATTGCCGCCTGTATGTACCAGGCGGCCCGGTTGGCAGGAAGTCATGTCAAGGTGGTGATGGGGGGGGACGGCGGCGACGAACTGTTTGCCGGCTTTGACCGATATATGGGGGTGGGATATATCAATCACTACGCCCTGTTGCCCCGATTGATTCGGCATGGTCTGCTGCGCCCGTTTTTTCATCTTCTGCCGGACAGCTTCACCTATAAGAGTTTTGTCCAGAAGCTGCGGTGGATGGATCAACTTGCCGACTACAGCGAAGGGGAACGGTATGCGGAGGCGACGGCGTTCTTTCGGTTCAGCCATTCCCAGAAGGGACGGTTGTTTACGCAGGAGTATTGGCAACAGCTTCAAAAAATCGATGCCAAACAGATCATTGTCCAGCAGTATAACAAACCCAATGCGGAAGATCCCATTGACCGGATGCTGTACGCCGATTTCATGACCAGGCTCTCCGAGCATACCCTGATGCTGACCGACCGGATGAACATGGCTTTCAGTCTGGAGGCCCGTTCTCCGTTCCTTGATCATGAGCTGGTCGAGTACCTGGCCCGTTTCCCCAGCAATCTCAAGATTCGAGGCCGGGAGCTTAAATATATTCTCCGGCGATATGCCAGGACTATTCTGCCTCCTGAAATTACGGCCCGTAAAAAACAGGGTTTTATGTTTCCTGTTGCCTACTGGTTCAGAAACGAGCTGTATCCCTTTGTCAGGCAGACCCTGGCCGATTCATTTTTTGTCCGCAACGGTATGTTTGACCGTGATTATGTGCTTGGACTCGTAGAGGATCATCGACATAACCGGGATGATCACCATGTCCGTTTGTGGATGCTGCTGAATATGGAGGTCTGGCATCAACTTTATATGGAGAACCGTTCTCCGGATGAGGTGGCTTCATCATTTGCCGAGATTCGTCGTCGGGCCGGCTGAATGCTCTTCTGATACCCCGTAAAAAATTTCCACGTATCCAAGGCCGGCCGTGCCCACAACCTAAGCCCGTAGGCAGCGGCTTTATCCGCCATATTTATAGTTATCATGGTTTTCAGCTCGACAATATTTCTCTTTCTCTTCCTGCCCCTTGTCTTTGCCGCCTATTTTCTGGTTGGGTCACGGGGACGTAACCTTGTTTTGCTGGCGGCCAGTCTTGTCTTTTATGCCTGGGGCGAGACAGTCTATGTCCTGCTCATGCTGGCCTCCATCCTTATCAACTACATATTTGGCCTGCTCATCGGGCGGGCACGGGAGCGCGGACACCGGGGAAGGCTTGCTCTGGGCTGGGCGGTTGCCCTTAATCTGCTTCTGCTCGGATTTTTCAAGTACGGCAACTTTGTCGTTGATAATCTTAATAAAATTCTGGTTTATTTTCATGTAACTCCTGTACATCTGGCTCCGATTCACCTGCCCATCGGCATTTCCTTTTTTACCTTCCAGGCCATGTCCTATGTGATCGACCTGTACCGCGGTGAAGTGGAGGTGGAGAAAAATCCCGTTGACATAGCCCTGTATATCTCCCTTTTTCCCCAGCTCATCGCCGGGCCCATTGTCCGTTACCATGACATAGCAAAAAGGTTGCATAAACGGAGTACCGATAGTACTGACCTGGCCATCGGTATCCGCCGTTTTATTATCGGACTGGCAAAAAAGGCGCTGGTTGCCAATGTGCTGGGCAAGAGCGCGGACTATCTTTTCTCTGTTCCGTCCCATTACCTGCCGGCTACGCTGGCATGGCTCGGGGCCCTGGCATATACCCTGCAGATTTATTATGACTTTTCCGGGTATTCGGATATGGCCATTGGTCTTGGCCGGATGTTTGGATTTCATTTTCCGGAAAATTTCAACTATCCCTATATATCCCAATCCATCAGGGAATTCTGGCGGCGCTGGCATATCTCGCTGTCCACCTGGTTTCGTGATTATCTCTACTTTCCACTTGGCGGCTCCCGTCGCTCCACGGCCCGCACCTATTTCAATCTGGTCACGGTTTTTTTCCTCTGCGGCCTCTGGCACGGCGCCAGTTGGACCTTTGTGGTCTGGGGCCTGTACCATGGCCTTTTTCTGATCATCGAGCGAACGAAAATCGGTGCCGGGCTCCTGGAGTGGTTCCCGGCCTTTATCCGGCGGGGGTATGCCCTGTTGACCGTTATTCTCGGGTGGGTTATTTTCAGGGCCGATACCTTCCCCCACGCCATTGGCTATATCAAGGCCATGTTTTCTCCCGGCCGGCCCCAATTGTATAATTCACAGATTTTTCTCTATATTAACAATGAATTTACCGTCACCTTTATTGCCGCCGTTATCGGGATGACACCGGTCATTCACCACCTGGTTATTTCTCTGGAAAAGCGGGTTTGGGCCGGAAATGGCGCTGCCTTTACCTGGCCCCGGGTCCTGTTTGGTGGAGTCGAGCTGATGATTTTACTGTTTTTGCTACTCTATTCCATTGCCGCGATTATGGGTGGCTCTTATAACCCTTTTCTTTATTTTCGTTTCTGATGAGCTGGTTTCAGGCAGAGAAAAAACGCGTGCCCTGGCAGTACATGTGCACCGCCCTGGTGGCGCTCTATCTTACCGGAGCTTCCTGGCATGGTATTGCCGGCGACGTTACCGGCGGCCGTTATGGCAGCCTGGTGACCAGGCTTGCGCTTGTCGTGATCGTTTCTCTTGTGACCGGCTGGCGTGCCGGCGGTTTTCTTGCCCGGGAACAGCGGCTGCGGCCTGATTATTTGCTGTTGATGACCTGTTTCTGGGCAATACTGTTTTATCCCATGGTTTCGCATAGTTCGTATATGGGGCGAAGTGTGCGCCAGGTGGTGCGCTATCTTGAGCGGCTGCAACAGAAAAATCATGGTTCGATGCTCGATGTTGTCCGGGCATTTCCCGGCACCTATGAGAAATACTGGCAGGATAATTCGATCCTGCCCAAGGGGTTTATCTATCTCAACAGCATGGTCAAGGTCTATCTCCTTCATATCTCACCCAATCCAACCGTGGCCCTGGGGGAAAACGGGTTCTATTTCGAGGGTTATGGGGCCAGGAAGGTAGAAAAGGGGATTGTGGAATCCTTTGATAATATAGCTGATTACCTTGGCATGATTCCATTTTCCCCCCTTGAGCTCTGGAAGTGGAACCAGACCCTTGAGGAGCGGAGTTACTGGCTGAAAGAACGCGGGGTTGATTATGTCTTTGTCCTGGCGCCCACCAAGGGGCTGGTCTATCCGGAAAATCTGCCCGCTTCACTGCGCAGGAGGATTGGCGGGACCAGGAGGTACATGCAGTTGTCACGCTATCTCCGGAACAATACCGATATTCATTTTATCGACCTGTTGCCGCCGCTTCTTGCCGCCAAGAAAAAAAGTCCCGATCCCCAGCTTTTTTACAAGACGGATTTTCACTGGAATTTTTACGGTTCCTTTGTCGCCTATCAGGCCATGGTCCGTGCTTTACAACGATTTTTCCCAAAATATCATCTACGTCCTCTCTCTCTTGACGACTTCACGATCAAGGTAAACAAACACTGGGCCCATCACCGTTTCATGAATATGATCGGCCTGCCGGAGCGGTTGCACCGGCATGAACACTACCTGACCCTGGTGCCCAAACCGGGCACTCCGCTGTATGGTCTGCGGAATCTGCCCGCAGACGGGGTTCATGACGTATATCCACCCAAGGGAATCTTGACCAACAACAAGGGTGAATCCATGGCCATTCGTATGGTGCATAATCCCAGGGCCACCATCGACTCTATTCTGTTGCTTGGTGATTCGTTCATGGAAAAATGTGTCTACTATTTCAGCGCCCATGCGAAAGAGGTATGGAATTACCGGACCGTGGTCAATTTTCCCTACAAGATTTTTCTTTATAAGAATCCTACTATTACTATCCAGGAAATTCTGAACATGTTTCTGCTCCGGCCGCCGCCGGAAAATCCACCGGGCATCCGTCAGGAGTATCTTGCAGCCCAGGCTGCCCGCTTACGCGCAGCCGGAGCTGTAATCATCCCCCTTAAGGCGCATCCGGTTTCCGGTGGCAGGGTGGCCAGAATCCCTGTTCCTGCCGCGGCATGTAAGGGTCGCCGCTCTATTGTCCGGATAGGGCTTGATGGCGGCGGCAGCAGAAGGATACAGGTCTCGTTTGTGATGGCGGGTACGAGTGATGAGAAGAGATGGACAGAGGAACGAATGCATGGTAAGCATACCACCTTTTATGTCTCGCTTCCTCCGGATGGTTCGGTCCGGGCATTGCTGCTCCGTTATGCAGGCAAGTCCACGGCTGCCCCGTCCATTTCCGAAACAGTGCTAATAGCTGGCGCGTCAGCTCAGAAAGAGGAGTAATCCATGTCTACAGTCGATTATGTTGAGCTGTTTGAACTGGTCAGCAAGGAAAATTTTGATGAACAACGGTATCTGGAGCAAAACCAGGATGTAAAAAGGGCTGTGGCCGAAGGGGTGATAGAATCGGCCAGGAAGCACTGTCTTCGCCATGGCCTGAAAGAAAAACGGTCCCAGCAGAAAAGGGTGGAAGATTATCTTGACGAGCTGGTCCGTCTGCGTAAAAGGAAACTCGTCCGGATCAAAAAGAGATTAAAAAAGGGGATTGATGTCCGCATAAATGATCAGATGGTTGTTGATTACACCGGTAGCGGCCGTAAGGAAAAATTCGGATTTTCAGAAACCGACAACGTTTCATCATTTTTTTATGATGACCTGCCCCTTGAGATCATCAACCGCAATCCGGAGGGCTTGATACTTGACTGCGGAGCCGGCTTCAGGCCGGTGTATTATGAAAATGTGGTCAATTACGAGATTGTGCCCTATCCGACAACCGATGTTATCGGCTTTGCCGAGGATCTGCCCTTTGAGGACAATTCCTTTGACGCTGTCTTCTCGTTTGCCGTTTTAGAGCATGTCAAGCTCCCCTTTGAAGCCGCGGCCGAGATGTGCCGAGTGCTCAAGCCCGGCGGCACCATGGCGGTTTGCACGGCTTTTCTCCAGCCGGTGCACGGTTATCCCCATCATTATTACAACATGACGCATATGGGGCTTAAGGCCCTGTTCGAAGACGCAATCGACATAGAGCGTCAGTTCGTTAATTCCGGCACCGGCCCGGTCTGGTCCCTGTCCTGGATACTGCGACGCTGGGCCAAACAGTTGCCGGTCCGGGAAAGAAAGAAATTTCTGAAGATGAAGGTGGCTGATCTGATAGATCATCCCTTTGAATACCTTGACCATGGTTTTGTCACCGCCTTGCCGGAAGAGGCAAATTTCGAGCTGGCCTCCGCCACTCTGCTCGTCGGGACAAAGAGGAATCAGCCGGGATGAGACATGGCATATATTCACGCGTTTTTCCATTAAAATCAGGGAGAGGAGCAGCTTTGAGCCTCCTTGAAAAAAATCTGATACCTGATATATTTATTTTTTGTCCTGTTCAGGTGTTCGGCTGTAAGAACCTGTTGCAATTCCCTGTTCTGTTATCATCGCGGTTTTCCTTACCGGCACGACCGGATCAGACCATTTCATTACAAGAAACAATCCAACCATGACACCAACAGTATCGGTCATCATACCAGCCTATAACCATGAACGGTTTGTCGGCCAGGCCATTGAAAGCGTTTTGCAACAGAGCTGGGAAGATCTGGAACTGCTGGTGATTGATGACGGCTCCACGGATAGGACCGGCGAGGTGGCGCAGAGTTACACTGATTCCCGCCTCCAGTATTTTTATCAGGAGAACCAGGATGCGTTCAATACCCTGAATCGGGGATTGCAGCTCGCCAGGGGCGCCTTTATCTCTATTCTCAACTCCGACGATGTATATGCCACCAATCGGCTGGAACGGCTTATTGCCGAGCAGAAGCGCACCGGGGGCCAGTGTCTCTTTACCGATGTCATTCCCATTGACGAGGCAGGCGGGGTCTGGGAGGACCCGGATTTCGGCTGGAATCAGTGGCATCGTAAAAACAGGGAGTTTTACTTCTCCCAGGATGATCTTTATACCGGTTTCCTTCATGGCAACTTCATGGTGACGACTTCCAATCTGTTTTTGACCAGGGAGGCGGTCGATCGCATCGGCGGATTTTGTTCATTGCGCTATCTCCATGATTATGATTATATCTTCCGGGTCATGCTTGCCTGTCCGGAGCAAGTGGTTTATCTCCATGATGAACAGTTGCTGATGTACCGGATTCACAGTGGTAATACTCTCGGTGAGGCAGCGATTATCGGTCGGGAACAGGACAAGGAGGTGATCCGAAAATATCTGTTGAAAGGTATTGCGCCGGAATGCCGGCAGCGTGCTGCGGCCGGTGCGGATCGTCTGGCGGAACTGGAGCGGGAACTTTGCGAGGTACGGACTGCATTGTCCCCTGTGCCGCAGTCCGGAATCAGGGACCACGCACGCGCTTTGAGCAGAGCCATTGTAAAGCGGTTGATCAAGAGATAGGTTCCCGGCCGGAAACAGGAATTTTCGCATAAACCAGCAAGGCTGGACGGTACAACAAACTATGAAAATCAACAGGTTACGCTAAAAAAAACATGCGTAACCTTATTTTCCTATAAACCAGCATGGCTGGCCAATCTGGTCCAGCCATGCTGGTTCATCTGACAAATCTTTAGATTTTCCCGCTTTGGAAGGGTGATAATGGTACAGATAAGTATCGGCCTGCTCTGCATGGCCTTGACGACATTAATGCTGGAATTGACCATGGTCCGTGTTTTTGATGTGATCTGGTATTCCAATATGGCCTACATGGTTATTACCCTGGCCATGTTTTGTTTTGGCCTCTCCGGCATATATTCTTCTTTGCGGCCGTTACCAACCGGGATCCGGCCCAATCGCTACCTTGCCGTGCTTGCCCTGCTGTTTGCCGCTTCGTCCATAGCTATCCTGCCGGTTCTCAACGCGCTTCCCTTTGATTTTAATCTGCTGTACTCGGCGCCGGTGTCAGGGATTGGTTATTTTTTGATTATGTATCTGGTTCTGGCCCTGCCTTTTTTCCTCTCCGGCCTGATTTTCACCACTGTATTTTCCAGTTATGCCACCAAAATCCAGGGGTTGTACTGTTGGGACCTGGGCGGCGCCGCCATGGGCTGTCTGCTCCTGGTTCCCTTTCTGCCCCCCATAGGACCAGGAGGTATTCTTTTTCTGGTTGCGGCCATAGGACTGGTGGCTTCGGGCTGTTTTGCCGCCGAGCGGAAGTGGAGCATCCCGGCTCTGATCCTCGCCTTTGCGGTTGCCCTGGTTCCCTTTGTCCATCATGGATACTTTGATTTCCGATATCATATCAACAAGCGGGGGGTGAAATCCGCCGAGGACAAGGGTTTTGTCGAGCGGGTCCACTGGGATCCCATTTCCAAGATCGAGGTGATCGATTTTGGTTCCATGAAGCATATCGCCTATGATGGTGGGTCACAGTCTTCATTTATTTTCCCGTTTGATGGTGACTATGTCCGCCTGCGCCAGGATGTATTGCACCATCGGGGCCATCATTTCTATAACAGTAATGTCTGGGTATCCCATGCCCTGAAGCGGGACAGTAATCAGAATGTCCTGGTGATCGGCGCCGCCGGCGGGTCCGAGACCAAGGCCGCCCTCATGTTCGGGGCCGCCCATGTGGATGCGGTGGAGCTGGTCGGTTATGTTATCGATATCGGCAAGACAGTCTATGCCCGGTACAATGGGGGCATTTATAATAATCCCCGGGTCAATGCCCTGCGGGGCGAGGGGCGCAGTTTTTTACGGGCAAGCGGGAAAAAGTATGACATCATCCAGATGTACAGCAATCATACCAGCTCCAGCATTGCCGCCGGCACCGGGGCCATGGCCACCACATATCTGCAGACCGCCGAGGCCTATAAGGAATACTTCACCCACCTTACTAAGGATGGTATCCTGCATATCAATCATCATGTCTATCCGCGCATGGTGGCGACAGCAGCCTTGGCCTGGCGTGAGCTGGGCCGGAAGGATTTCAGGAAACATGTCATAGTGGTGGAGGCGGTCCGCAAGGGATTTCAGGACAATCTTCCCACCATGCTCATCAAGATGTCTCCCTGGACCAGGGCTGAGCTGCATGAACTGATGGGGTATTTCCCGCCGGTCATGCAGGCGGTGGTCAATCCATTTGCTCCGGAAAAATGTATGCTCAGTGATGAGTTTTTCAGTGGCCACCTGTCAAAAGCGGTCATCGACTCCGTCCCTTTCCGGGTCAATCCAACCACAGACAACCAGCCCTATTTTAATTTCCTGCGCAAAAGTTTCAAACGTCTTGACGCCGATCCCGCCCATTATCTGAATTTTTCAACCGCATCTCTACTCAACTCCCAGCTAAAAAACGGCTGGATCCCATCCGATGTTATTCATCTGATTGTCACCGGATTTGCTTCGGCTGTCTTTATCGGGGTCTTTATTTTCATCCCCATGTTTTTTTCCAGCACAGGCCGTACGCCCTGGCCGGGTAAAAAGCTGGCCCTGTTTTATTTTTCCTGTCTTGGCGCCGGATTTATTCTTATCGAGCTGGTCTTTATACAGATATTCATGCAGCTGGTGGGGTATCCTCTCTACACCTATTCCACTGTGGTTTTTGCGCTTCTGCTCGGGGCCGGCATGGGCAGTGTGGTTTCCGGTAAGATGCATATTTCCCCGGCCAACAGGTGGATGCTTCCGTTTATCGGCTTGCTGGTCACGGGTTCCCTGTTCCTGTTTATCTATCCGCCGTATTTTCATCTCTTTTTGCGGCAGGCTGTCGGAATGCGTATCCTTGCAGCCATGGCATTGATTTTTCCGGTGGGCTTTTTCATGGGAATGCCCTTTCCCCTTGGCATACTCACCATTGCTCGGCAGCCGCAGGGGTCGATTGCCTGGGCCTGGGCCATGAATGGACTGTTTACGGTTGTCGGTGGTCTGGCCAGTGTCTTGCTGTCCATCTATTTTGGTTTCAGGATGACTCTGATTGTGGCTCTGGCCATCTATGTCGCCGCATTTTTTTCATATGTCCTGCTCCGCCGGATCGGACAGGCGTAGAAACCGGATTGGTGGTATGCGTTGGAAAAAGTTTTATTCCCTGCCATCTTTGATCAAGGCCGGTCGCAAGGCAGCTCGCACCTGCCAGACGGTCAGTTTTGATCTCTTTGATACCCTGATCATTCGGAGAATCCATGATCCTGATATGGTTAAACTGCCGGTTGCCCGGTATATATCTTCTCTGGCAGGCAAGCAGGGTATTGTCTGTCCCTGGTATCGGGTACAGGAGATTCGTGATACGATCGAGCAGGAACATCGGCGCCGCACGGCCCAACACCATCCGGACCATGAGGCATGTTACCCTTTGTTCATGCGGGAGGCGCTATCGCAGATTTTTGGCCCACATGCCGATCTTGATCACCTCCTGGAGCAGGTAACAGACTTTGAGCTGCACATGGAAAACCGGATGCTGGTTCCCCGGCGGGAATTGGTCGACTGGCTCAGGGAACTGCATCGGTCAGGTAAACGCATCTTCATCCTTTCCGACGTCTATCTGCCCTCCGACCATCTACGCCGGTTGATCCGTCATGCCGGATTTCTTGACAGTGTGGAAGCTGTGCTCTCATCTGCGGATCGGTTTCAGGCCAAGGCATCCGGGCTGGGATTTGACTCTGCCGCCACCACCTACGGCCTTGATCCCTCATCTTGGCTGCATGTAGGTGATAATCCCTTTTCCGATGGGCTGCGGCCGGCGGAAAAGGGTATCCGGTCGCTGGTTTTGCGGGATTTCAGAGAGAAACATCGCAAGGCCGTGATCAAGCGGTATGTGCAGTACAGCGCCGGCAAACCTTTCTGGCGGGGCCGGAGTGTGCAGCAGCTCATGTTACCCCTGGAGGCGGAAAATCCAGGCCCATGTTCGCCCCTGTACGCCTATGGCCATAACGTGCTGGCTCCACTGCTCTGCGCCTTTATGCATGCGGTTGCCCACCAGTGCCTGGCTAACGACATCAAACGGTTGTATTTTTTCTCCCGCGAGGGATGGCTCCTGCAAAAAATCTGGCAGCGGGTTGTGCCGGAACTCTATCCCCTGGCCGATCTTCCCAAGGCATCCTATCTGTATGTCAGCCGTATGGCGCTGGCCGGCGCCAGCTGCGCTCACCAGGGATTGGTCCGCTCCAGCGCCGATATTGTTTTTCTGCCGGAAGGTAACCGCGATTTCCGTGATGTATGCCGGGTTTTTTCCCTTGATCCGGAGCCGTTTGCCGCCCATCTCGCCCGCTATGAACTGACCCCGGAAACAGTGCTCAGCCCCCTGCACGAGGGCTTTGTTCCCCGCAGCCGGCTTATGTTTACCGGCCTGCTCGATGATGCTGATTTTCAGGAAGAGGTGCGACGACAGTGCAGGGAACCAGGTCTTGCCGTGGAGGCGTATCTGGAGCAGGAGGAATTTTTCAAATATCCTGATGTGGGCTTGGTGGATATTGGCTGGCTTGGCACCATTCAGCGTTTTTTGTTCGACGCCGTCAAACACCGGGATGACGCACCGGCCTGCCATGGTTTTTTGTTCGCGGCAACCAGGGGCATAGAGTATCCCACCAGTAAAAGGAATAGAATCTCCGGGGTTATTTATGATCGGCACCGATTTGAGCTGGCGGCCAGCTCCATTCTCCAGGCCCGTGATCTCTTTGAGGAGGCATGCCGGGCACCCCATCCAACCCTGTCCGGATATCGGCTGACCGACTCAGAGGTCAATCTTGTCTTCCGTGACAGGGATGATACCACGGGCAGTGCTGAACAGGAACAGGATAAATATTTTGAACCATTGCAGCAGGGGATTCTTGATGGCGCTATCCGTTATGGTCCTGCTGTTCAGTTGCTGGGCCACACTTTTGATGATTTGCGTCCATGGCTGAACTATCTTCTGCTCAGCAGGTTTTCTTTTCCCAAAACAACGGAGGTGACAGATATTAGGTACCTCCATCATCTTGATGATTTTCAGGGTCAGGCTGTGCCTGTTCCCGGCCATACCGGTTCACCGACAGGGCCGTGGGAATGCTCCCCGCGGCGGCTCCGCATCGATCCCCTGCTGCGTTTGAAATTCTTCCTGTCGATGATTCGGCAGAGATTGCGGGAATAACTCTATGAAGAAAGATGTGGTTACAGACATCCATTATGACATCGGTCGTGGTGAAATTGTGAGAATCAGCCGTCTCAGTCTGCTCAACAAATTTATTCCCCTTGGTCATCTCGGCGGCGGACCGGGCCTTCGCTGTCTCCTGGTTCTTTTTGTCGTCCACCGGTTTGGTAACCCGTTATTCAGGATTCTCATGCTTCAGGAAGAGCGGCTCACCAGACTTTACGTATGGCTGCGGAGACGGGGTGGCAAAGAGAGCCCAGCCGGGTCGGGGTCATGCTGAAAGAAACAGTTCCGCGTCATCACCAGTGGCTGGTCTTTCTTCTGGTTGGGGTCTCCCTGGCCCTGCTCTATCATAATCTGGTGCAACGGCGTGCCGTGATAGATCTGGTTCTTGATACCGATACCCGCACCATCCTGAAAGTTTACTGGCCCATGGACGATGGCCGCTATACGGAACAGCGCATGGCCAGGGTAACCATATCTCCAAACAGGCATCGGTACAGTTTTCATATTTGCGATCTGAAAGGATTGACGATGCTCCGTCTTGACCCGGCTGAACGTCCGGCCCGAATTCTGCTCCGTTCGTTGACTATCAGGCAGCAAGGATATCCGGAATTGCATTTTGACGTCACAAGCGGTCGAGACAGGCTCTATCCACTTGCAGGTGTCAATAAATTTGTTCGGTCGCCGGACGGGTGGCTGATACTATCTGCCGGCAGTGATCCTCAGCTTGGTCTCAAACTGCCCACAATAACGTTTCAGTCGACGTTGCAGGACGAGGCGGCGCGTATTGCTGTGATTCTCTTGCTGGTTTTCCTGGCAGGGTCGCAGCTTAAACCCCTTGGCCGTGGCAGCAGGTATGTTTCCTGTCTGGCCGCGGTGGCCTTTGGTCTGATCATGGTCATGGCCGTCGTGAGTACCTACAATCATCATCCGGATGAATATGTGCATGTCAATGCGGCCAGGTATTATGTCGCCCATTTCATGCCGCCCAGGATCGAGGCACCAGAGATACGGCATACCTACAGTGTTTACGGGGTGTCACGTCTTCATTCCGGAGAAATCGTTTATCTTCTGGCGGGCAAATTTCTATGGTTGCTGCAGCCCTTACGGCTGCCGCCCTATCTGGCGCTGCGGTTTTTTAATGTCAGCCTTTTTCTGTTCCTGGTTCTTTGTGCGGTCAGGCGTCCGGGATTCCGGATTATTCTGCTGCCGGTTCTGGTGTCGGCCCAGATATGGTATGTTTTCAGTTACTTTAACTCCGACGCCTTTGCGGTGTTTATTACCCTTCTTGCCGGCTATCAGATGGCGGTTCCTTCCTCGGCGTTCAATCGGTTTCTAAAGCAGGGGATGGGACGTACAACCTGGTGGCTTCCCCTCATGGTCGGCGGGTTGTTTGCGCTTCTCCTTCTGCTGAAAAAGAACTTTTATTTTTTTTACGTCTTTCTATTTTTCTATACTCTCTGGCGTATCAGGTATGGCGACTGGACTCTTTCCAGATCCTTTGCCCGCCGCTTTGTTGCCGTTCTCGTCATCGCCTGCTGCCTGGCTGGATTCTATAAAGGGACGGATTACTGGGTAAACGGTGCGGATAGAAACGACAAACTTTTTCAGGCCCGGCGGCATCTTGCTACCCGTCTCTACAATCCTGACACGCCCCTTGCCCGTCGGCATCCCTATCTGGAGATGAAAGCGCGCGGCGTGCCCCTTGGTGATCTCCTGACCCGGCTGCGCTGGGGCGAGAAGTCTTTTCGCAGCGCTTTTGGGGTCTACGATTATCTCTCTATTTCCGGCCCGTTTGTGTTTTATGACTATGTCAGGATCACAGGGCTTCTTCTTCTGCTGGTGATGATCGTGCCTGTTCTTTTTCGGGGTGGAGTAGAAGGGATAACTCTTCTTGGAATTACCATGTCGGTTACCCTGGCCTTACTCGGTATGGCGTTGTATCATGCCTGGACAGTGGATTTTCAGGCCCAGGGGAGATATTTTTTCCCGATTTGGGCTATGTTTTCACTTTATCTCTACCATGAAAGACGTTATCTTATAAATTTTTATTTTTCGACACTGGCTTGTGCAATGTATCTGCTTGCTTTATACAGTTTTCTTTGGGTCGGTATCTTGCATATTGCCAAAATTTCCCTGTGAGGCTACACGGATCAGGGCTGTTGTTGAATTATTGCAGTCGGGAGAAAACCGATGAACAGTAGAATAGATAAGAAGAAAACAGGTATGCTGGCTGTCATCTCCGGCCTTGTTTTGTTGTCCGGTGTTTTCTGCAGCAGGGCCAGTGCTGGCGGGGTTGATGCCGAAGTGGTCTGGGCCCAGTCTGATGGGCTCCGTTATGAGTTGTATAAGGCAACGCATCGGGATGGAACCTGGAGTGGCCCTGAAAAATTGACCGATGATAATGCTGATAATCTGCATCCCTGCATCGATACTGGACCGAATGGGAAAAAATGGTTGGTCTGGACTGCTATGGAACAGGGCGGTTACGAAATTCGTTACACATTTACCAATACGGATGGTCAGTGGCATGAACCCATGCGGTTCCCATCACCCCTGCCTTCCAATATTGCCCCCTCCCTGATTGTTGATAACGCCAATGTGCCCTGGCTGGTCTGGTCAGGGAACGACGGTGTTCATAATGATGAGATCTTTTTTTCCAGGTATTTGCATGGTAAATGGCAGAAACCGGCCCTGGTGAACAAGGCAAATAACGTTCCTGATATCCTTCCTTTTATCTCCCTGACCTGTGATGGCGGCTATGAAGTCACCTGGCAGGGATACCGCTCAGATAAATATATTACTCTTTCTTCCCGGTGGCAGGGAAATCATTGGGGAAAAGAGCATCCCGTATCAGGAAAGCGGCCGGACGACCAGGTATGTGAAGAGCGATTGAAACAGAAAATGGGACCAAAGGTGGAGTTACCGTCTTTTGTCCCTGGTAACAGGCAGTCTTTTCTGCGTGTTTACTCTCCAAATGCCGTGGGGCAGTATGAAAGAAAATGAATATCCTGCCAGGCAGATTGCCGTGGAGATGAACAGACGACAAACTGATGGTGAATTTGCCTGGAGTTGCCATGTAACCGGCTTTTTAGGCATCATTAGAATTTATATACTGTTCCTGTTTGTTGCCATGGTTTCCTGTTCCGTAACAGGAACAGCCAAGGCAAAAGAACTCTCAGTACTGGCCTTTGGTGACAGTATCACTCAGGGTTACAAAAGCAATGGCCAGGGCGCCTCCTGGGGGATTACCAGTCCGCCCCATGGAGCGCGGGTCGGGGGGTATGAACCCTATCTGGAAACATGTTTTCAAAATGACAGCCGGGCATTGGGTAATACCGCCCTGGTGTATAACTGGGGCTATGGTGGCGAACAGACCTACCAGGGAACCGGCCGCCTGCAGAGCATACTTGCCTCCAGGGCCGGGATCTATGATTACTGTCTGTTGATGGAAGGTGCCAATGATCTGTATGCCGGTGTATCGGCAAATACAACGGCCTTTAACCTGGGACTGATGGTGGATTATTGTCGCAGCGCCGGGGCCGTGCCAATTCTTGCCACCATTACTAAAAATTGGAACACACCGGCGGGCCACCTTATCCCTGAACAATATAATCCGGCTATTGTTGCCAAGGCTACCGAAAAACAGGTGCTTCTTGCCGACCAGTATGCCATGAGCCAGCAGTACTGGTATTCGGTTTTCACGCCGGACCACCTACATATGAACGATCTTGGCGATCAGAAAATGGCTGGCGTCTGGTTTGAAACCTTGCTTCAAGATGACCGTTTTAAGGTTCGAGTTCCTGTCGGCGCCCTGGAACTGCTCTTGTTGCATTGAACTATGATGGCGTCGTAAAAACTTCGATCTACTGCATCGTGTGTCCTGTGGCGATTTGTGGGCATACTACATGTATAGTTAAGACCCGCCACAGATCACTATTCCTCGGAGTCTACGCTTCGCTCCGCTTATCTCTATATCTATGTTTTTACTTAGCCATCTTGAAGCATTGTCTGGATTTTTTAAGAGTTTGTCAACTATTGAATCAACGGACTCTTCGATTAAAGAGTTAATCCATGCAATAGCTCATAAAGAAGGGAGAAATACGTCATGATACCCGGGCGGCTGTGGTTTCGGCAAAACAGTACAGACCTAAACAACAAAATAGTAATCAGCTCCAGCTTTCTCATGGTTTCTGTTGTAATACTGGCCTGTTGGCTGTTGGTCGATGTCGGCGTTGGTTTTGCCGATACGGTCGTTGCCTTTGGAGATTCCATCACCGAGGGGCACGGGGTAACACCATATTCAGCCTATCTGCAGAATATGATCGGCGGAGCCGCCACCGTAGTCAATCAGGGGGTAGGTGGAGAAACTACCATGCAGGGGGCCAGGCGAATCGGAGGAGTTCTCCAGACGTATAAACCCAATTTTATATTGATCATGGAAGGAGCAAACGACGCCATCCTTGGCATCTCCTATACGACCACCAAGTTCAACCTTTCCGTGATGCTTGATCAGTGCGGTGGAACAACACCTATTCTTTCCACTATTACTCCCAATATCCGAGAGTCCGGCCTGGGCAACAGTATTCCCAATCTGTACAACAATGCCATCGGTTCCCTGGCCGCCAGTCGTGGAGTTCGGCTTGTCGATTCTTATTCCTACGTGGCTCCCAGTTGGAGCTCCCTGACAACAGATGGTGTTCATCCCAATGAGCAGGGCGCCCAGATCCTGGCCAGAGGATTTGCCGCTGCCTTACCTTATGGCGCTTCCGGTTCCGCTGGAAATGGCAGCGGAGGAGGTGGTGGTGGAGGTGGCGGCGGTGGCGGTTGTTTTATTGCCACAGCGGCATTTGGCAGTCCCTTTCAGTCCCAGGTCATGCTGTTGAAAAGATTTCGGGACCAGTGTCTGTTGCCGAACTCGCCGGGCCGTCTTTTTGTTCGACTTTATTATCGTTATTCACCTCCCATCGCCCGGATTATCGCCCGTCATGATATTCTGCGCCGTTTGGTCCGGGCGGGCTTATGCCCTTTGATAGGTCTTTCCTTCTTTCTGGTTGATCTTCCTTCCGGAAGCGCCATTCTACTGTTTATGATAGCCTTGTGTGGCATGTTGATTCTTGTCATGGCCAGAATGACTGCAGGAAGTGGAACCGGTGATTGAATTTTCCGGCCTTTTTCAATTGTTGGTAGAAAAATCGCAACATTGTCTACCCCTGTCCCTGCTTCAAGGATCAGAACGAAAAACGGTCGGGGTAATTGTATGAGACCTTCTATACTGACGCAACGGCGTTTTTCCTGTGTGGACAGCATCTGTTATGACCAGGAAAAATTTCCGGTTTTATGGGCCTGGATGGGCGTTCTGCTGCTTGTCTTTTTCTGCCTGCTGAGGTCCTGGCAGACCCTCAAGGCGCCCGGCCTGTATATGGAGGATTCACTGCTCTTCAGTTATTATTATGGTCATTTTCGACCCTTTTCCTCTCTTTTTGTCAGCCATGTTGGGCAGAATTACCTGACCGTTCCTCCTTATTTTGCTGCCTGGGTTTTTTCCTGGTTTGATGTGCGCTTGCAGCCGTACCTGTACCAGTGGTGGGGATTTTCCTGGTCTGTTGCCGCCTGCTCGGTGCCTTTTTTTTCCCGATTGTTCCGTAATCGTTTTATTCTGCTTCTCGGACCAACGGTGCTGGGGCTTGTTGGCCTTAACGACATATATTACTGGAATACTCTTATTTATTCCATGTACACGGGGTTGCTGGTACTGTTTTCCCTCCTGTTTTACCCTCCGCCGAAAACATGGCCTGGTACTGCTGCCCTGGTTCTGCTTTTTATTGTTTTGCCCTGGTCCGGTCCCTATTGTGTGCTTTTGCTGCCAGCCGGCATTATTTATCTTGTGTTTTTCGGCAGGAACAGAAAAACACTACCCATAGTGGCCGGCATTTGCTCCACCATTGTATATTTCATGACCGTGCAGAGCCACACAACCCGGCTGGATCAACTCAAACCAATGGTGGTGACCCGTTATCTGCAGGTGCTTGTCGATAAGGTGCTGTTCTTGCAGCTTACTGATGGGATGCCCCTCTACTGGCTTGTTGCCGTGATGTTGCTGCTTGTATTCTCATGGTATTGTTTCCGTGCAGATCCCTGCTTTGTAAAAAATATCACCATTATGCTGTGTTTTGTTTTTAGTTCACTTTCCCTGTTTTTCCTCAGTGTCAAGTATCCCATGTATGGACATACATTGGCCTGCCACCGGCTGATTTCCACTTTTTTCTGGCTCATTCTGCTCCTTTATATCAGTGACAGGTATCTTGTCCAGTATACTCCACCATGGCCCGTGTCCTTTGCCCTGTTGTTGGGTTTTGCCTCTCTTGTTGTGTTCCTTAATATTCGTTATCCATCCCTGGGCCGGGTGTCAGCCATCCAGCGGCTGGATGATTTCACCCATGGTATTGCCTGGTGTGAACAGGTTGTTGGCCGGCAAAAGAACACCTATATAATTTTTCGTCGTCCGACTTCTGTGCCGGTTATGCAGCTTCGGGTGCGTATCGGCAGCAACAGACCCGATGCCGTCTGCATCGGCTCCGATAATTTGCCCCGGGCTACCTGGAAACGGTTTGCAACCTGCCAATGAAATCCCGGTCCGAATCTAAGATGAAAAAAACCCATAACACTGTGACCGGGCAGGGTTCGGCCTTTAGCCGGTACCGTCGGGTGATCTTCGGGCCAGGCAGCCTGGCGCGTTTTTTCTATTATGAATGGTGTCAGTTGCTTGCCCCGGTTCCCGGTGCTCTGGGCATGGTTTTGCGTAAGATTTTCTGGCCCTTTATGTTTGCCTCCTGCGGTCGGGGCGCCCTGTTCGGAACCGGGGTTGTGGTCCGCCATCCCGGCCGGATTCAGATCGGCAGTCGGGTGGTTATCAGTGAAAACTGCATCCTTGACGGGCGAAGTGCCGTCAAGGATGAAACCATAACCTTGGGGGATAATGTTATTCTCTCCAATAATGTCATGCTGTCCTGCAAGGAAGGGCGTATCAATATTGGTGCGCGGACCGGTATCAATGCCCAGTCCATAATCCAATCCACCAATGACTGTCCAGTCATCATCGGGCCGGATTGTATCATTGGCCAGCAGTGTTTTATCGTTGGCGGTGGCAGTTATAATCTGGAGCGGTGTGATATTCCTATTTGCGAACAGGGGATACGACCTGACGGCGGGGTGGTTCTCAAAGAAGATGTCTGGCTGGGCGGTCGAGTGACAGTGTTGGGCGGTGTGACCATGGGACCGGGATCTGTTGCCGCTGCCGGAGCAGTTGTGACAAAATCGGTACCTGCGTTTTCGGTATGTATGGGGGTCCCGGCCCGGGTCATCCGTAATCGGGCCGATGCATGAAAGGACGATGGACAGGGATGAAAATGCACAAAGGGCTTGCTGTTGTTCTCAAGTTGATCTTCAGCGGTCTGCTTCTTTTTTTTCTCTATCAGTCAACCCCGGTTGCAGAGATTATCACGCTGTTTGCAGGCATTGATCTTCGCTACCTTCCATTTATTTTTGCGCTTCTGTTCTGCAATACGGTCCTCAGTGCCCTGAAATGGCAGATCCTCCTGCGGGCTGATTCCATACATATATCCCTGTTCGATTTGACGGTTTCCTATCTCACCGGCACTTTTTTCAATATTTTTTTACCGTCAAGCATCGGAGGTGACTCGTATCGGATTTACGATGTCGCCCGGAGATCAAGGGAAGCGGCCCGTTCAGCGGCCTCGGTGCTTGCGGATCGACTTTCCGGATTTCTGGCGCTCATTTTGCTCAGTCTGTTGTCTTCCATCCCTGTCGCCCACCGGATTGGACAGCCCGGTTTTTTTCTGCTACCCCTTGTTCTGGCTCTGGGGCTGTCCCTGGTGTTGTGGGGGCTTTTCCTGAAGACTCCGGCTATCCGCCTGCTGGCCCTGCTGCATCTTGATCGGTACGAAGCAGTTACCGGTTTTGTCGATCGCTTTTTTTCTGCCTGGCAGCAGTATCATCGTCGTCCACGGATACTTGCCCTGGTTATGCTTCTTTCCTTTACCTTCCAGCTTTCGGTGATACTGACTGTGTATCTCATGGCCTGTGCTCTGGGCGCCTCGGTCTCCCCGGTTTATTTTGCCGCCTTTGTGCCGGTGATCAACCTGATGGAGGCCCTGCCCATTTCCATATACGGCCTGGGGGTTCGCGATGCGGGGTATGTTTTGTTCTTTGGTCTTGCTGGAATGACCGATATCCAGACCCGTTCCCTGTCCATGTTTTTTCTTGCTGTCACCGTCTGTTACTCCCTTTTTGGAGGCCTGGTTTTTTTCCTGCGAAATCTAATAACGAAATACCGGCAATCCGGCACCGGGGAGCAAGGGCAGGGTGGTTGATCAGGGGCGCTGTGAATAGTGAATCGTTTTTCTGACTTCGATAAGCGGTACCTGCTTCCCCGTGTCCTGCTGTCCCTGGCTACCTCCGCTCTTATCCTGGGTCTGCTCCTTCGCTATGTGACCCATGCGACCGGTCCCGGTCAATTGCCGGACCTGTTTTCAATTCTGACGCATCTGTCAATGGCGCCGGTGACGGCCTATGTCGTGTTCAACCTGGCCGGGGCTTTGGTCAGGACCATGCGCTATTCCCTTTTACTGGTCGGAGCAGGAGAGGGAAGGGTTTCCTTTTCTTCTCTTTTTCTGGCAACTGTTGCCCGTAACATGTTTGTCGACATGTTACCGGCCAGAATGGGTGAGTTGAGTTTTGTCGCTCTTTTGAACCGGAGCGACGGGGTTAGGGTTGACAGTGGTATCTCGGCGCTGGCTGTCAGTTTTGTCTTTGATCTGTTGGCCCTGGCCTGGCTGACCGTCATACTTGGTCTTTACCTCGTTCTTACAGCAACGATGCCAGGGTGGCTTTTCTGGTCTGTGGCGCTGCTGCTCATTCTCGGCATTGGTTCCCTGCTGGTGTTGTTTGTTCTTTTCCCCTGGCTGGCCCGCCTCCTGTCTTCTTCCTGTACCGGCCATGGGCTTGCGCAACGAGCAATACGAAAACTGGCCCGGTTCGCCACCTTGCTTGATCAGATACGCGGCGCCGGTATAACTCTGCCCGTTGCCTTCCAGTCTGTCCTGGTCAGGTTAATGAAATATGGAGGGTTATACTGCCTTTATCTTGCCGTTCTCAATGCCGGCTTTCCGACCGTAACCAGGGATGTGGCCATTGTGGTGACGGCCCTGATCGGCGCGGAGGCGGCGGCAGCTATGCCCGTGCCGGCCTTCATGGGCTTTGGAGTATATGAAATGGGCGGGGCGGCAGCCCTTGCCTTGCTTGGCGTAGATCGGGGCGCTGCCGTACTTCTGATGTTGGCCCTGCATATCATCAGTCAGGTTGTGGATTACAGCCTTGGCTTACTGGCCATGATCGGATTCATTCATACGGCGCCGCCATTGGAGGGAAAGCGATCTGGAAAAGATACTCTGGGGCGTTTTCCTCTTTTCCGCAAACTGTTTCTGGTTGGGATACTGTGTCTTTCCCTTGGTTTTTTGGGATTGCAGGTGCATGGCTGGATGAAAATGGGTCACCTGACCAGGCCGGCAACCGGACACCGGGTGGAAAACAGGGGAGTGAAAAGAACTCCGGAAGATATTGTTGCCGGCCTGCACGGATTTGTGGTCTGGAGCAGTAATCGGTTTGGCAATCATGACATTTTGAAGCTCAGTCTACCGGACAGAAAACTGACGCGTCTTACCCATCATCCCCATACGGAATATTTTCCCCGGATTTCTCCCGACGGGCGAAAGATTGTCTTTGCCCGCTCACGGGCCCCCTGGGTACCGCAGCGAAATTATTATGCCTGGGATGTGTATCTGCTGGATCTGGAAACCGGCAGGGAACAGCTTGTGGCCGAGCATGGTAATGTGCCCACCTGGTCTAAGAATGGCAAGGCTGTCTTCTTTCAGCGTAACGGTAATCTTTTTGTCCGGCATGATCTGGATAACGGCAGGGAGCTGGTTGTTGCCTCTCCTGGTTCCGTTCCCGGATTGCCACGGAAGATTATTTTTGAAACTCCGTCCTGGAGCCTTCAAAATCAGGCCATGGCCGTAACCCTGCGGGGAGGGATGCGGGAAACGGCAATCATCGATGCAAGGGGAAACATCCGACGGGTGGGAGACGGTTGTCAACTGACCTGGAGTCCCGATGGTTCTTTTCTCTATCAGGTTGATCATGGGGGCAATGTCCTTAATGCCATTTACCGGGTTAACGCCAAAACACTGACCAGAACTCTCTGGTTTGACGCTCCGGGCAGGTGGAGCCATGAATACTTTCCAAAGCTTTCCAATTGTGGTAAAGTCCTCGTCTTCGGGGCGAGTCAAGGTGGTCATGAGCATGATAGCGCTGATTACGAAATTTTTCTCTGGCCCGTCAACCGTCCGGTTTCCGAAGTCGTCCGGCTGACCTATCATACCGGCAATGACTGCTGGCCCGATATTTTTCTACGGCCCGGATCATGATGTCTTGTTGGCATGTGTTATTGTCGTCATAAAGGTCCTCAATTCCGGTAGGTCCGGGTTTGATATTTTTCCGGTTTCGGATTGATGAAAGTAATAAAGGAGAGGAGTGTGTCTTGAAGATTTCGGTCGTCATTCCCATATACAATGAGGAAGAAAATATAGAGGCCTTGTACCGGGAACTTGCCGAAGTGGTCCATGATCTGCCCCAGGAAACCGAGATCGTGTTTGTGGATGACGGGTCTTCAGACCGGAGCCTGCAGATACTTGAAGAGATCCAGGCCAGGGAACCTGGCGTGATTGTGGTAAGTTTCCGTCGTAATTTTGGTCAGACAGCGGCTCTGTCCGCGGGGTTCGATTATGCGGACGGCGATATTATTATTACCATGGACGGGGATCTGCAGAATGATCCCCATGATATACCGGCCCTGATCCGGGAAATCGAGGCCGGTTATGATGTGGTAACGGGCTGGCGATTCAAGCGAAAGGACCCTTTCCTGTCCCGTCGTCTGCCGTCCATGATTGCCAACCGGATCATATCCTGGATCACCGGGGTGCGGCTGCATGACTATGGATGCACGCTCAAGGCGTTCCGGCGTGAGGTAACCAGTAACATCAGACTCTATGGCGAGATGCATCGGTTTATTCCCGCCATTGCCTCAGGCATGGGAATCTCGTTTACCGAAATCAAAGTGAACCACCGACCGCGCATTCATGGAACGTCCAAATATGGTATTACCAGGACCTTGCGGGTTATCCTGGATTTGATGACCGTCAAATTTATGCTCAGCTACGCCACCCGGCCGTTGCATGTTTTCGGATCGGTCGGTTTTGTCGCAACCAGCATAGGTTTTTTCCTGGCCCTGTACATGACCGTGCAGCGACAGTTTTTTGCCGTTCCCATGGCCAATCGGCCCTTGTTGCTCCTGGCGGTGCTGCTCATTTTCATCGGTATCCAGTTTGTCACCATTGGTCTTCTTGCCGAGTTGGTGGTCAGGACCTATCACGAATCCCAGCGAAAGCCTATTTATTATGTTCGTCGCGTCGTGGGCCGACCGGATACTCCGCCAAGCTGATGTCTTCGGTTCAGGTCGATATTGTTATTCCCCATTTTAACGGTCTGACCCTGCTTCAGGCATGTCTGTCGTCTTTGGCCCGTCAACAGCACGTGTCCTGCCGGATAGTGGTTGTTGATAACGGCTCAACCGATGGCTCGGTGGACTGGCTTGAAGAGAATGGTGATGTGGATGCGGTTTTTCTGGAGGAAAATACCGGCTTTGCCGCAGCCGTCAATGCGGGCATCAGACATTGCTCCGCCCCCCTTGTCCTTTTGCTCAATAATGATACAGAACTTGCCCCGGATACACTGTTCCTGCTTATCCAGGCGGCCGGTTCCAGGCCCGGGTATGGCTTTTATGTGCCAAAGATGCTCAATCTGCAGAGGCCCCAGATTCTTGATGGCGCCGGAGATGCCTATCTGCGGGGTGGGGCGGGCTACCGGCTTGGCACCATGGAGCCGGACTGTGATTTTTACAATAGACCGGGCCCGGTGTTCGGCGGTTGTGGCGGAGCCACCCTGTTTCGGCGGGAAATCTTTGCCCGCACGGGACTCTTTGACGAGGATTTTTTTGCCTATCTCGAGGATGTGGATTTAAATCTGCGCATGAACAGGATGGGGATAGGCGGCTATTACGTGCCCGCGGCCCGGGTTTATCATGTGGGCAGCGCCACCAGTGGTTCAAGGATCAACAGCTTTACAGTACGTTTGTCGACCAGGAATTCCCTGTATATTTTAGCCAAGCACTATTGTGTATCCCTTTTGATCAGGTTGTTGCCGGTTATTTGTATCTATCAGTTATGCTGGCTGTTTTTTTGTATCAAGAGAGGCCAGGGCCGGGCATGGCTGCAGGGCGTGGTCCAGGCCCTGGTTCATCTGCCTGCCCAGCGTCGAAAGCATCGCCTGCTTAGCAAGCACGATACCCTGGCCGGGTCTGAATTTGCCGACCTGATCAAAAAGGCGGAAGGGGAGGTCGTGACCTCAATTATGCACCGGAGAGAGGGGCAGGGAAAGGGAGTGTCCCTGCTGCGTCTGTACAGGTTTTTGTTTCTGTAAATTTTCCCGGTTATGAGTGGAATATCGGTTATAATCGTCACCCATAATTCAGCGAAAGTTATTGGACGTTGCATGGATGCGCTGGCCCGGCAGCAGCACCCGCCGGACGAGATTGTTCTGGTCGATTCCGGCTCGGACGATCCCTCCTACCTGGAGCAATATTTAGGTCATAAAGGTGTCCGTCTCCTGCTTCTTCAAGAGAATGTGGGTTTTGCCAGGGCCAACAATATCGGCTACAGACAGTGCGCCAGAGACAGTGAATATATCCTGTATCTCAATCCGGATGCCTTTCCCCAGGAAACGACACTTAAGTTGTCCCGCCAATGTTTGATTGAAAATCAGGACTGTGGTGTTGTCGGCGGGCGTTTGCTTGGCTGGGATCTGAAGGCAGGCAAGGCAAGTGGCCTGCTTGATTCCACGGGTATCTTCAGAAAGTGGTATGGCCGCTGGGTTGATCGGGGCCAGGGCGAGAGGGATCATGGACAATTTTTCAGGAAGGAGAGCGTACCGGCCCTGTGCGGCGCTTTTCTTTTTTGTCGCAGGTTGGCCCTGGAAAGGATGCGTCTGGCCGAGGGTGTGATTTTTGATCCGGATTTTTTTTTGTACAAGGAAGACATTGAACTCAGTATTCGTATGCGCAAATACGGGTATGGGTTACTTTATAATCCGGACATACGGGTGTTTCATTGCCGGGGCTGGCGGGCAAGGAAGGAGATGGAGTTTAGGCAACGTATTTTGGCGGCAAAAAGTGAACTGCTTTTGTACCGTAAACATCCCTCACCCTATATCTGCTGGGCTTTGTTCAAATACTTGCTGGTGAGATGCCTGCGTCTATGAGTGGAAACGATTCCAGTAGAGGTAGCGTCACAGTTATTATACCTACTCTGAACGGAGCTTTCTGGTTAGAAGATGTTTTTACCATGCTTGCCGCCCAGACCCTCTGTCCTGCGGAAGTCCTTGTGGTTGATTCAGGCTCCACGGACGGCACCATTGCCATTGCCCGCAGGTATGGCGCCCGGATAGTTGAAATTCCGAGGGAAGATTTTGATCATGGCGCCACGAGAAGCATGGCCGCCAGGATGGCAACAACGGAGATCCTTGTCTTCATGACCCAGGATGCCGTCCCCGCCGATGAGAATGCGCTTGCCCGTCTTGTGGCCCCCCTTGGGAAAAACCGGGTGGCGGCATCCTATGGAAGACAGCTTCCCCGCCGCGATGCAACGGTGTTTGGCAGGCATCTCCGCTTGTTTAATTACCCGGCAGAGTCCCATGTCTTTTGTTTTGAATCCCGGCAAAGGCATGGGTTTAAAACCATTTTTATCTCCAACTCCTTTGCCGCCTATCAGCGGGATGTCCTGCTGGCCCAAGGGTGTTTTGACGAACATTTGCTTTTTGGCGAGGACACGCTTGCGGTGGCAAAAATGCTTGGAAACGGGTATTGTGTAGCCTATGTCAGTGAGGCAATGGTCTATCATTCCCATGACTATTCCATTGTACAGGATTGTAAGAGATACTTTGATATCGGAGCATTTCATGCCTGCCAGCAGGAGCATCTTGCCGCCTATGGTGGTCCCGGCGGTACGGGCAGGGCATATGTTCTTTCTCTGTTAACGATGTTGATTCAGGACAGAAAACTACATCTGCTGTTTGAGGCCATTCTCCGGGTAGCTGGAAAGTTCATCAGCTACCAGTTGGGAAAAAGGTATGCATGGCTGCCAACATCCCTTGCCCGGAGGCTGAGCATGAATTCCGATTGGTGGACACGGGAGGCCTGACGATGACAAGATTGTCTATCGCGTCTTTAGACCCGGTGTTTCTCCTGTGTGTTTTCTCATTTTCCGCCTGTTGTTTTTCCGGTTCCCTTGAACCGTTTAAATAAGAACCCTTATGTCACCTGTTTTATCCTGGAACCTGCGTGAGCGCAGTTCGCTAATTTACCGGATTCTCCACATACTGGACTGTTCCCTTGTCTGTGCTTTTCTCTGGCTCCTTGTCCATTTGTATAGGGTGCCATGGAATCCGTATTACAACTGGCTTGAGCTGGTTGTGTTTATCGTTTCTTTTATCAGCTTCCAGTATTTCCAGCTCTATCGCTCCTGGCGCGGCTGGAAATTCTACCGGGAGTTTTTCGTTATTGTCCGGGCCTGGGCCGTTGTTATCGGATGTGTTTTGTTTTATTTTTTCATCTTTAAAATATCCGAGGCCTATTCCCGGGTGGTCTTTATAATCTGGTCGTTTTCAACGCCTTTTCTTATCTTTTCAGCCCATCTTGTTGTCCGTAAACTGTTGCGCCATTACAGAGCTCAGGGCAAGAATATCCGGCATGCGGTCATTGTCGGGGCCGGAGACCTTGGAACCCGTATGGCGGCCTATCTGGAACAGATTCCCTGGGCCGGGATTGAAGTTGTGGGATTTTTTGATGATAAGGTAGAACTACGGCAGGAGTTGGATAGAATTGACAAGCCTCTTCTCGGCAAAATAGCGGACGTGCGCGGATACCTGGAAAACAACGATATCGATTATGTCTATATCGCCCTGCCCATGCGGGCGGAGAGGAAAATTTTCCAGATATTACGGGAATGCCGGGACCTGGGCGCCCAGATATTTCTGGTGCCGGACCTCTACATATTCGGCCTGCATCATGCGGAAATTCAATCCCTGGGCGATATGCTGGTGTTGAGTTTTAATCCTACCTCGGACTGGAAACGGACCTTTGATGTCATCTTTTCCTCTCTTGTCCTCATCTTTGGTAGCCCTCTTCTGTTGCTGATCGCCCTGGCCATCAAGCTCGACAGTCGGGGACCGGTTCTCTATCGGCACAAAAGAATCATGGCCACCGGTCGTGAGTTTGACTGCCTGAAGTTTAGAACCATGGTTGTGGATGCCGACAAACAACTGGAAAAATTGTTGCAAGAAGATTCGAAGCTGGCAGCGGAATGGAAGAAAAATTACAAATTAAAGCATGACCCCCGTATAACCCGGGTGGGGCGTTTTTTACGCAAAACCAGCCTGGATGAGTTGCCCCAGTTCATCAACGTCCTGAAAGGAGAAATGAGCGTGGTCGGGGCCCGTCCCATTGTCGGCCGTGAGCTGGAAAAATATTACAAGGGAAACGGCGACAAGAGCGCCGGTCGTTATGTGTCCATGAAGCCGGGCATCACCGGTCCCTGGCAGGTGATGAAGCGCAATGACATGAACGATTATCAGGAGCGGGTGGATCTGGACGACTGGTATGTTCTTAATTACTCCCTGCGAACCGACCTGAAAATCATATTTAAGACCATTGTCTGTATGTTTAGCGGCAAGGGCGCGTATTGAATACAGGAATCCGGGAGCGAAACAGGCGGTCTTTTGTTACTTTTTGTCCTGGAATATTTTGAGCAATATTTGTTGCGGCGCTCCTTCCAGCTCACTCTCTATTTCAGTAATGGCCGTTTCTTTGCGCTCAGCATTCCGTATTTCACGAGAATCAGGAAAAAAGGCGATTGGTGCCTCTGGCAGGGCCGTCATGAGAAACTCTCTGTCGTCTTCATCCCGGACCAGGTTGGCGATGAATGAAATATTGGGAATGCGGACATCATCGGCCATTTTTTTGATTTTCAGGGCCGTGCGGATGGATGAGCGTGAGGGAATAACCACAATGAGCAGGTGGTCCACACCTGCCACTGTGCCCCGGCCGAGGTGTTCAACTCCGGCTTCCATATCGAGAAGCACGACCTCATTGGGGGCAAGGAGCATTTTTTTCAACATTTTTTTCAAGACATGGTTTTCCGGGCAGGCGCAGCCCCCCTCGGCCACCTGAACAGCGCCCAGCACCATGAGCCGCAGTCCGTCATGCTCAATCATGAAGTCCCTGAGCAGATCATTGACCTCGGGATTGAGGTTGTAGAACGGCGATCCCTCCGTTTTACCAGCCCGCTCGGCGAGCAGTCTGGTCATGTCGGCAATGGGCCGGGCCTTTTCCGCGTCTTTAAACCCCAGAGTCTCGGCCATGTGTGGGCTTGGATCGGCATCGATCACCAGCACTTCCCGCCCCTGTTTCCTGAGTTCCCCGGCCAGCAGGGCCATAATGGTAGTCTTGCCGACTCCGCCTTTACCGCTTATTGCAATTTTCATTTTTTCATTTTTTTTTAGTTTTTTATCCTGTTTTGCTGCCTGGTCAGTATGTCGAGAGATTATCCGGGCAGGGAGATCATGGTTCGCAATTTTACCATGCCATGTGATTATGTTTGGGTTGCCTTCCGGAATAGATTGATTACAATATAAGACAATCGGCCCCTGTTTGCCACTGGAGAAGACAGCAGGGGGAAGTTCAATTTCCGGTCAGGAGTGGAATATGCCGGGCCGGTGACGTTTTTTTCTTTGAGGAGAGTTTTTATGGAAGCACAATATGAGAGCACGCCGGTAACCATTACCCGGGCCCGCCAGGAGGCATCCACCATTTTTCTGGCTAAGGTGTTTAACTGGATGGCCATAGGTCTTGGCCTGACCGGAATCATAGCCTTTTTTACCGCCAGTACCGGTCTGGCCCTGACCATTGCCGCCAGCCCCCTGTTCATGGTTCTGATGCTGGTCGAACTTGGCCTGGTTTTTTACCTTTCCGCCCGCATCGAAAAAATCCAGGCCGGTACCGCGACCGGTCTGTTTCTTGGGTACTCCATCTTAAACGGCCTGACCCTGTCGACTGTTTTTCTTGCCTATACCCGGGCCTCCATCGGCGGCACCTTTCTTATCACCGCCGGCATGTTCGGGGCAATGGCCGTGTACGGCATGGTAACCAGACGTGACCTGTCCGGAATGGGCTCATTTATGTTCATGGGCCTGATCGGTATACTCATTGCCTCGGTGGTGAATTTTTTCCTGAAGAGTTCCAGCCTCTACTGGGCAATTTCCGTGATCGGGGTTTTGGTCTTCGTCGGATTGACCGCCTGGGATGTCCAGAAAATCAAACAGATGGGCGAGCAGGGAATTATGCAGCAGGGCGAGGGAGCCATCAGGAAAGGGGCGATTATCGGCGCCCTGGCCCTTTATCTGGATTTTATCAATCTCTTCCTTATGCTGCTGCGCTTCTTTGGCGGTAATCGGGATTAACAGACAACAAACAGAGATTTTTTCAATTCCAAGGGAAGCATGGATTTTCTCGGGGACAGGAATGGCAGGGGAGCCCATCGGGCCTTGCTTGCCTATCCCTGATGCAGAGAGCCGACTCCGACCACGGGAGTGTCGGCTCTCTTCCATTTCATCCCTGGTTCCTTTGCCAGGTCGCTTCCGCTTATCTTTGTTTTGGCCGGGTACTTCTCGAGTAACCCGTAAAGGGTGTCGAGATATCGTTCTTTATAAATCAGCTGGTCCGAATGTTCGATTTCATCGATGGTACGTGGGATCAGCGGACGCAGATCAATACCGTATCGGTTGTTTCCCTCTTTGTTGGCATCATCGACCAACAGAATGGAGTAGTAGTTGACCAGCAGACGTGAACGTGAGTCCCGACGAAAGAGGTAGGAGCGGCCGCTTATGGAGTTGAGGAAAAAACCGGCATACTGGTAAAGCTGATCAATGGATACGCGCAGGGAAAATTCGGGTTCGTCACATTCCGGCCCTGTCGTCCACTGGTACAGATCGGCGGCAATATCTTCCACAGTGGCCCTCTCTCGATCAAGAATGGTCTTGATAATGGTGATGTTCCTGCCGCCGATCACCCTGAAAAAATGGGCCATGTTTTTCAGCATGGTGTAGAGATCGTCTGTTTCCCGGGAAACAACAGGTGGATTGTTGAGCAGTTTTTTTGCCAGTTCGAGAAAATATTGCTGCGCGGGTAGTCCCACATGGAATTGCTGAAAATATTCTTTCCTGTCCAGGAGACTGAAGAAGCCGTGCAGTCTCGCTGCCAGTGCCTTGCATCCCTGGTCTTTGTCTTTGGCTGCCTCCATTGCTGATCCTGTCTTGCCGGTTGGTAATTTTTGGTTGTTGATTGTTGGGGATGAGGCAAGGTTGCCGGTTGCCTGCTCCTTGTCTGGAGAATTTGCCTGTTGGGCAGGCAGGGAGGAGGCGGTTGTTTCGCCCGTGGTCTGGACCGTCTGTTGCCGTTGTTTGTGCCTGGTAGCCCGATTTTTTAAAGGGCTGGATGGCGCCAGGAAGAGCCACAGACAGGCAAGAGCGGTGCAGAGGATAAGGCTGATCAGGGTAATCGGGACCAGAGAGCTTTTTTGGGCGCGATTGGCAGGTTCCGGCTCGGGCCGTTCCAGGTCGATCATAAACTGTGTACAGAAATCAGTATGGGGTGGACAGGTACTAAAACGGCAATGAAAGAGACAAAATCACCGAGTTCCATGTATATCATGGTATTCTAATGTACCAGAAAGCGGTGGTAATGAAAAAAGAAAAATGAATATTTGCAGAAAAATCAGCATGGCTGGACCATAATTTACCGTCCCAGCCACAACTAATGATGAAAATATCCTGAAAGGACACAGCTACGCTGGCTATTTTCGGATAAACCAGCATGGCTGGACCAGATTGGCCGGCCACAACAAACAATGAAAATCTCCGACTTCGGCATGGGCAACCATGTCTTCCGGGGGTGATTTTCGGATAAACAGATGGGCAGGTAATCATTGTTCTTTAATATCTTGTTAAGATTAACTTATCCTAATGATCTTCTCATCGTTTTCTCCTTGACGCTCCGTGAGGAACGAGCTAAAGTTTTGACGTTTTACTCAATATCGGGCTTCCCGAGTTACTATTGTAAGGATGACCGCACCCCCACTGCAGTCTATAACAACCGATTTAAGGAGGAGTAACCAATGTCTGTTTATGTAACTGGCCACAAAAATCCGGATACTGATTCTGTAACCGCTGCCATCGCCTATGCCGCCCTGCTGAAGGCCCAGGGAGAAGACGCGATTCCTGCCATGCAGGGTGAGATGAATCCCGAGACCGTTACGGTCCTGGAGCGTTTTGGCGTCAGCGCCCCTGAAATTATGACCGATGCAACCGGCAAGACAATCGCCTTGGTTGATCACAGTGATCTGAACCAGGCCCCGGATAACCTTGATGCCAATAATGTGGTTGCTATTATCGACCATCATAAAATTGGTGATGTAACGACCAACAATCCGATTTTCTGCTGTGTCAAACCGGTTGGCTGTACGGGAACAGTCCTCAAGCAGTTGTATGATATTTCCGGTGTAAGCATAGACGGCAAAGTCGCCGGCCTGATGCTGTCCGCTATCTTGAGCGATACGGTTAACTTCAAGTCGCCCACCTGTACCGATGAAGACAAGAAAGCCGTGGCCGAACTCAAGGAGATCGCCGGGGTCAGCGATACCGACGAGCTGTTTATGGATATGCTGAAGGCAAAAAGCTCTGTTGATGGTGTACCTGCCAAGGACCTGCTCAATCGTGATTATAAGGATTTCGATATGAACGGCAACAAGGTTGGTTGCGGGCAGCTGGAGCTGGCAACTCTGGAGCAGGTTGCCGATATTCGTGATGATCTGCTGAATGCCATGAAAGAGCAGAAAGCAGCCGGTGGCCATCACACCATTTTGTTAATGCTGACAGATGTCGTCAAAGAGGGTACCGACCTGCTGGTTCTTTCCGATGATCCGTCCATCATCGAAGGTGCATTTGGTGCAAAAATGGACGGTGATTCCATGTGGGTTCCCGGCATGATGAGCCGGAAAAAACAGGTTGTACCGAATCTGCAAAAGGCTTTTGGCTGCTGATAGTCGTAGCAGTTATTTATTTGCAAAAAAGGATGGCCTGCAAGTGGGTCATCCTTTTTTTTGTTTGCCCGGCATGGCGAGTTAACCGGCTGGACATCTGATTTTATCAGTTTTTCTTGTGAAGTTAAAATGTTTGTCCCTTTTTTGGGTGTGGCATTGCAGACAGGTGCTTGCATTCGGTTTTCCGGGGCACTCTGCTTTCCGGAGCCTGGGAATGCTGCCGGGCCGGGCCATGACAGGTTTCACAACCGACACCCCGTAGTCGTGGGGGAATAGTTGTAAGCAGCGCCTCCTGACTGGTCAGACTGGGACCATAATTCGGCAAGGTGACGTGACAGGATATGCAATCGGGATTATACTGTTGATCTTTTTCGACCAGCGTCTGCCATGCCTTGGCATGATCGGTCTGCAGGTAAAAGGCAACCTGGATGGGATGACATTTTTGACAGATTCGACTGCCTGCCATATCGGCAAAAGGGGCTGGCTGGTGTGCGTTGTTTGCTGATTGCCGCTGTTTTTCCCACCTTTGCCGCAGTTTCTGCTGCTCTTTCCTGTTAATTATATTGACCTCACGTCTGGTCCGGTCAACAATGGCCTTTACCTCCTTGTCTTCCGGAATGGAGGTTTCCACCGCGATGAAGGTGTTGTGGAACCGACAGGCTGTCCCCGCGCTATCGTCTTGTAGGGTGAGTTTTTTTAGTTTACGTTCAAGTTCTTCCGCTCCCCTGACCAGCCGTTGATACTGGAGGTTATTTCGGAGTTCCTCTTGCGGGTGACGTTTTTCCATCCTGCCTATCTGCCAGCGTATTCGATCAAGACGGTTTTGAGTCTTTATCAACTGATCCGTATCATTATCACTCCAGGTTTTTGTCCCGCCCCAGTCGACCTTGAGAATGCCGAGCGATTTTCCCCGGCTTGCGGTCCGGCAGAGCAGGGTATTGTTGATATTGAGCGGCGGCTGGTTGCCACCTCCCTGTCCGGCCTGGAATATGATGTGTATGTTTTTGAATTTTTGAGCTATTTCTCTGTTGGTCTGCGGCGAAGCGCTGGAGAGAAGGATGATAAGGTCCGCCCTGTTGTTGATTTTTTTCAGCACTGCCGGCAGCGCCTCCTGCCAGGGAAGGACATGGTACTGGTGTTGCTGCCGGTTTCCGGATAGTGGTCCTGTCAGGCCAATGCAGCCAATTGTCATACTGCCGGCTTTTATCATGCGATATGGTGGAAAAATTGGCGTATTTTCCTTGTCTTCGTAAAGATTAGCAGAGAGAAGAGAGAGGTCATTTTTTTTTGCCAGGCGGACAAGAAAATCCGATCCCGCGGCCAGGTCATAGGGAGAGACACCGATGGCCCTGATCTGCATCGCCGCCATTGCCTGGCCGATGCCTTTGGCGATGCGTCTGGCTGGTTTCAACTGGATGGGGGAAAGATAGGGGCGGGCAAAAAACATGGCCCCGCCGTCGATTGCAATCACCGGTTGTTTATCTGTGTGGCGCAGCTGCTGTTTGATAAGGTATGCTTTTCTGGACAGACCGCCCAGTTGATGACGGCTTCAGCCGCAGGGCTCAAGCTCGCCCCGGATATCATTGCCGTAGAGTATGGTTATTTTCTGTTCAGCGGCCCGGCTGCCGGCCGAAGCGGCAGGAATGACCAGGAAAAATCCAAGAAAAATAAGGAAGAGAGTAATAAATTTGCTATGCTGGTTTTGCATTGGCTTGTGCTCGTTTTGCTAATATTTTCCGCCACTTGATTAGGCGGTCCCGAATGATGGCCTCAAAGCCGCGGTTTGTCGGCTGGTAATATCTTGTGCCCGCAAGTTCGGCGGGCAGGTGTTCCTGGTCGACCAGGCCGTCTTCCTGGTCATGGGCATACCGGTATCCCCTGCCATAGCCGATGGATTTCATCATTTTGGTGGGAGCATTGCGCAGATGCATGGGCACCGGAAGGGAACCCGTGGCTCTTATGTCCTTGTCTATATGATGTTCCATCCGATAGAGGGCATTGCTCTTGGGGGCGGTGGCAAGGTAGGTAACGGCCTGCATGAGCGCCAGGTCACCTTCGGGCGAACCCAGCATCTGATAGGCGTCCCTGGCGGCAAGGGCGACCGTCAGTCCTTGCGGATCGGCAATGCCCACATCTTCACTGGCAAAACGTATCAGGCGGCGGGCAATATAGAGCGGGTCCTCACCGCTTTTCAGCAGCCTGCGCAACCAGTAGGCCGCACCGTCCGGATCGCTGTCCCGCATGCTTTTATGAAGCGCTGATATGAGATTGTAATGCTCCTCGCCCATGTTGTCAAAGCGCAGTGCCTGTTGCTGTGCCGCTATCCGGAGAATGCCGGTGGTGATTTCACCATGTCCGTTGCCCTTGTTGACAAGGGTGGCCGCGGTTTCCAGGCAATTCAATGCCCGGCGACAATCACCGTCGGCTGACCTGGCCAAGGCTTCCAGGGCCTCCCGATCTATTGTCAGTTTCTGTTTGCCCAGGCCGTTTTCAGGGTCATCGATGGCCCGTTTGATGATGGTTTGAATGTCCGTACTGGCCAGCGGCTTGAGGACCAGGAGTTGGGTTCTTGAAAGAAGCGGCGCAATAACATGAAAGGAAGGGTTTTCCGTTGTTGCTCCGATAAGCGTCAACAGGCCGCTTTCAACATGGGGGAGAAAACCATCCTGCTGTCCTTTGTTGAAGCGGTGGATCTCGTCAACAAAGAGAATGGTGGGTTTGTCGCTTTGGCCTCTTTTGGCTTCCGCTTCGGCGACAATACGTCTGACATCCTTGACACCGGAGAGAACAGCGGAAAAAAAGATAAAATCAGCCGACAGGCTGTGGGCAAGAATAGTCGCCAGGGTGGTCTTACCCGATCCCGGTGGTCCCCAGAGCAAGAGCGACGGTATCCTGCCCTGCTCGATGAACCTGTTGAGCAGGCGGCCCTCTCCTGTGAGATGCTCCTGACCGACAAAATGGGCCATTGTCCTGGGCCGCATCCGTTCGGCAAGGGGTGTGTTGTGCTGATGTTGTTTCTGCATGGGGCCTTTATGGGATACCGGGAGGGATAAATGCTTTGTCTGCTTGATCTTTCCTTTTGGTTTTTCCGCGGGAAAACAGGGGCATGTCTTTGGGTGGAAATCTCTTGTCATGCTTTGGAGCCGGGACAGTATCCGGCCTGTTCCCTGATAATTTTTTCACAAATGTATTATCAAACGAATCAGGGTGTTCGTCAAGGGTATGATTTTGTCTCCGGCTGCCGCATCATTGCCTTGCGAGCTCTATGGTGGTAAGATGTCGCAAAAGTCTCGGAAGCGGTCTTGTAGAGATTTTCCCGGGGAAGATTAGAAGTAGGCAGGCGGTGTCTTGTCAGGCGCTGTCGGAAATGGTATGGGAGCTCCACCAGTCGCCCCGTTTTTTTTGCTGCTGTTCCATCGCCTTTCTCAGGTGTTTTATCTGTTCGTCCCCGGGGCTGGTGAGAAATTCGATTCCCATCTTGAAGGCCCGGATTTTATCGCGGCGAAACAGGTCCAGCCAGACGGGATGGGCGGTAATGGAAAAGGGGATGTTTTTCGGTGGAACATTAATGGTGAGCTGCAATACCCGAGAATCGTCTTCACGGGTTGAGTGAAAGACATGATAGGCATTCTGCATTACCTGGGTCATGAGCAGGCAGGCGCCATGTTCGGAGATATCAATGATACGCCCGGAAAACGGTCCTGCAAGACGTTGTCCGGTTGTCTTATTTTTTGCATTGACCAGAATGGGAAGATAATCGGTGACGCGTTTTGATCGTCTCAGCTCGGTGATCATGGGACTTCCAGGTAAAAGAAACAGGAAATGATTAATTTTCTTTTAGCATATTTTACCAATTTCATAAATAAAAAAGAACGGTCCTGCCAGATGATAGCTCTGTTTTGTTAATCGAGCCGCAGGAACAAGATAGTGATGGGAGTAATTATGGAACTGCACAACAGGAAGCTGTTTCGTCAGCAATGCCTCAGTAATGGCCAATGGATTTCTTCGTCGTCCGGAGATGTGATGGCAGTGTATAATCCTGCGACCGGAGAACGTATAGGTACGGTCCCAGCCCTTGGCGCAGGGGAAACAGCGGCAACGATTGCCGCCGCCGATCATGCCTGGCAGGGTTGGCGCTCGATGACGGCCCATGAACGGTCGCGGATTATCCGCCGCTGGTATGACCTGATCGTTGCCCACCAGGATGACCTGGCTGTTATTATGACAACAGAGCAGGGCAAGCCGCTGGCCGAGGCACGGGGCGAGGTCCTGTACGGGGCCGCCTTTGTTGAATGGTTTGCCGAAGAGGCCAAACGGGTGTATGGCGACACCATACCCATGGCCCAGCCCGGTAAGCGGATTGTTGTTATCAAGCAACCGGTCGGTGTCTGTGCGGCCATTACTCCATGGAATTTTCCCTCGGCCATGATAACCCGCAAGGCTGCGCCGGCCCTGGCCGCCGGATGTCCGGTGGTCATCAAGCCAGCGGCCCAGACTCCGTTTTCCGCCCTGGCCCTTGCCGAACTGGCAATGGAGGCAGGGATCCCGGCTGGGGTGTTCAATGTCCTGACCGGTCCGGCATCAGAAATAGGCGGAGAGTTAACGGCAAATCCCATTGTCAGAAAGCTCAGTTTTACCGGATCGACGGCGGTCGGCAAGATGTTGATGCGGCAATGTGCTGACACGGTGAAAAAGATTTCCCTGGAACTGGGCGGCCATGCGCCATTTCTTGTTTTTGGTGATGCAGACCTTGATGCCGCCGTTGACGGGGCGCTTGCCTCCAAGTACAGGAATGCCGGCCAGACCTGTGTCTGCGCCAACAGGTTCCTTGTCCACCACCAGGTTTATGACGCATTTGCCGACAAACTGATAGCAAAGGTGCAGAGTCAGCTCAACGTGGGTAACGGCTTTGATGATACCGTTAATCAGGGGCCGCTCATTGATTTAAATGCCGTTATCAAGGTCGAAGAACAGATAAAGGACGCCCTTGACAAGGGTGCTCGTCTTGGTTGCGGTGGCCACCGCATTGGAGATTCCGGTTTCTTTTTTGAGCCCACCATTTTGCTGGATGTAACCCCGGAGATGCGCATTGCCCATGAGGAGACCTTTGGCCCTGTGGCCCCGCTTTTTTCCTTTGCAACCGAGGAAGAGGCCATCCGCTTGGCCAATGATACCCCATACGGGCTGGCCTCCTATTTTTACAGTCGTGACATCGGCCGTGTCTGGCGGGTGGCCGAACAGCTTGAATACGGGATGGTCGGGATCAATACTGGCATCATGTCGACCGAATCCGCCCCCTTTGGCGGCATAAAGGAATCTGGCATCGGCCGGGAAGGATCAAGATATGGCATGGACGAGTACCTGGAGATGAAATACCTCTGCCTCGGTGGTCTGGATCTGCCCGATTCAGGGCGATAGTGATTGAATATCCCGGCTGTCCACATAGGCATAGGCGGAATGTTTGTGGATGGATTCAAAACTTTCCACCCCGATGGAGAACCAGCCGATATCGGGGTGGGCCAAGGCCTTCTGGGCCGCCATTCTGACAACGTCTTCGACAAACATGGGGTTGTTGTAGGCGGTCTCGGTGACAAATTTTTCATCGGGCCGCTTGAGCAGGGCAAACAGGCGGCAGGAACCACAGCTCTCGACCAGCTCGATCAGCTCTTCCAGCCAGATAAACCTGTTGTTCTTCGGTTCCACCAGCAGACATACCTCGGCCCGTTGATTATGGGCGCCGGCCGCACTTATTTCTTTGGAACAGGGACAAAGGGTGGTCACCGGTACCTCGACCTTGAGCAGGAGTTGCCGGCTTGGCGCGGTTGATCCGCGAAAGGAGCACTGATATTCCATTAGACTGGCGGTGCCGGTGACCGGTGCCTTCCGGGTCAGGAAATAGGGAAACCGCATTTCCATTCCCGCCTGTTCGGCCTGGAGTTGTCTCCGGAGGTTTGCCAACAGTTCCGGAAACACCCTGGCATGTATGTCCCGGCTGTACATGGTCAGGATATCGGTAAAGACCGACACACATGACCCTCTCAGGCGGCGGGGCATCCTGGCCTTAAGTGAAATAGTGGCAATGGTCTGCTGGCGGGCCCCTGTTTTTTCCCGGATGCTGACCGGACAGGTGAAGTTGTTGATACCTACAGCGTCAAGTTTCATGGCCTTCCATTACCGTATTTTGATGCCATGCTCAAGAAAAGAAGTCGACCGGTAAAGGAAAAAATGATCGGTGATGGCCCGGTACAGCTTTATTTGAAGGCAGTGATAAAATATGGTAGGTTGCATTCTCATGCAGAATGTGGCAGGGGAAAGAGCAACAGGAGTTGAGGTGGCCGGGGACAAGGTTCGCATAGATAAATGGCTATGGGCGGCCCGATTTTTCAAGACCCGCTCTCTGGCTGCAAGGGCCGTGACCGGGGGACATGTCCATATTAACGGCGCCCGGGTCAAGGCGGCGCGTCCGGTGCAGCCGGGTGATAGGGTGCACATCAGGCGAGGCGAAGAGGAATTTACCGTTACAGTGCAAGCCCTGAGCGGGAAAAGGGGGCCGGCAAAGGTGGCTGTGACCTTGTATGAGGAGACGGAAGAATCCATTGCCGCCCGGGAGATCGCCCGGGAAGAGAGACGTTTGATCCGGGCCCGGGCGCCGCGTCCCGACCGGCGGCCGGATAAACGGGAACGCAGGCGGATCAGGAAATTTTTACGTAAAGATTAACAGTTGAGGGAAATTATGAAAAAGGTGGAACGGGCATTGATCAGCTTGACGGATAAATCCGGAATCGAGGGGTTTGCCAGGGCATTGACCGAGCTTGGCGTGGAAATTCTTTCCACCGGCGGCACGGCGAAAAAGATGCGTGATGCCGGGGTTGAAGTAACGGATGTGGCGGATTTCACTGGATTTCCCGAGATGCTCGATGGCCGGGTCAAAACCCTGCATCCCCTGGTCCATGGCGGCATCCTCAACCAACGGGACAATCCGGACCATCAGAAACAGTGCCAGGAGCATGGCATTCGCGATATCGATATTGTTGCGGTCAACCTGTATGCCTTTGAAAAAACCGTGGCGGATCCCAACTGCAGCCTGGCCGATGCCATTGAAAATATAGATATTGGCGGGCCGACCCTGCTGCGGGCCTCGGCGAAAAATTTTCGGGATGTGACGGTGATCGTTGATCCTGCCGATTATGATCAGGTCCTTGCCGAGATTAGAAAGACCGGCAACACGACGTTAAAGACCAGGTTTCGGCTGGCGGTCAAGGTTTTTCAACTGACATCCTCCTATGACACCACTATTGCCGACTGGCTTGCCCGGATAGATGTGGATACCAACCCCTATTTTGCAGGAGAAGAATAGAAAATGTTGAAAATGGCGGTGTTGTTGTCTGGCAGCGGCAGGACTCTGGACAATTTTCATGAGCGTATTCAGGCAGGGAGCCTGCAGGCGGAAATACAGGTGGTTGTCTCCAGCGCGGCTGATGCCCTTGGGCTGGAGAAGGCCCGTGGCTATGGCTATCCGGCCTTCCATGCTGTCGGCAATCCCGCCGTAAACGAGATCCTTGGCCGTTATGACATCGAGTTAATTGCGCTTGCAGGTTATCTCAAGTTGTATCAACCGCCGCCGCACCTGTCCAGGGCGGTCCTCAATATTCATCCTTCGTTGATTCCAGCCTTCTGCGGACACGGGTTTTATGGCCATCATGTCCATGAAGCTGTCAAGGCGAGGGGGTGCAAGGTCAGCGGTTGCACGGTCCATTTTGCCAATGAGGTCTATGACGAGGGGCCGATTGTTGTTCAGAAATGTGTGGCCCTGGAGGATACCGATACCCCCGATGATATTGCCGACAAGGTTTTTGCCAGGGAGTGCGAGGCCTTTCCCGAAGCCATCAACATGGTTGATTACAAGGGGATCGATTATTTTTGGGACCGGGCCTGAAATTTTTTATCTTCATTCAACAGGGAATTGCTCCCAAGCCACAACGAGGCCTCCTCTTTACTGGTGCACAAGGTGACCGCAATGACAACCCAGACCATAATGACCGCCCGCGACATAGACCGCAGCCTTGACCGGATCAGTCTTGAGATACTGGAAAAAAATCATGGTATCGATGAGTTGGCCATCGTTGGTATTCATACCGGTGGTGTCTTTCTCGCTGAACGGATTCATCGAAAAATTCTTGTCCGTGAACAGGGTGACATGCCGCTTGGCGCCCTTGATATCACCCTGTACCGGGACGACTGGAGTCTGGTTTCCCAGAATCCCATTGTGCGGACAACGGATATCGGATTTAATGTGGATAACCGCCGGGTGGTGCTGGTGGATGATGTCATTTTTACCGGTCGAACAATTCGGGCGGCCATGGATGCGATCATGGATTACGGCCGCCCGCTTTCCATTCAGCTGGCGGTACTGATTGATCGCGGCGGCAGGGAACTGCCCATTGGACCCGATTACGTCGGCTTGTACGTCAGCGCCGAGGATGGTGAGCAGGTGGATGTCCTGCTCGATGAAAAGGGCGGCCGTGACGAAGTTGTCCTGCATGGGCCCGAAGCCTGACATGGCTGCGACAACCGCCTCTTCCCGGCCCAGGGACCTGGCCGCTGTCTGCCGCCGGGTGCGGGAAAAGTCGGAAAGTTACGAAAAATACAATTTCAGCAGTAAGTTCAATGAGTTTTTAAAGGCATTTTTTGATCTGGCCCAGGAGTTTGATTCCCTCGAGGATTTTTACCGGATCTGTGTGGCCGTGCCGCTGGAGATGACGGAGCTGGCAAGCGCTCTGTATCTCAGGCAAAAGGGCGAACAATCGCTGTTGCTTGCCTGTGACAGTGAACATGGGATCCCGGCCGAGCCGGTGGTTGCCGATCAGGCGATCCGTCTGCAGGATTTTCCATACGAAACCGGGGACAAGTATGTTGTCCCTATCTGCAGCAAACAGCCACAATCCGTTGTCCTGAAGGCAGCAGCGGATGATGGAGAACAGGGCGTGGAGTCCCTGCCGGAAGAGCAAGGTTTTTGCGGCATGGGCCGGCTTCTCGGTATGTTTGCCGTTGGACCATTGACCGCGCTTTCTGACTCGGACAAGTTTTTCTTTGTCAAGTATGTCAACAGGATAGGATTTAATCTGGATAATCGCCTCATCGCCCGCCAGAATATTGATCATCTCAAGTTCATCAATTCCCTTGTCATGGACATAGAGCACAATGTTATTGTGCCAAACATGTATTTCCTCCATCTGTTTAACCAGTTGAAGAAGAAGATTGTTGAGCTGCACCACCTTGAAGAAACGTTAACAAAGGCATTATCCACTGACGGGGACGAGGCCGATCATAAGGGATGTATCAAAGAATGCAGCAGGATCCGGGAAGAACTGCTGGGCTATCATCAGGAACTGGTCAAGCATCATGCCAATATCAGTCTGTTTCTGGAAAGTCTGTTCAGACGTGAACATTTCCAGAAAGGGCATCTAGTTCTCCATCCAAAACGCTGTTTTGTGGAAAAGGAGATTATTCTTCCCCAGCTCGAACATTATACCACCCGTCTCAGGGCGGCCGGTATAACGGTGGAACGTCCGGACAACATGCTGGACGAGGAGTTCCAGATCATGGTGGATATCGGCCTGCTGGCCCAGGTGTATGCCAACCTGTTTTCCAACGCCGCCAAATATACCCGCGAGATCAGGACCAGTGACGGGGTCTCCCGGAAGGCTATTGCCTATGGTCGTGAAATAGTAAATGATTTTCCAGAGCCGGGCCGACAGGGAATAAAGTTTAATGTCTTTACCACCGGCCCCACCTTTTCCGATGAAGAGGGCAAGGCCCTTTTCCTTGAGGGCAGGCGTGGCCCGGGGTGTGAAAACATCCCCGGCACCGGTCATGGGCTCTCCTTTATTCGGCATGTGATCGAGCTGCACGGCGGCACTGTCGGGTATGAGAGCACTCCGGAGGGCAACAATTTTTATTTTATCCTGCCTGTGGGCTCGCCGGATCGTCAGGATCCTTCCTGAACCCCTGTAAAATTCCGATTGTCGGAAGCAACATTTTGTTCATTATTCCATGAATCAGGCACCTCTTATTGTCCACACTGACTGGTCCCGAAGCTGGGGCGGCCAGGAAATACGGACATTGACGGAACTGCGTGCCATGAAGGTGCATGGATTTCGGGTTGGGTTGATCGTGCGCAAGGGCGCAGAACTGGCCGCGCGGGCACGGGCAGAGGGGATACCGGTTTATTTTATTGATTTTTCGTCAAAATTTAATGTGGTAGCCTGGCGGGAGCTCTATCGACTGTTCAGACGTCTCCGGCCGGCGGTCCTCAATACCCATTCTTCGGAGGACTCCTGGATGGCCGGTTGTGTGGCCCGGCTCTGCCATGTGCCACTGGTTATCAGGACCAGGCATGTGCTGGCCCCCATATCCAGCTCGCTTAGTTATAATCTCTTTGCCGATGTCATCTTTGCCTGCAGTGAATCCATTGGCCGACAGCTCACCGACCAGGGGGTCACGCCGGCGAAAATAGTTGTTCAGTCAACCGGTATCGATGAACGCCGTTTCCGTTTTTCCGAACAGGACCGGAAACAAATAAGAGAAAAGTATCAGATCGGCCCGGATGATATCCTGGTGGGCAATGTGGCCTTTATCCGCCACTACAAGGGTCATGATTTTATTGTTCGTACAGCAGCGAAGATGCCGGAAAATTTTAAATTCATGATTGTCGGCGGCGGTGATGACCTGCCGCTTCTGCAACAGAGCATTGAGCGGGCCGGAGTTGGGGATCGTTTTATTCTGCCCGGGCACAGGGAAGACCCCGAACGATTTTTTTCCGCTATGGATATGATCTTTTTTTCCTCATACGAGGGTGAGGGGATCTCCCAGTCCTTTATCCAGGGGCTGCTCTACGGACTGCCCCTGCTGACCTGTAAAACCCCTTCGCTGATGGAACCCCTTGCCCTGGTGGAGAAGTACCGCGTTGTTGACTATGGCGATACCGAAGATGCCGCCCGCAAGCTGCTGGAACTGGCAGATGATCTGCAACATGATGCCGCTGATGTCGAGCGGCAGCGGCAGGCCATTGCCGAAAAGTATGGCTTGCAGACCATGATCAGAACCATTCTCTCGGTCTATGAGGAGCACGGTATTGCCCTCTAGGCGACAGAAACCAGGCCCGAAGGGACAGGCCGGACATCATGGGATGGAACTTCTTGCCCCGGCCGGCAGCTTTGCGGCCTTTGAAGCGGCGCTTGAGCAGGGGGCGGATGCAATTTATGTCGGGGCGCCGGGATTCAATGCCCGGGCGCTCAGTCGTGATTTCTCCTTTGGCGAGATCGACTCCATGGTTAGACAGGCCCATGACCAGGGAGTGAAACTCTATATCGCCATGAACAGCCTGGTCAAGGAAGATGAATTACCTGCCGCCATAGAGGCCCTGTCCTGTTTCCGGCAGATTGGAGTCGATGCCCTTATCCTTCAGGACCTTGGTCTGCTCCACATCGCCCGTACCTGGTTTCCCGAGCTTGTTCTGCACGCCTCGACCCTGATGTCGGTGCATAATTCCCTGGCCGCTGAAGCGCTGAGGCGCCTTGGTTGTGAGCGGGTGGTTCTGGCCCGGGAGTTGACCATTGACGAGATGGCCGAAATTGCCGGCAGGACAGAGGCTGAAATAGAAGTGTTTGTCCATGGCGCCATGTGTTTTTCCTATTCGGGCCTCTGTATGTTTTCCAGCCTGCACGGCGGCAGGTCCAGCCTGCGGGGCCAGTGTGTGCAGCCATGCAGGCGCCATTATTCCTGGATGAAACCAGGACGTACCGGCAAAAAACAGGGGCTTGCCTCGTATCCCTTTTCCATGAATGATCTTTGCGGTGTTGATCTGTTGCCCGAGTTGGAGAAGGCCGGTGTGGGCTGTTTGAAGATCGAAGGCCGGATGAAAAGCGCTCAGTATGTCGCCAACACCGTGGCCGCTTATCGTCTGGCCCTGGACAGTCTCGATGGGTCCGATGAGGAACAGGAAAAGGTCCTGCGAGAGGCGCACCGGCTCCTTGATGCGGCCATGGCCAGAAAACGTTCCAGCGGCTATATGCTCTCCCCGCAGCCAGCAGGGGCAATTTCTCCCGGGATTTCAGGAAACAGCGGCCGCTTTCTGGGCAGGATCACCGGGGTTCGCAGGCAGAGGTCCGGGCAGGGAAAACAGGGCAAGTATCTGCGGTTGGTACTGGCAGCCCCGGTTTCCGAGGGAGATCGGTTGCGTCTGCACCATGAAAAAACAGGCGAGCGGGCCAGTTTTACCCTGCGGTTTATGACTGTTGACGGCCGCAGGAGCAAAAGCGCTGCCAGCGGCAGCGCCGTGGAAATAGGGTTGCCTGACCGGATAAGAGGAGTTGGGCACGATTTCCGGGGCAGCCTCTTTCAGGTCGATGTCAGGGCAAGGATTGTGGCCGAACGGTTCGGGCAGCGAAGGCGCCGCAAACTTGCTGGTCGAAAAGTAGAGCCGGACCGGAGGCTCGTGGAGCGAATCATTGGCCATCTCTGTTGGCGGCAGGACCGTACTCGGGAGAGACAAACCGGCAAGGGACATACGGGCAGGCGGTTTGCGGCCAGGGGCAGGCGGCAGGGGCCGGGCGAGCTGCCCTGGTGGGTTGTTCTGGGCTCTATTTCCGGGCTGCGGCAAAGGCTGCCGGTGCGGCCTGCCCGTATAATCCTGCCGCTGTCGCGGGAAAATATGCGCGATCTTGAACGTCCGGGACTAAAGAAAAAAAAATACCGGTCCCGGATCATCTGGCGTCTGCCGCCGATAGTGCCTGAGTCTGAACTCCCCTGGTATGAACAACAGGTAGAAACTCTGCTTGCAGCAGGATACTCCTGTTTTGATCTGGGCCATTTCAGTCAGTACGGGTTGTTTTCTTCCGTAGGGCGACAGGAGAGGCGATGGCTGGAATTGTCTGGTCATTACACCCTTAATCTGCTTAATTCAGCGGCCCTTGCAGCGGTCTCTGCCCTGGGTTTTCGCCGGGCACTGTTTTCCCTGGAAACAGAGGCAGGAAACCTGGCGGCAGCGCTTGCCCATTTCAGGAACCGGCAGGGCCGGATAGGGAAGAAACATGGAGGCCGCAGGCCGGGGCTGAAGGTTGGGCTCTATGTTTATGGCCGGCCGCCCCTGTTTACGGCCCGACTGGACAGCGAGCATTTTCAGTATCGAAAAATTTTTGTCAGTCCACACCAGGAAGAGTTCACCCTTGAGCATCGGCAGGGGCTTACCCTGGCAAGATCCCTGATTCCCTTTTCCCTGCTGTCATGGCAGGATGAGCTTCAGAAGAGCGGTGTTGATTATCTGCTTTTGGACCTGTCCGGCGGGCCGGTGAAAAAGGAAGCACCCCTGGTCGGCACCCTTCTTGCCGGCAGCCGGAAAATGCGCGTGCTCTCCGGGAACTTTCATTCCACCCTGGTATGATTTCTCCCATGCTTGACAAAGCAAAAGCGGTTGACTACTACTGTAGGTTTTTTGGCAATTTCCGTCACGCTGGAAATTGCAAGAGAGTTGCAAGAGAGCGGGCCGGTTTCGGGACAGGTGACAGTAAAAAAATCATGACCAACAGGGAAATCATATCCAGGCTGTACCAGGTGCTGGCCCCCTATCGCGGTAAACTCATCATCGCCATGGTGGGGATGGTCATTGTCGCCGGGTTCAATGCGGCCCAGGCCTATATGGTCAAACCGCTTCTCGATGAGATCTTTGTCAACAAGGACAGGGTATTGCTCAACATTCTTCCTCTGGCCCTGCTGGCGTTGTTTCTAATCAAGGGAGTTTTTTATTTCATCTATTCCTACCTGCTTGAATGGGTGGGCCAGTGCGTGATCAGGGACCTGCGCAATACCCTGTATCAACATATAAACCGGTTGTCCCTGTCCTTTTTTCACAAAATGCCCACCGGGGAACTGATCTCAAGGATAATGAATGATGTCGCCATGCTGCAGGGAGCGGTTTCCCATGCCCTGATCCGGGTATTGCGGGATTTTTTTTCAGTGGTCGGCCTGTTGGGGGTCATCTTTATCATGGATTGGCGTCTGGCCCTGATGTCCATGATTATCCTGCCCCTGGCCATTGTCCCCATTATCATCTTCGGAAAAAAGTTTCGCCAGGTTTCCACCCGCTACCAGAAAAGCATCGGCAAGGCGACCAATATCCTGCATGAGACCATCGGCGGGGCCAGGATCGTCAAGGCTTTCTGCATGGAAAAGGCGGAAGAGAAGAGATTTGCCGGCCAGATTCAACATCTTTTCAATACCCTGATGACCGAAACCCGCTACCGGTGCCTGTCTCACCCCATGATCGAATTTCTGGGCGGGGTGGCCATGGCCCTGATTATCTGGTTTGGTGGTATGCAGGTGTTGAAGGGACATTCCACCACCGGTACCTTCATGTCCTTTCTGACCGCTCTTATCATGCTCTATGAACCGATCAAGGGGGTGAGCAAGATTAATTCCACCATCCAGTCCGGGCTGGCGTCGGCAACCAGGATTTTCAGTCTGCTTGATATTGCCCCTGATATTGTGGAACGGGATGATGCTGTCGAGCTGCCGCTCTTTCACGATACCATTGAATACCGAAATGTGACCTTTTCCTATGGCGAAGACGAGCCTGTCCTGCACGGGATAAATCTCAAGGTGCGATGCGGTGAGGTACTGGCCGTGGTTGGCCCCTCGGGTGGCGGAAAAACAACCCTGGCCAATTTGCTGCCCAGGTTCCATGACGTTGGGGACGGGGCTGTTCTTTTAGATGGCCATGACATCCGTGATGTGACCCTGCATTCGCTGCGCAGGCAGATTGCCCTGGTGACCCAGCAGACAATCCTTTTTAATGATACGGTCCGCAATAATATCGGATACGGCAGTCCGGACTGCAGTGAAGAAGAGATCAGGCGGGCGGCGGAGGCGGCGTTTGCCCTCAAGTTTATTGAAGAACTGCCCCAGGGCTTTGATACTGTTATCGGCGAATCCGGGGCGCGATTATCCGGTGGCCAGCGGCAGCGTATCTCCATTGCCCGGGCAATTTTAAAGGACGCGCCCATCCTGGTTCTGGACGAGGCCACCTCATCCCTTGACACCGAATCCGAGCGCAAGGTGCAAAAGGCCCTGGAAAATCTCATGAAAAACAGGACAACCATTGTCATTGCCCATCGTCTGTCGACCATTAAAAATGCCGATCGTATTATTGTCATGCAAAATGGCCGGCTGGTGGAAGAGGGCACCCATGAAAATCTTTTGCAGCTTCAGGGGGTGTACGAGGGACTGCACTCCATGCAGTATGGTACCTGAACTGAGAGCGGACGGAGCAGTGACTGGCCTGCAGACGATGTGACGGCATGGAAGCGAGTTATGGCTGAGGACAGGGAAATGAAGGTGTGGCAACGGATCAGGACCGGTGCCGGACGATTGAACCGGATTCTTCCCGCTCTGCTGGCGTGTGCGTTGCCGTTATCCACCTCGGCGGTCAGTGTGTTATCATTGTGTATTCTGCTACTCTGGGTGGTGGAGGGGAAATTTGGGCAGAAATGGCGGGTCATCACAGCCAATCCGGTGGTTGTTGCGCTCCTTGCCTATCTTGCTGTGCTGGCCATCGGTTTACTGTGGAGCCCTAATGTCAAGGCAGGATTGATTGTGCTGCAGGCAAGATGGAAAATCGCCCTGCTGCCCGTGTTTTTAACGGCAATTGACAGCAGGCGCCGGTCATTCTATGTCTGGGGCTTTCTGATCGGGCTTGTTGCGGCCATGCTCATGACCTATCTTGCCTGGTTCGGCTTCCTTCATTACAGCGATATCTCCCAACACCACCTGACCCATAATACCTTTCATGTGGTGTATAACCCACTGCTCGCCTTTGGTATTTACCTGGTAATGCATGAGGCTGTCTGGGCAAAGGCCGGAAAAGGTTTCCGCCTGGGCCTGGCGCTGTTGGCTGCCATCATGACCTTTAACATGTTCATTACCGAGGGACGTGCCGGCCAGCTGGTTTTTTTTGTTCTGCTGGCCCTGTTTATCCTGCAGGTGCTGGCGAAAAACCGTATCAAGGCAGTTGCTGCTGTCTGTTTGCTGGTTCCGGTCATATTTTATGGCGGCTATCGTCTAAGCCCCGTCTTTCACCATCGGGTGGATGCGGCCCGGTATGAGATTGCCCGCTTCCATACCGATCCCAACACCTCGGTCGGCCAGCGGCTGCGGTTCTGGTGCAACTCATGGCAGATTATCCGGCAGCATCCGCTTCTCGGAGTGGGTACCGGTGGTTTTCAGGCGTCCTATGCCGATATCAATCACAAGCTCAGCCCAACCTGTGTGGCAACCGATAATCCCCATAATCAATATGTACTGGTGGCGGCAATGGTTGGTATTCCGGGTATCATTGCCCTGCTGATGATTTTTGCCGTCATGTTTCGACAGGCCTGGGTAAGCCATGACCACTGGCGCCGCGTCCGTTTTGCCTTTCCCCTGTTTTTTCTTACCATCATGTTGACGGAATCGTATCTGAGGGTATATGAAACCGGCTTTTTCTTTTCCCTTTTTGCCGCTGTTCTGTATGCCCTTCCGCAAGATAACAGGCAGTCGGCTGCCGTTCAATCCGATGCCGGGGAGCTGATGGCATGAGTTGTCCGGTCTGTGGTCATGATCGTGTTTTTGTCCGCTATACCATTGGGGCGTACAATCTTAAATGCTGCCGTCGGTGCGGGCATGCGGTCACCGAACCCATGCCGGAGCCTGCAGAGTTGGCGGCCCTGTACGATCAAAGGTATTTTGCGGCCCATTATGAGGATGTCGCGCCTGGTGATCCCGGATTTGGCAAACACATTTGCCGGGAGGATCACCGTATCAACTTTGTGAAAAAGTATAAAAAACGAGGGCAGCTGCTTGATGTGGGCTGCGGCAGGGGCTATTTCCTGTATGGTTGCCAAAAGCGTTTTGTCTCTGTCGGGTTTGATATCAGTCCGGCAAATAAAGATTTTATAACCCGAAAGCTTGGTCTGGAATTTGTTGATAATCCCGGGGAAATCAGGCAACGCCGTTTTGATGTCATTACCTTCTGGCACAGTTTTGAACATTTTCCAGAGCCAGAGAGACAGTTGGCCTTTTTTACCGAGTTACTGGCTGAGGATGGAATAATTATTGTTGACGTGCCGAACCATGATTCCATTGATGCGTTCATGGAGGGAGAGGATTGGCCGGGCTGGGACCTGCCGTTTCACTGCCATCATTTCACGCCCAGGTCCCTTGCCCTGCTCATAAAACGGTATGACCTTGAGATAATAGGACAAAAAACGTATCATTGCGGCTATATAAGAAAACGGCTTGCCAAAAATCCCATCACCCGTCCGTTTGCCAGGCCCATAGCCAAACTCTTTCCCGGCTCTTCTATCCTCTTTGCCTGCAGGAAAAAAGAACAGCGATGACCCCGGATATCTGTATTGTCATCGTCAACTATAATACGGGAACACTCCTGGCCCGCTGTCTTGATTCCATCAGAAAGGAGAAGGATGACAAATGCCGAATAATTGTGGTTGACAATGGTTCGGTCGATGGCAGTCCCGAGTTGTTGCAAACCGATTATCCGGAGATAGAACTCATTGCCAACACCGAAAACCTGGGTTTTGCGGCGGCCAATAATCAGGCAATTAAACGGTGCAGGGAGGAACTGCTTTTTTTCCTTAATCCTGATACGGAACTGCAAGCTGGCTGCCTGCGGGCAATCCGCAAATTTATGGAGTCACATCCCGAGGTCGGGCTGGCCGGGCCAGTGATTATCAATCCGGATGGAAGCCCGCATCCTGCCGTGGAATACAGCTACCCGGCAGGCCGTTACAGCGGCGGATGTTTTGATGATCTTCCAGGAAAAATTGCCTGGATACTTGGCGCCGCCATGGTCGCGCGCAGCTCTGTCATTGCTGCTGTTGGCGGTTTTGACACCCGTTTTTTTTTGTACGCCGAAGACATAGATCTTTGTCTTGCAGTGAGAAAGGAGGGGTGGCAGCTTGCTGAAATACCGGAGGCAAGGGTCATGCACCTTGAAGGACAGAGCGAAAAAGGAACGCCTCTTGCCGAGGTCATGGCGCGTAAGGTACGATCAGAACTCATCTTTTTAAAAAAACATTATGATGCCGCTACCGTGCGGAAGATACGGCGTGTCCGTCTGCTGGAGGCGTGGTGGCGGCTCTGTTGCCTGCGTTTTGCAAGGTTTTTCCTGGAGTTGCCGGCAGATAAAAAGGAGAAATTGATCAGGTATGAGGTCGTGGCCAGACTGTACGGCGAGACTTGAGATCAGGGTATTACAGTGAAAATTGCCATTATTCATAACCAGCTGCGGTCCAGCGGGGGTATGGAGGCCTATATGCTGGCCTTGATCAACGGCTTTCTTGCCGCCGGTGATGAGGTGCATATTGTTACCTGTGAGGTGGACAAAAAACTTGCGGCCAAGCTCAACTGCAGCATCCACCGGGCACCCATCTTTCTTGTGCCGGGACGATGGAAAAAGTATTGTTTTCTTTCCTGGCTTAACAGAAAATTTGACAGGAATGATTATGATCTGTCCCTGGCGCTAACCAGAACCGGGGCCGCCCATGTGGCTGTGGTGGGCGGGGTCCACCCGGCTTTTGCGGCCATGCGGGATAAAACAGAGAGTCCGGTGCGCTGTTTCCACGATCGGACGGAGAGCCGTTTTGAGCGTTATATGTTTGCTAATACTCCTGTAATCCTGGCCCATTCAAAATCCATTGCCGCAGAAATACAGAGATATTATCCGGAGGTGGATGCCGGTAAAATTGTGGTGCGGTATCCGCCAGTTGATACGGATTTTTTTGTTCCTGTCAGCGGGCCTGCTCTTAAGAAAATCAGAGTACAATACCATATTGATCCCGAGCGGATGACCTTGCTCTTTCCCTCCAGGGGGCACGGGCGCAAGGGACTGAAAGAACTGCTGGCCGCCTTTGCCATGCTCGATCAAAAGGAATATGAACTTCTGATTGTTGGTGAACGCGTACAGGGCGTTGGCGATATTCCGGCAAATGTCCGTTACCTCGGCTATATCGATAACCTCTCCGGCCTTTACAGCGCAGTCGATTACACTATTTTGCCATCTCACTATGAACCCTTTGGCCTGGTGGTGGTTGAGTCCCTGCATTGCAGGACCCCGGTTTTGGTTTCCAGGCAGGTCGGGGCTTCTGAAATTATCAGTCCTGCGGAAGGCGATATTCTTAAAAATATTACCGCCGGAGATATTGCGGAATCAATCAGAAATTTAAAGAAAAAAAACGTAGTTCCCGGTTTTGTTGACAGGCATGGATTAGGTATTCCCCGGCATATAGCGGATCTGAAAACACTGATCAGGGAGGAGGGGCAGAGCAGGAAATAATGAGCAGCAACTACAGAAAAATACTCATTATCAAACCCAGCGCCCTGGGTGATATTGTCCATACCTTGCCCTTTCTGGCCGCTGTCCACAACAGGTTCCCGCAAGCGGAAATTCACTGGGTTGTGGCCCGGGGCCTGCATCGTTTTCTTGAAGGCCATCCCATGATTACAAAACTCTGGATCATGGATAAGGATAAGTGGAAAAAGATGGGCCGTCTGCACAGATCAATTCCGGAAATCATTCGTTTTGGCCGTGCCCTTGCCGCTGAACAGTTTGATATTTCTGTGGATCTTTCCGGGCTGTTGCGCAGCGGCCTGATCACCTGGGCGACGGGAGCCCGGGAAAGACTGGGTTTTTCCGATTCGGACGAGGGCAGCCCGTTGTTTTACACCCATAAAATCAGGGGTGGCGAAAATATCCATGCCATTGACAGGTATCTGAAACTGGCCCGGTTGATGGGCTGTGATGTATCAAAGGTGGAGCATCCCATGCCGCCCATTGAGGGAGAAATCCCTGAAATTTCCTTTTTTCCCGAGCGGTTTTGCGTCATTGCCCCATCTGCCGGTAAGGATGCCAACAAATGGCCGGCGGAGCGCTTTGGCAGGCTGGCAGCCGGACTTCCTCTTTGTTCGGTTGTGATAAGTAATAGGGCTGACGCGCCGGTGGTCGATGAAGTGGTAGCCGCCAGTGGAGGTAGGGCAATTTCCATGGCCGGAAAAACGGGCTTGAAAGAACTGGTGGCCCTGATCTCCAGGGCCGAGTTTTTCATATCCAATGATACCGGACCAATGCATATCGCCGCTGCTCTCGGCATACCCGTATTTGCCATTTTTGGCCCGGCAAATCCTGTGCGGACCGGACCCTATGGCCCGGGACACACAATTATCAGAAAAGATATGTCGTGTTCCCCCTGTTACCGGCAAAAGCCCTGCAGCCATTGGCGTTGTATGCAAGATTTGTCTGTTACCGAAGTACGGGATACCATCCTGTCAAATATTGATATCGCCGTTGCCAGTCAACGGCGCTAGAGGATACTGGTGTGGATATCAGCGTAATAATCACAACCTACAACTGGCCCGAGGCGCTTGCCCTATCTCTTAAAAGTGTTCTTGCCCAGAAACAACTGCCTCTGGAGGTGATTGTGGCTGACGATGGTTCTACCTCGGAAACCGCGGAAATGATCAGGAGTATAGCCGCCAATGCTCCCATTCCGGTTATTCACTCCTGGCAGGAGGACAAGGGCTTCCGTCTCGCCCGTAGTAGAAATCGTGCCATTGCCAGGGCACGGGGAGAATACGTCATCCTTATTGATGGTGATATCATTGCCGAACGTCATTTTGTCCATGACCATCACAGGTTTGCCCGCAAAGGTTTTTTTGTTCAGGGAACCCGGGTCTTGCTGACAAAGCGGCTGTCGCAACAGATTCTCCGCACCGGCGAGTTGTCCGCCAACTGTTGTAGCGCCGGAGTCGGCAATAGAAAAAACTGCCTGCGTTCTGATCTTCTGGCAAATATTTTTTCTTTTAAAAGTAGAAGGTTACCGGGAATTAAGACCTGTAATTTCGCTTTCTGGCGGCAAGATGCTATTCGGGTGAACGGTTTCAACGAGGACTTTGTGGGCTGGGGCCGGGAGGATTCGGAGTTCACTGTCCGCTTGATGAATATCGGTCTGCGGCGTCAGAATGTCAAGTTCAATGCTCTTGCCTATCATCTCTACCATTCCAAGAGTGATCGTCGCCATCTTTCGGCCAACGATAAGATATTAAAGCACAGCATCCAAAAAAAACTATCATGGTGTGAAAATGGACTAGAGCAACATTTATTGTCCACCCAGCGCAAGGTGCATAATTGTGGGGTTAACAGGACAGGGGAACCTGGCCGGTGAGCAGATATACGTATTGTGAGAGGTTACAGACTACAGAGATGTCTGCTCATAAATAAATCTGCATGTGCAGATCAGCGCCACTTCTGCCCAATTGTCAGAATTCATCCACGCGCAAATCGACAGGATATTGGGTATGAAGCCAAGATTCAGAGTTTGTACCGGCCCATGGAGCAAATTGTGTCCAAGTCGGTACACATTTACACAGAGCTGTGATTATTTTTTAATGGGCGGCGATTCGGGAGGCTGCCAGTTGGCCTGTAACTCCACTAACTTGGCGTATTTGTAAAATGTTCCCTGAAAGTTGCCAAGGGCAATGACCATTCCCGGCCAACCGTCAAGGATTCCTCTTTTGATAATATACATGTGGAAAAAGGACCAGCAGCCCCGGGCCAGGGCTGTAACCATGGTGGCCTTGCGGCCGTTTGCCTGCAGTTTTTTGGCACCAAGGGTTGAATATTTATTGGCCTTGTGTGCGACTTCTTCCAGATTCTTAAAGGGAACCTGCCAGATGGCCTGTTTCAGGTAGCCGGGCGGTTTTGCCGAGACGATTCGGTATCCCTCATGGACCTGGTCCTGGTTGTTGAATACGAGCGCTCCCTTTTTAAAGAGTTGCGGTTGGCGATAATCTGGATAAAAACCGGAATATTTCATCCAGCGGCCCATGAAGAAATTTCGGCGGGGAATATAGTAGGCGTCGGCCGGCTCGGGAAGGGCAATGGTCTGCAGGATTTCGTCACGGGCCTCGGGCGTACAGCGTTCATCGGCATCCAGAGAAAAAATCCAGCCATGGCTGCAGGCGGCCATGGCCCGATTACGGAGATCGCCAAATCCGTTAAACTCTATCTGCACAACCCTGGCCCCCATTTCCTCGGCAATGGCAGCGGTGTCATCGTCACTGAAAGAATCGGCAACAACGATTTCATCGGCCCATAGTACGGAGTTAATGGCCGAACGGATCTTATCCGCCTCGTTATAGGCGATAATATAAACGGAAAGCAGGTGGGAATTCATGCCCGACGAACGGCCTGGGGTCTGGGTCTGCCGCCGCCTGCCAACTGGACCACGATGCGGTCGGTTTTTTGCAGTCGGCCAACCAGGGTTTTGAACAGATGTTTGGACACGTCAGGATATTTTTCTATCAGTTCTTCCAGCTTATCACCGGGATAACGCTTGACAGTGCATCGGCCTGCCGAAACAATGGAGGCACTGCGGACTTCATTTAAGATCGAGGCCATTTCACCGAAATATTCTCCCGGTTCGGTAATCTCGGCAATTTTTTTCCCTCCCCGCAGGACCGCTACCTTGCCCCGAACCAGCTTGAAAAAATCCTTGTCCTTGTTTCCCTCCTGGATGATGGTATCGCCTTCCTGGTATTCTTCCACATCAGGGTTGACCAGATAGGCGGGCAGGCTGTCTTCATGGACTACTGTACGTCGCAGGACCTCTTCCAGGCTGGTTATACCTTCCCTGGCCTTTTGCAGGGCTGCCTGGCGCAGGGTATACATCCCCTCTTGAACCGCTACCTTGCGCAGCTGTTCCTCGGAAACCTCGGCCTGGATGGCTTTGGCCACCTCATCGGTTACCTCCATCAGTTCAAAAAAACCGACCCGGCCCTTGTATCCCAGGCCATTGCATTCCGAACATCCCTTGGCCTTGAACAGCTGCAGGTCGTCAATCTCTTCCTCTTTAAAGCCGGCCGCAATCAGTTCCTTTTTGCTATAGGTGGCCGGTTCCCGGCATTTGAGGCAGAGGCGCCGTCCCAGCCTCTGGGAAAGGACCATGGTCAGAGAAGAAGCCAGCAGGTAGGGTGGAATACCTATATCGACCATACGGCCGACCGTGGCCGGAGAGTCATTGGTATGGAGGGTTGAGAAGACAAGATGGCCGGTCATTGCCGCTTTCATGGCGATTTCCGCAGTATCGATATCACGAATCTCACCAACCATGATGATGTCCGGATCCTGACGAAGAAAGGCCTTGAGGGCGGCGGCAAAGGTCATCCCGACCTCGGTGTTGACGTTGACCTGGTTGATACCCTTGAAGTTGAACTCCACCGGATCTTCTGCCGTCAGGATTTTAATGTCCTCGCTGTTGAGTGAATTAAGCGCTGAATACAGGGTTACGGTTTTACCGGAACCGGTTGGGCCGGTAACAAGAAGCAACCCCTGGGGCCGATTGAGACACCGTTTGAGGGCATCAAAGGTCTTTTGTTCAAAGCCCAGCTTGGTCAAGTCGACGTTGAGTGAACTTTTATCCAGGATACGAAGGACAATACCTTCACCATGGAGCAGAGGCAGGGTTGACACACGAAAATCCACCGCCCTGTTGCGGCCCATCCGCATTTTGATACGTCCATCCTGGGGAACACGCCGTTCAGTGATGTTGAGATCGGCCAGGATCTTGACCCGGGCAATGAGGGCGTTTTTAATGGTCAGCGGCAGGTTCATGGACTTAAAAAGCGCCCCGTCTTTCCGGTAACGGACCTGCATGGTTTTTTCAAAAGGTTCAATATGAATATCACTGACCCCTTCCTGGACCGCCTTGACCAAAATACCATTCACCAGCTTGATAATCGGGGCATCGGAGGCGGAAAACTGATCAAAACTGCTCTCGTCCTCCTCACCGGTCTCGATTTCAAAATCTTCAGCAGCATCGGACACCAGGGCGCCAAAATCCTCGATCTGGGTGATCTCTTCCGTCCCCAGGTCGTCTTCCGGCTGGGAGGCAAAAAATGATTGATACTCCTCCTCGTCAATCTTGTAGTATTTCTTGTAGGCATCAATGATGTCCTTTGCCGTGGAGACACAGACATCAAGATCCATGTTGACCAAGTCCTGAAGCTCCTCCACCTCGATATGGTCGGTGGGCTCGGCCATGGTGACCTGGAGGGTGTTGCCGGCCCGGCGCAGGGGGAAAGCGAGGAATTGTTTTGCCTTTTCATAGGGGAGCAGTTCCAGCACGTCCGGACTGGGCACCTCGTCCTCGAGCGAGACCAGGGTATAGTTATGCATGCGGCTGAGAAACTTGGCAATGGTATCCCGCTCCAATGTACCGTTTTCAAGCAGGATACGCCCCAAGCGCTCACCGGTCTTTCGATGGATCTTTTTTGCCTGTTCAAACTGGTTGGCGGTGATGTAGCCAGCTTTCTGCAGGAGTTCACCGATCTTGAACTTACCGGCCCCGGACTGGTCCTTGACCGTCCGCTTCCGGGAGGTTTTCCGGTGAATATTTTTTTTGGTGGCAGTTGTCTTGACCATGAAAGATGTAAGTTTTTTTCTGTTTTAAATTCTCTAATGAGAGACTGATTTACATTATGATACTATAAAAAAGAAACCGGGTCAAAAGCACTCTCCACTTTTGACCCGGTTTTCTAAAAAAGGGATTTTTAATGAATTATCCCCTCGCCGGCGGATGGAACTGCACCCCAAAGGGCCACGCTACAAAATGCATGGAATCAGAAGACTCCTTTCACCTTGCCGGTTTCCACATCGACGTCAATGCGGCGATAGGCCGGATCAGAGGCCGTACCCGGCATCAGGCTGATGGCGCCTGCCACTGGCACGACAAAGCCCGCTCCCTTATAGGTGAGGATGTCGCGGATGGGCAGGGTCCAGCCCTTGGGCACTCCTTTCAGTTTGGGATCGTGGGAAAGGGAGAGGTGGGTCTTCACCATGCAGGTGGTCATCTCTTTCATCTCCGGATCGGCCTCGATGCGTTTGAGCTTGGCAGCCGCCTCGGGTGAGTAACTGACACCGTCGCCGCCATACACCTCTTTGACAATCAGTTCAATACGCTTGGAGAGAGGAGTGTCCAGGTCGTAGAGAAATTTGAAATCGTTGGGTTCTTCACAGGCGTCGGCAACAGCGTCGGCAAATTCAAGGGCCCCTTCACCGCCATGCTCCCAGTGCCGTGACAGGGCGACTCTGGCCCCGGCTGCTTCAGACAGACGCCGAACAGCGGCGATTTCGTTATCCGTGTCGGTATAGAAGGCGTTGATGCAGACAACCGGGTTGATGCCGGCCTTCTTGACGGTCTCGATGTGGTGGATAAGGTTGGCGCATCCCTTTTCAACCCATTCCACATTTTCACCTTCATATTCCTTGGGCATGGGTTTGCCGGGCACGGGAATCGGGGCGCCGCCGTGACATTTGAGCGCCCGGATGGTGGCGACCACTACCGCACAGTTTGGTTTCAGGCCGGAATAGCGGCATTTGAGGTTCCAGAATTTTTCAAAGCCGATGTCAGCGCCAAATCCGGATTCGGTTACGTTGTAATCCGCCAGTTTCAGGGCGACCCGGTCGGCAATGACCGAGGACTGGCCGATGGCGATATTGGCAAAGGGGCCGGCATGGACAATCACCGGCTGTCCCTCCAGGGTTTGCATCAGGTTGGGGTTGATGGCATCAACCATCCAGGCCGTCATGGCGCCGTCCACCTCGAGATCAGCCGTTGTGATCGGCCGGTCCTGCTTGTCGTAGGCCACAACAATCCTGCCGATACGTTCCCGCATGTCTTTCAAGTCCTTGGCAATGGAGAGAATGGCCATTATTTCCGAAGAAACCGCAATGTTAAAGCCGGACTGCATGGTCATGCCGTCCATCTTGCCGCCTATGCCCATGGTAATGTTGCGCAGGGCCTGGGCGCAGAAATCCATGATCCACCTGAACTCAACCTTCTTGGGATGGATGTCCAGTCGTTTCAGGTTGCGCATGGCCAACTGTTCGTCAGTATAGTTGCACTCATGCTGCATGCGGGCGGAAAGGGCAACCATGCCCAGGTTATGGGCATTCATGATGGCGTTGATATCACCGGTCATGCCCAGGGAAAAGGGTGTCAGGGGGATACACTGGGCCAGGCCGCCGCCCGCGGCAGAGCCCTTGATATTCATGGTCGGTCCGCCGGAGGGCTGCCGGATGGCGCCGACAACCGACTTGCCGCGTTTTCCCAGGCCCTGGACAAGCCCCATGGCACAGGTGGATTTTCCTTCACCAAGCGGCGTAGGAGAGATGGCGGTAACATCAATGTATTTTCCGTCCGGTTTGTCCTTTAACCGGTCAAGAATCTTACGGTAATCCAGTTTTGCCAGATAATGGCCATGGGGAAGCAGTTCTTCTTTTTCCAGGCCGAGCTGTTCGCCCAGTTCATAGACTGTTTTCATCCGGCTTTCAGCTTCTTCTGCAATTTCCCAGTCCGCGTGCTTGGTGGGATCCAAAACCATAGGGTCCTCCTTTACGTAGTAAGGTGAGTGGGGGGTAGAGTATGAGACAGCCCAGGAAGACTCCTGTGCTAAAAACGACGATAATCCCAAAAAATTAGCAGGTTTGAGGAAAGATGTCAATAAAGAGCGCCTGTAAAATCACGATGCGATCTGGTAACCTGCTGAAAAATATATTGGAAAATGTTCTTTGAGCCTGCTGGTTCCTGGGAAAATGATTTTCCATTTCCGGCTGCTTTCCCGGCAATATTCAGACATCAGCCAAGGCACATATTTTCGCATACCTTTTCATGCCCTGGATGTGGTGGATGAACCGAAATTCCTTGTCGTCGGGTTGTTCCTGGAATCCTCAGTGAAAAATATCAGGGAAGCGGGTTTTGAACTCTTCCTGCAAGGGGATCATTACTTCGCGCATGGATGGTTCGGCTGCCTTGGTTGTCCGAAGGTTGAAAATATGGCGCCACTCCGCCAGGTTGGCGTAAACGATCAGTTCTGTTTTGCAGGAGTTGGGCAGGACGGTCCTGGCCGCCTGCGGGCTGGAAGTCTCAAGGAGCTGCAGATACATCTTTTCCGTGTCCAGCATGGCCCGGTGCCAGATGGCGTATTCCGGACTGTCTTCCTCAAAAAACATGGGCTTGATAAAGGTGACCTCATTGCCGAATTTATCGTCACTGTAACGGCAGTACCGCTGGCTTTCCTGGAGAAAGGAACAGGGACGATGGCGTACGATTTCGTGGGTAATGGCCCGGTTGACGATAAATTTGACTCCGATATGGCGATGTTTGGCCCGTTGTTCCGGAGGCAACCGGTCAACATCTGCCAGTTCCATTTTTGTTACCGAAATTGTCGGGTCGTCCTTCAGTCCGTTTTCCGGCAGGATGGTACTGAAAAAATAGGGATGACGACGATTGAGGTAACTGCACATGGCCCGGACCATCGCACAGTCCGGGTGGAACATGAGCATTTCGCGGAAGGCCCGGACACTGCCGGTAACAAGCAAGTCATCTCCCTGGCGGTCAATATGCAGGTATTTTGGCTGGGTGAGGAACAGGTCGATTACCTTCTGCTGATCGCTGCAAAGCACCTGCAAGGTAACGACCCCCATTTCCAGGACCGAGTTATGCCCATGTTCCGCCATTTTGGTGACAAAGGGAAGGGCGGAGTCGCGATCGATCTTGTCCTCGCTCTTGTAACAGATGCGGCCACAGAATTCGATACGAACAGCCAGGCTTTCATGGTCAAGATGGTCCAGCACTTCAAACGAGGGCGGTACTATGTGCATCGTTCTTTCCCTTTGGTCGTATTTTTTCGGGTGGATGCTGCGTTGGCAACCGGAATGGGGGACTGTTTATTCCGGGTAGTTTTGCGTTCTCCTGCTTTTGCCTTCCTATTCGTCTTCTTTCCAGAAGGGTGATAATTTGCGCAGGTTGGCGATAATGGCTGGCATCTTGTCCAGGACCAGGTCCACCTCTTCTTCGGTGTTGTAAATGGAAAGACTGAAGCGGATGGAGCCGTGGGCCGCTGTAAACGGCACTCCCATGGCCCGCATGACATGAGATGGTTCAAGGGAGCCGGAAGTACAGGCCGATCCCGAAGAGGCGCAGATGTTATACCGATCCATGTGCAGGAGTATGGCCTCGCCTTCGACAAATTCAAAACTGATGTTGCTGGTATTGGGAAGACGTTTTTCCGGATGTCCGTTAAGCATGGATTTAGGAATGGTGGAAAGCAGTCCTTTTTCCAGTTTATCGCGCAGGGCCTTGACCCTGGTATTTTCATCCTCCATGGATTGGCCGGCCAGTTCACAGGCACGGCCAAGGCCGATAATTGAGGCCACATTTTCCGTGCCGCCCCGTCGTCCCCGTTCCTGATGACCACCGTTGAGAAAGGGGACAAACGGGGTGCCCTTGCGGACATAGAGGACTCCCACTCCCTTGGGCGCATGCAGTTTGTGGCCCGAGAGGGAAAGAAAATCAATATTGTTTTCCCGCATATTTATGGGGATTTTACCCACGGCCTGGACCGCGTCGGTGTGAAAGAGAATACCCCGTTCCCGGGCCATGGCCGCCATTTCTTCAACGGGAAATATGACCCCGGTTTCATTGTTTGCCCACATGATCGAAATAATGGCCGTGTCATCGGAAAGCGCCTTTTTGTAACTGTCCATATCCAAAAGGCCGTCGGCGTCGACCATGAGCCTGGTCACTCGATGTTTATGACCGGTGAGCTGGGTCAAACTTTCGCACAGATTTTTCACCGCCGGGTGTTCCACTCTCGTGGTAATAACGTGCCTGTTCTCCGGGTAGGTCTGCAGGGCAGAGAGAATGGCGGTTGAATCACTTTCCGTGCCGCAGCTGGTGAAGACAATCTCTTCGGGGTCGGCCCCGAGAAGATCCGCCACCTGGGCCCGGGCCTGTTCAATGGCCCGGCCGACCATGCCGCCGAATGTGTGCATTGATGAGGGGTTGCCGTAACAATCGGTCAGAAACGGCATCATGGCATCAACCACCTCGGGCGCAATGCGGGTGGTTGCATTGTTATCCATGTAGATGACCTTGTCACTTCCGCAGTTCATTATTTATCCTCCTCAACAATCAGGGTATCGACGACCTGCTCACGCAGTTTCTTTTCCACATATTCTTTCAGGGTCGTCCGGGAGGATTGGCAGCCGGAACAGGCGCCGCGCAGGGAGACGGTAACAAAATCCCCGTCCACGTCCACAAGTTCGATATCTCCTCCGTCTTTTTTCAGGGTAGGCTTGATCTCCCGTTCCAGGACCTGCTCTATTTTTTTAATCTTCTGCAGGGTGGTCATACGCTGGTCTTTATGGGGTTTGGTTTTTTCAGCGGCAATGCCTTCAACGGTCTGTTGCAGGATTTCACGCAGCCGGTCTTCACATTTTCCACAGCCGCCGCCTGCCTTGGTAAAGTTGGTGATCTCTTCAACCGAGCGCAGGTCGGATTCCTTGATGGCACGAATAATTTCAAGGTCGGTCACCCCAAAGCATTCACAGACGACCTCACCTTCGGCCATGGGCAGGATGACCCCCTTGTAATCGGCAATGGCGGCTTCCAGGGCCTCGCGCCCCATGACCGAACAGTGCATTTTTTCCTTGGGCAGGCCGCCCAAGGCCTCGGCAATATCTTCATTGGTGATTTTTGAGGCCTCTTCAATGGACATGCCCTTGATGATTTCGGTCAGCACCGAGGATGAGGCAATGGCCGAGGCACAGCCAAATGTCTTGAATTTGGCATCGGTGATGATACCGTTGTCGTCAACCTTGATGGTCAGTTTCAGTGCGTCTCCGCAGGAGAGAGAACCGACATCACCCGTACCGCTGGGATTTTCCAGCTCCCCGACATTTTGCGGGTTCATGAAATGCTGTTGAACTTTATCCGTATATTCCCACATGGTAGTTCCTTGATTGTGTTGTTGATCAATCCGGGAGAAAAAACTCTGTATTTCTCCCCGTTCTCTAATTGATGGCGTCGTAAAAACTTCGATCTACTGCGTCGTGTGTCCTGTGGCGATTCTCGACATACTACAGGTATAGCCAAGACCCGCCACGGAACACTACTTCTTGTATACC
>WFZC01000199.1 GCA_015489765.1 Desulfobulbaceae bacterium
AAAAAAGGGGATGCTCATCGTCCAGGTGGGCGGCCCGGCCTGCCGGGTCGGCTTTGGTGGCGGCGCTGCCTCGTCCATGCTCCAGGGTGAAAATGCCGAAGAGCTTGATTTCAACGCCGTCCAGCGCGGCGATGCCGAGATGGAACAGAAGATGAACCGGGTTATCCGCGCCTGCAACGAGATGGGTGACTCAACCCTGGTCGACGTGATCCATGACCAGGGCGCCGGCGGACCGGCCAATGTGCTCAAGGAGCTGGTGGAGCATTCCGGCGGCCGCATCGAGATCCGTAACATCCGGGTCGGCGATCCCACCATGTCGGTTCTGGAAATCTACGTGGCCGAGTACCAGGAACGAAACGGGTTCCTGATCAGCCCGGAAAATATCAAAAAATTCCAGGCCATCTGTGACCGGGAAAAGATCGCCTGCGAGGTGCTGGGCGAGGTCACCGGTGACCTGCGTTTTATCGTCCATGACAGTTATGACGACACCACCCCGGTTGACCTGGAACTTGACGAACTGCTCGGTGACATTCCGCAGAAAACCTTTTCCGACCAGCACGTTGATCCTCAGCTGCGTCCGCTTGCCCTGCCCGCTGATCTGACCCTGCGCCAGGCCCTGGATAACGTATTGCGGCTTGTCAGCGTTGGTTCAAAGAAATTTCTCACCTCCAAGGTCGACCGGGCCGTGACCGGCCTGATTGCCCGCCAGCAATGCTGCGGCCCCCTGCAACTCACAGTTGCCGATGTGGCCGTGGTCGCCCAGTCCCATTTCGGCCTGACCGGTATTGCAACCGCCATCGGTGAACAGCCGATCAAGATGCTGGTTGACCCGGCGGCCGGTGCCCGCATGGCGGTCGGCGAGGCCTGGACCAATCTGGTATGGGCAAAGATTGATGATCCCCTGCAGGTCAAATGCTCGGCCAACTGGATGTGGGCGCCGAAACTTCCCGGCGAGGGCGCGGCCATAAACGATGCGGCCACGGCCATGCGTGATGCCATGATCGCCACCGGCATGGCCGTGGACGGGGGCAAGGATTCCCTGTCCATGGCAACTGTTATCGGCGAGGAAACCGTCAAATCCCCCCGGCAGCTGGTTATCTCGGCCTACGCCGCCATGAGCGACATCACCAAGGTCATTACCCCGGACATCAAAAAGCCAGGATCGCCGCTGTTGCTTATTGATCTTGCTCCCGGCCGGGCCAGGCTCGCCGGCACGGCCCTGGCCCAGGTTGTTGGACAGTTAGGGAACGAGAGCCCGGACATGGACGATCCGGATCTGGTACGCCGCGCCTTTGCAGCCGTTCAGGAACTGATTGACAAAGACCTGATTCTGTCCGGCCATGACGTCAGTGACGGTGGATTGATTACCACCCTGCTGGAGATGGCCTTTGCCGGCAACTGCGGTCTTGATGTGGACATCAGGCGTCCGGGTGACCTGTTTGCGGCCCTGTTTGCCGAGGAACTCGGCCTGATGCTTGAATGCAGCCCTGAAAACCTCGATGCCGTCTCCAAAATTCTGGCCGCGGCCGATGTCCCGGCCATGCCCTTGGGTACCAGCACCGCCGGGCAACAGATCAGGGTCCAGCACAACGGCCAAAAAGTCCTCAGTGAGAAAATGATAGCGTTACGCGGGCAGTGGGAAGAAACCAGTTATCAGCTGGAACGGCTGCAGATGAATCCGGACTGCGCCGATGAAGAGAAAAAGAACTGTTATGACCGTACCGGCCCGGTCTACACCATCCCCTTCACCCCGGAAGCGGCGCCGGCAGAACTTCTTACCGCCGCAGACAAACCAAAAGTTGCCATCCTCCGTGACGAGGGATCAAATTCGGACCGGGAAATGGCATCCGCCTTTTTTGCGGCCGGGTTTGAGCCCTGGGACATCACCATGACCGATCTTCTGACCGGCACGATCGACCTGGATGATTTTCGGGGCTTGGCCGCAGTCGGCGGTTTTTCCTATGCCGATGTGCCGGAATCGGCCAAGGGCTGGGCGGCCGCCATCCTGTTTAACACCCGCCTCAAATCCATGTTCGATGCCTTTTACAACCGGCCCGACACCTTTACGCTTGGCATCTGCAACGGCTGCCAGTTATTTGCCCTACTGGGCTGGGTGCCATTCCAGGGACTTGCCGCCGACCGCCAGCCCCGCTTTATCCATAACCGTTCCGGCCGATTCGAATCCCGCTGGGTAACGGTCAGGGTGCAGGACAGCCCGGCCATGATGCTAGCCGGTATGACCGATATGGTCTTCGGTATTCACGTGGACCATGGCGAGGGTAAACTCCACTTCCCGGATAAAGAGATCCGCAACCAGGTCACCGGCCAGCAGCTGGTGCCGCTGGTCTATGTTGACGACAACGGAACGCCCACCGAACACTACCCCTTTAATCCCAACGGTTCTGAAGGCGGATTTGCCGGTCTCTGCTCCCCGGACGGACGCCACCTTGCCATGATGCCCCATCCTGAACGGGCCTTTCTGCCCTGGCAATGTCACTGGCTACCGGAAGAAATGCGGCGCCTGGCAGTCTCACCGTGGATGCGAATGTTCACCAATGCCTATAACTGGTGCATTGGTTAGCGGCCAAAACAAAGGCTCTCTTGTCCGGGATGGAAAGTTTTAGGTAAGGGTTGATTTTTTCTTTGATTTTTTCCTTACCCATGGCATACAATACTTTTGCGTAAAAGTTTGCCTGCCCCTGGTCTGAGGACAGAAAAAACAACGGATGATGACTGTTCATTACCCGTCAGATATATCTTTATCAAACAACAGTACTTTTTGAGGGACCGTTTATGTATCAGCCGCTTCTGCCCATCGTGAAACCACTTGTCTTTGAAGGAAAAAGCGGGACACTGCATATAACACACAAGTATAATGATTCCGCACGGTTACATGTCAAGGAAGGAATCATCGAACAGGTGGAAACACTTCACCTGCAGGGAAAAAAGGCTGCCGCCACCTGCGCCCGCTGGGTCAACATTTCCACCAGTTTTGATGAAGGCGATCAAGGTGGATACACACCAGACCCTGATATCGACACCAACGATTTTCTCTCCTTCCTTGAAAAATCTTCCAAAAACATTGCCATAATCCAGAAAAAAATCGGTGACGATCAGGCTGTATTCAAAATAGACGCTGACAAGTTGAACAAGGCGAAGAAACTCGGTGCCGAAGATTTGAAAATCGCCCTGCTCTTTGATGGTAAGCGCACCATTGAGGAAGTCCTCGCCCAGTCCGAAAAATCGGAACTGGCGGTTTTGACCCACACCTGCAGACTTATCATGGCTGGCGTTGCGGAACGGGTAAAGGAAAAGAAAGATATTCTCTCCAAAGAGGAGCGGGAAGCCATTCTTGGGGCCCTGGATGAAAAGCTGACCGACCTTGTCGGTCCTGCCGGCGCTATTCTGACGGAAGATGCCTTTGAAAAAATAGGCTCTGAGCCGGAATCCTTTGCCAAAAGCGAGGTCGGGCCACTTTTTGAGGCGATAAAAGTGATGCTTGACGATGATGAAAAAGAAGACTTTACCGCCTGGTCAAAACAGTTTCTCTAATTCTCCAAGGGCGGGATTTTCTGTATTTCGGCCATGACAGGCGAATCAAAATCAATTTACCACCGCCGCCTGACACAATCGACCTGCATGATAAAACCGGGCGCAAAACACGTCAGTTTTCCCCTGAGGTCGTCTTTTTTCGTGACAGTTGGCGAATAAATATCTCGGTAATCTCCGCGTCAGGCGGCTCGCCATAGGCCTTTTCAAAGGCTTTTCGAAACTGCAATATGGTTGACACAAGCCCCCCGGCAACGGTTTTGGCAAAATTCACCTTGGATTCATGTTCCTCGTCCGGGAGATCTTTCACCTGGGCGTATTGTTGCATTTTCTCAAGAAAATACTGAACAATTTCACCGGAAGGCGTACTGCCGAACTCTTTCTGGAAACCTTTCCGCAATTTTGCCACGGTTGGTTGTGGGCCGCGGGCAATGGTTTCAGCCAGATTCAACTGGGTCTGCTTGTCATTGCTTTTTTCTTTCCCCGTCCCATTGCCCTGGACCGTTTGTAAAAAATACCCGATCATCTCTTCGGACGGCGGCTCATCAAATTCCTCAATAAATAACTGCCGAAATTTCAAAACACTGGGAGAGTCCCCGGCTGCGCATCTTTTGGCCAGCTCCTTTTTCGGATCATTGTCTTTCTCTTTTTTCCGGCCCTCTTTTGCCTTGCCTATGAAGCGAAAATATTCCTTTACTTCCTCATCACTGATATCCGCCAGACTGACAAAATAATCGATCAAATCCAGGCCTGGCGGTTTTCCTATCTCCTCGAGTACCTCATAGTGAAATTTTGCCAATGAAGGCTTCGGAAGCCTGGCGGCAGCCCTGGCAAGGGAGACCTGGATTTCCCAGAACTCAAGATCATTATTATTACCGGAATTCATTGCTCTCCCCATTGGACGGGACAAGCCCGAAATCTATGCAATTTCTCCGTAGCTGTCTGTCGCCGGGAGGAAGAAGCACCAGCAATAGACAGAAAAGATAGACAAAACAGCCAAGAGAACAATACATACTCAACCATACAAAAACCGATGCGAAATAAAGGAAATACCCTCCCAAAGAGCAGAAAGAAAACCGGCTCTTTGGGAGGGTGATTGTATCGCTTGCAGAACCATCAATTCGATTATTTTTTCCGCACCCGTTTAAGGAGGATGACCATGGATTTTCTCAGCCGCTCAATGGCTTCGGCAAGCTGTTTTGTTTCATCCCGACTCGTAACGGAAACCGCGGAAGCAAGTTTGCCCTTGCTCATGTCATGGGTCACCCTGGTCAGGTAGACAATGGGATCGGTGATTGATTTTGCCAGGCTGATGGCCAGAAAGAGGGTGGCCAGAAAAACCGCGGCGCTGATTCCCAAAAAGATATTACGAAACGTGGTAACCGATTTAAAGACAACGCCCGTCGGCACCACATCAACGATATCACCAAGCAGCTTTGTGTGCCCCTTGTCGAGGAAGACGGGCGAGGCTGCGACCAGGTACTTGCCCTGTTCCATTACAACTGGCGTATGCGAGCCAACGACCTGACCGGCAATAGCCGGATAGTCCTGGGAAAAATTTTCACCAGAGGCAAGGTCTGTCTTGGCGCCCCAAGCCTTTGCCGGGTCCGGATGCGAATAATAAAACCCCTTGCCGTCTACAAAGAGAACCTTTTCATGACTTGTATTCTTTTTACGCACAAGATCAAGAAACTTGTCCGCCGTCACGTTAAACAGAACAATCCCGCGTAACTGGCCGTTTTGCGCATACACAGGGGTTCCATATCTGATGACCGGCCGCAGGGGCTTTTCTACTTTGCCGTGTTCGCGATTGAGGTCAAGGGGCGAGATCATCAACTGGCCATTGGCAAGTTTTGCCGTATCGGCAAAATAATATCTGTTTTTCTTGTTTTGCAACCGGGCCTCAGGAATGATTTTGCTCTCGCCATTGTTCCTGTCGACCCGGACCACCTCCATGCCGTCGGCATTGAGGAATCGTACCTGGTAATAAATCTTTTTATGCTTGGAAAAGGCAAGGAAATCCTGGGCAAGTTTTTGCCGTGCACTGTCGAACTGCTCACTGTTCATGGTGGACATGTCTCTGATCATTTCCTGCAACGGCACGGAATCCCGAAGATAAAAGAGGTCATCACTGACATTCTTCAGGAAATCCTCGATCTCAAAAGAGAGGAGAGAGACCTTGTCCTCAAGCTTACTGGTATTGATGGTGCGAAGCGACTGACTGATATTGGTCAATGCATATCCACCAAGCACGACCAGCGGAATGAGGGCGACAAGGATAAATGCAAGCAGTAATTTGTTTCTGATTTTTGTCATTGGTAATACTCCCCCAAAAAAATATTAAAAAAAATCGTGGACTCTGTCCTCTATCTGATTACCTGGAAAACCCGGATTGAAAAATCAGGGATACCATCACTTTTTCTTAAAAAAAACTCCTTATTACCGGAAAAATTTTATGATAATCATACGATGCACACCTACGCCGCCCTTGGTTCTCTGCCTGCGGCAAAGAACTGTCAATCTAACATTCAATGATTTGGCCTTTACACGCGATGTCTGATACCGGCAGAACAATGGCATTGTGCCAACACTACCTGTATTAAATGTGACGACGAAAAAAAAATCAAACGAAAAAGGGCGATTTCCCTATTGCTTACCGGATCTTTATCCAACCGATGGGTTTCAATAACATTTCCAGTAAACAACAGGCGGCAAACCGGGAAATATAAAGACAGTGCGGCAAGATAGAGCTCATGGATGGGACAGGGAACTGTTTTTTTATGGAAATGGTGACGAAACAGGTCTACAGGAGTTGCAAACCCATTGGGGTTTCCCTGATTCCTACTCCCAAAGGGAGCAACAGTTGAAACAAAGGACGGCCGAAATAAAACAATTCAGCGGCAACGCTTAAACTTCCCTGTGCGGTCAATTGCTGCCGAAAGACAAGATCGCCGTTCACAAGCGAGGCTAGATTGGTAAGCAGGGACGGACGATCAGCAGGCGAGTTTAGCCCAGCGGCAACCGATTCCATGTCCGGGCAGGGAAATTCCTGTTCATGGCGCCGGACCAGAGGGAGAAGCGGATCGTCCGGATCAATACAGTCAAAACGGGTAAGGAGATCTTTGCCGGTTATAGCCAGTACCGGTTCAGGGTCGGTACAGTCAAACAGGCCGCAGGCCATTGGTCTGTTTTCATAGATGGAACAGGCACGGGCCTGTTCATCATAGAACAGGCAGCACCAGGAGCCCTGTTTTCCCTGCAGCTTGAGAAATTCCCCGGAAACCGGGGCGGGACTTTCGGCAAAGGGCGCAAAGGCCAGTTCCCCCTTTCTAATGGTCACCAGATGATGACGGTCCAGTCTGCCCTCCCGGATCAGGGAAATATCGGGCCCATGCAGGGCCGGCCCTCCCTGCCGGCAACAGGAACCGCAACGGTCACAGCTCTGCTTTGCCGCTACGGGTGTCACTGATTTCTATTCCCGGCTGCAACAATTCTGATCGTATCGCCGGGTATGTTGGCGCTCCGGTCGATAAACGAGGCTCTTATTTTCATAACTTTTTTTACTTCATGGCCAAACGACTGGGGCTCAATCAGGCATCCGACATGAGTTCCGTACTCAGGTACCGCTCTCCGGTATCCGGTAGAATCACCACAATACGTTTCCCCTTGTTTTCCAGACGATTTCCCACCTTCACCGCTGCCCGCACCGCTGCCCCCGATGAAATACCACAGAGAATTCCCTCTCTGCGGGCGAGGATCCGGGCCATGACCAAGGCCTCTTCATTTTCCACCTGCACCACTTCATCAATCAGGGAGGTGTCCAATACATCCGGCACAAACCCGGCTCCGATCCCCTGGATTTTATGTGGTCCGGGCTTTCCCCCGGACAGTACCGGAGAGGCGGCCGGTTCTACGGCAATTGCCTGTACCGTGGTATGTTGTTTAAGAAAACCGGCAACCCCGGTCAAGGTACCACCGGTCCCCACTCCTGAAACCAGGATATCAACCAGGCCACCACTCTGCTCCCATATCTCCGGACCTGTTGTTTTTCTGTGGATGGCGGGGTTGGCGGGATTGGCGAACTGATTGGCCATCCATGAGCCCGGTATCTCCGCCAGCAGTTTTTCCGCTCCGGCAATTGCCCCTTTCATACCCTCGCTGCCCGGGGTCAACACCAGTTCGGCCCCAAGATGGACCAACAGTTTGCGTCGTTCAATGCTCATGGTCTCGGGCATGGTCAGCACCAGCCGATAGCCACGCTCGGCACAGACAAAGGCCAGCCCGATGCCGGTATTGCCGCTGGTCGGCTCAATAATGGTGCTTCCCCGATTTATTTTGCCCTCATCCTCGGCGGCATTGATCATGGCAACCGCAATCCTGTCCTTGACGCTGCCCAGAGGATTACGGGATTCAATTTTTGCCAGCAGTTCAGCGCCGCAGCTGATATTGGTCAGCCGGACAAGGGGTGTTTTGCCGACGGTTGAAATGAGACTGTCACTTATCTGCATCGTGGTTGTCCTTTTTGCCAAGATAGACAAGTTCCGGTTGTTTCAGCAGGACTTTTATGTCCGGCCCGACCGACCTGGTCAGCCAGACATTACCGCCGATAATCGAGCGGGCGCCGATGACGGTGTCCCCGCCGAGGATTGTCGCATTGGCATAAATGATCACATCATCTTCAATGGTGGGGTGCCTCTTGGTGTGACGGAGCCGTTCTCCGGCATCCCGGGGCAGGGAAAGGGCGCCAAGGGTCACCCCCTGGTAGAGACGAACCCGGTCACCGATATCGGTGGTGGCGCCGATAACCACCCCGGCGCCATGATCGATAAAAAAACTGGAGCCGATACGGGCCTCGGGATTGATGTCAATGGTGGTGCGGTGATACGCGTATTCACTCATGATCCGTGGAATAATCGGCACCTCCAGCTCGACAAGACGATGTGCCAGCCGATAGACCATGGTGGCAAACAGGCCGGGATAGCTGAAAACGACCTCATCTTCATTGGCGGCGGCCGGGTCGCCAACCAGGGTGGCCTCGATGTCCGATTCCAACTGCTCACGTATCGCGGGCAGGGAAGCGATAAAGGTCTCGGCAATCCGATAACTGCGCTCACCGCATTTGGAGCAGGCCTGATTATGGCGAAAGCAGTCGTGGCGGATGGCGGAACCGATCTGCCCGGCCAGCCGCTCATACAACACGTTGATCTTCTGGCCGAGATGATATTCCAGGTTGTCCGGGGTCAGGATCATATCCGTGAAATAGCCGGGAAACAGGACCTGCTGCAACTCAAGGATGAGGTTGATGATCCCCTCCTTGGAGGGGATGGGAACCGGTTCGATATGACTGGTTTTTTCGCCGGAGCGAAACATGGCGCAGAGATCCCGGACTACTGCCGGAATGCAATTGGCCCTGCTGACATCAAGGCCGACATCACTGCCGCATGAACCGTCTCTGCGTTCTTTTTTTCCCATAATTTTATCCACCCGATCAGCCAACACCTATCATCCGGTGTCGTCTGCATTGTTACCCACGGATACTCTACCACAATGTGTGGGAACCCTGTCAAGGAATTTTCGTGAAAATAATTGGCAGCAAACCACATTTACGCAATCCATACAGATCATCATCCGATTTTTCAAGAAAACAGACCATGGCCCTGTCCCCTGCCGAATCCAGGCCGGCGATATGGAGGGCCCGGGCTGAAAAGGGATAAAAAATGCCCTGCTTGAAAAAATGGTTCCGCTCCCATTCCGAATACAGGGGTTTATAACTCAGGGGCATGGCTTTCCGGAGCCGGGACCGCTGGTCGGCAAGGGACTCTCCCTGGAAAATTTCCGGAAGGAAACGATGGCCGCAACGCAGCCAGTCAAAGATAAGCAGTTCCCGAAGCAGTTCACAATCGCTGCGTCCGGAGACATGGGCAGCCAGGAGTTCAACCATCAATTCCTGGGTAGCGGCCCGCTGAAAAAACTCCCTCTCTCTACACAGGGTAAGCAGTTCCTGGAAAAAGACAAACACGTTTTCACCAGTTTGCTTGAGATAACGCCACAGGGAGGGAAAATAGCGATTGTTGTAGAACCGCTCCACGCACTGGCCAAAGAGAAACAGCTCGGCCAGGGTCCGGTGGTCCATGGTCGCGGTTGCCAGCACCTCATGGGGAGGAGCGGCACAATGGATAATTTTGTATCGATCCACCTCCCCGGCAAGCGGTGTTGCCGGCAGGACCTTCAAGAGCCCCATCTGGATATGATGGGGATGGCAGGAAAAAACCCGGCGGAAAGATTCGGCAAAGCTCTTTCGGTCATCTTCGGGCAGGCCAAGAATCAGATCAACATGGAGGTGGATATTTTCCATTGCCCGCAGTCGCTTGATGGTTGCCAGGGCCCGGTCTACATCCATGCGCCGGTGAACGGCGGCCAGGGTCTTTGCATTTGTCGACTGGATACCGATTTCAAACTGGAAGAGTCCGACCGGTACCGTTTCCAGGAAGGCAAGCTGTTCTTCGGTGAACCGGTCTGGCGCCACTTCAAAATGAAACCGTGTTTTTCCACCGATCTCCACCAGTTTTGCCCAGATGGCCAGGGCCCGTTCCGGTCTGTCATTAAAGGTGCGGTCGACAAATTTTATCATAGGAGGCCTGCTTTTGAGGAGACGGCGCAGTTCATCTTCAACGGTTGCGACATCCTTATGGATCACCCGGCTGCAGACGGCTGACAAACAGTATGAGCAGGAAAAGGGACAGCCACGGGAGGATTCATACAGGATCTGCCGGTTCTTGAGATGAACGCTGAAGTCATCCGGCCGGTAGGGAAAGGGAAAATCAACCCCCTCCCCGGCCCGGTAGACGGGACGTAATTGCCGTTCGCCAATGTTGCGGTAAAACACGGGATCAACCCCCTCGATCTCGCCGTACACCAGGGTGCATTCATCCGGCAGGTCGCCCAGGAAACCGGCCTGCGGTCCGCCGATGACCATGGGCAGCCCCGGTCGGATGCGACCAATATCACCGACAAGCCGGTGCAGCAGGGCCGCGTTCCAAATATAGGCTGAAAATAGCAACACCTCCGGATCACCGGCAAGAATACGCTGCAGGCTCTGGTAATAGGGATCGTTGATGGTCAGCGGCAGCATCTCTATCTCCGCATCCGGAAGATGGCGCTCAAGCGCGTTGCGCACATAGAACAGGGCCAGGCAGGAATGGGTATACCGGCAGTTGAGGGCGACCAGACGAAAGCTCTGCGGATCGGCCATCAATCCCTGGTCAGGCTGCGATACCTGATACGGTGCGGCTGGTCGGCATCGCTCCCCTTTCGCTTCCTGTAATCGGCCGCATAATCGGAATAGCCACCCTCAAACCAGTAGACCTCGGAATTGCCCTCAAAGGCCATGATATGGGTGGCAATCCGGTCCAGAAACCAACGGTCATGGCTGATGACGACCGCACAACCGGCAAAATTCTCCAATGCCTCTTCCAGGGCGCGCAGGGTATTGACATCCAGGTCATTGGTCGGCTCATCCAGGAGCAGGAGATTGCCACCCTCTTTCAGAATCCGGGCCAGATGGACCCGGTTGCGCTGGCCCCCGGATATCTGCCCGACCTTTAACTGCTGATCACTGCCGGTAAAATTAAATTTGGCCACATAGGCCCGGGCGTTGACCTCGCGGGTGCCAAGCCAGATGGTCTCCTGTCCCTCGGTTATGGTCTCAAAAATGGTCTTGTCGGGATCAAGAATGTCCCGATTCTGATCAACATAGGCAAGCTTCACCGTTTCTCCGACCTTAAATGTGCCGGCATCCGGTTTTTCCTGGCCGGTTATCATTTTAAAGAGCGTGGTCTTGCCGGCACCGTTGGGGCCGATTACCCCGACAATACCGCCCGGCGGCAGGGAAAAGTTGAGGTTTTCCATCAGCAGTTTATCACCATACCCCTTGCTGACCCCCTTTGCCTCCACCACCAGTTTGCCGAGGCGGGGGCCGGGCGGGATATAGATTTCCATTGTGCTGATCATTTCACTAGCCTGCTGGTTCAACAGCTTCTCGTAGGAGGTGATGCGGGCCTTGGCCTTGCTCCTCCTGCCCTTGGGAGTCATGCGGATCCATTCCAGCTCCCGTTTCAGGGTACGCTGCCGCTCGCTTTCCCTTTTCTCCTCCTGGGCCAGGCGGTTCTGCTTCTGCTCAAGCCAGGAGGAGTAATTTCCCTTCCAGGGAATGCCACGTCCCCGGTCAAGCTCCAGAATCCAGCCGGCCACATTGTCCAGGAAATAGCGGTCATGGGTCACGGCAATAACGGTGCCTGCGTAGGCCTGCAGATGATGCTCCAGCCAGGCGACCGACTCGGCATCCAGGTGATTTGTGGGCTCATCAAGCAACAGAATATCAGGAGTTTTCAGCAAAATCCGGCACAGGGCCACCCGCCGTTTTTCCCCGCCGGAGAGAACGCCGGTCTTGGTGTCCGGCGGCGGGCAGCGCAGGGCATCCATGGCCATCTCGAGACGACTGTCCAGGTTCCAGGCGTCAACGGCATCCAGCCGGTCCTGTACCTCGCCCTGCCGCTCGATAAGCGCCTGCATCGCATCATCGTCCATGGGCTCGGCAAACTGTTCATTGATGCTGTTATATTCGGCGATCAGGTCAACAATTGGCTGCACCCCTTCTTCCACCACCTGGCGGACCGTTTTTTCAGGGTCCATTTCCGGTTCCTGGGGCAGATAATCAATGGTAAAGCCCTCGGACATGGTGGTGCGGCCGGTGAACTCGGTGTCAATCCCGGCCATGATCCGAAGCAAGGTACTCTTGCCCGAACCATTCAACCCCAGCACGCCGATCTTGGCCCCATAATAATAGGACAGGGATATATCTTTTAATATCGGTTTATCATTATAACTCTTTCCAACCTTGATCATCGAATAGATGATCTTATTTGGTTCTTCGGCCATGAACGGTTCTCCTGGTTTGTGCCTGTCCAGAAATGAGGATTTCGGAGTCTCGCAGGCTCGCTTACCTCGTTCAAGGTCAAGAAATGCGATAAAAATAAGCACAGGTATATGGATAATATTCCGAGCATTATTTTTTGAGCATGACGCAGAGATTGGACGAAAATACCATTTATGGACAGGCACTGATTTGTTTTCCACTGTAGGTTATGCTATGTTTGGGCAAAGGTATCAAACAGTATACCGGGACACAACGGAAAAAGATATGGACAGTTGGAAATATGAAACATTTTTCGCATTGAAACCAGCAACATTCATATTTTCCGCCATCCGAACCGGTCGGCAAAGGCAGTGAATCCCAGATCAATGGCGCTACCCCGCATGCATCCCCGTCTTCAGGCACCTCTACTTCCTGGCATTGCCCTCCTCTGTCTGTTTGTACTGCTTTTTCCGGCCCTGCTGCAGGCGGTCTCTTCCCCGCCGGAGCTGTCGGCATCCTCAAAGCTGCCGCCCCCAACCACCCAGAATCAGGAAAAACTCCGGCAAATGACCCTGTTTTCTTCATCCATGGTCACGGAAAAGAAAGCGGTCCAGCCGGACGACAGATCAATGCAGCAGATTATGAGGGAACTTGCCGAGGTGGAAAAACAGTACGTCGATCTTCTTGACGAGGGAAGCAGCGCCACTGGCCTGTATGCCACCGGAGAGTATGATAATGACTATAGAAACGGCGAGGATAAATATTACGGCCAGCTTGAACTGCGGCTCTTTAATGACGGCTATTTTGAAGAACGACGCAAAGAGGAGAAAAAAATTCTCCAGACACGGCTGGAACTGCTGCAGGTCAACCGTGATATGGATGACCGGGCCCTGGAAGACGAACTGTACAGCCTGTACACCATGGAAAATTTACTCCATGCTCTGCACAGTCACGCCCGCATGCAGGTCCTGACAAAAATAATGCCGAAACGAAGCGCCGCCCGAAAGAGCGGCTATACAACGGCAACCGATATTCTGGAACTCCGGCATGCCCTGGAAACGGCCAAGCGGGAATACAAATTTTACAGCGGCCGCAAACGAAACAAACTCAGCCCTGAGCTGGCGGCTGTGCTTAATTCCATTGAAAGCGCCCAACTCAAAGACTGTGGGACTCTGGAAGAGATTAGTAAGAAAAATTCTAAAACCATGGCCATACAGGATATTTTTCAGCAGCGGGCTGAACAGTTTCCCGCCTGGAGTGACAACCTGGCCGTGGACCTCTTTGCCGGTCGCAAAAAAGAATTCTTTGAAACCGAAAGAAATTATGTCGGCATCAAGCTTGAAATCCCACTGTACTGGGATGACCGCAAAGATGATCTGATCGATCTTCAGCAACGGATCTACCGGTTCCAGAAAGAAGGGGTGGCCAAACGGATACACCAGAACCTGGACAAGCTGAGCGCCTACTTCAGCTTTTATCAACAGAAAATCAGATCAAGTATCGACACCCTGTCCCTGCTGACGGCAAAGCAGGAAGCAGCAAAAACTGAAATAAACAACCCGGTACAGCGGGACGGAGACGATCCCGGACGCATGCTCCACACCCTGGAACTGAAAATTATTGATACCCGTTTTGAAGCCCTGCAGTATCGGCTCAAGGAATATGAGCTGATCCTGAAACTCATGGCCCTGACCGGTATCAAGGACATCAGGGAACTGTTTCTATCTGCTCAACCCGGTTCTGCGGACCATTCGGCGGCGCCCATAAAGCGTCATCCGGGGCACGGGTGATCGGCTTCCACCGGTGTTCCGGCGGCAGGTGGAAGCGAATGCGACGTATCAGATTATGGTGGGGATAGCCACCGTGAATATTGATATCAACACCGCTGACAATGTCCTCGATAATATTCCAGGCTGAACTCCACTGCAGGGTGATATGGCGGATATTGCGCACCTTGCTTGCCGTCAGTAAACAGTCGTAGGCCCGGGCCAGGCGAACATAGCCATTGCCCTTTTTCCCCTTGTTCCAGGCCCCGTCCACCAACAGTTGCCGCGCCGAGCATTGGAGCGCATTTTCCATGACAAGCGCATGGCGCCCGGCCTGTAATAGAGCGACATTCTCCACCCGGCAATGATGTGCCCACTGCAACGACAAAAGATCAACCTCCGTATCCGGAAACCGGTTTTCATAATCGTAGCGCACCTCGTCAATGGAGTGGCCGGGAATATCCAGGGTAATCGTCAGATCGGCGATGACCACATCATGTACCAGCCGGGGCAAAAAGATTTCCGTTACATCTTTTGGAAAACTCAAGAAAAACTGCCGGTCAAATCGTAATTCATTGGTGGCCGCTCTGCGAAATGGCACCATAACCTGGCGGATATATGGATATTTTTTACACCAGCGTTTACTGCCTATCGCAGTGCAGAACTGTTGATCATTGGGTCGGCGCAGGAGCAGAACAGACTGCCCGTCAGCAAGAACTTCGGGTAATTGCACCTCGGCAACCGACTGACCGGGCCTGATATCCTCTGCCAGCATCGCAATTTTTTTCCCTCGCAGGCCTTCAATCGCCAGCACTGCCTTGTCTTTGCTCTGTAACCTTGCTTTAAGGATGGTTGTACCGCGACCGGCGCCGCGTATGGTCACCAAAGACCGATTGATGACAAGCGGAGTACGGATATCCAGCACTCCGGCCGGAAGTTGAATCACACTGTGCGCCGGGGCCGTTGCCAGCAATTCGTTCAGGGCCCTGGAATCGTCCAGGCCGTCATCGGGCACCACCCCGTACTGCCTTGCCTTGACGACAACCGCAAACTTGCGTACTCCAACCGGCATTCCCGCCTGGACATCGGGCAGCATGATAACCTGCTCTGAAAACAACAGGGCCAGGATAAAGGCCGCATAGGACATGATCATCAGATATTTCGGCATCCAGCGTGCCAGTCGGTGCGGCACCGGCACGACATTGGAGCTTGAATCCTGGGTTTCCCCGCCTTTTGACCATTTCTGATCGGCAAGGTGGAAAAATGCCCGTATCTTTATTATTGCCCCAACCCATTGATTATACAACATAAGAGGAATAGTCAGCATACTGACCGGATGACCGTTGTAGGCGATGACAAACATCTGAATCGTACGAACAATAAGTACCCAGGCGATAAATATCGGAAAATAGACCAGGTCCCGGAACAAGGCCAGGGTCAGGGCGCCGGTGATACCAACCAGCGAGGTCCACATGGAGATGCGCTGGTCAAGGATACAGAGCCAGATGAACAAACCGATTTTCCTGGGGCCCAGGGCAAGGGCTCTGGCATTATTGCGCAGCGTATTCCCGTACCAGCGATAGGGAAGGGAGGTGCTGAGGCTGAGAAAATCGGCATTGCGGCTTTCAAGCGAATAACAGATAACATCCGGGATATACAGCATGTCCCAGCCATCCTTCAGGACATTAAACCAGCTGGACTTATCATCCCCCATGAGGAAGCGGAACTTGCCGTGAAAGGGATGAATGAGGATATCGTTTTCAATACGGCGGATAAAGTCCTCCTCAACAACGATGGAGGTGCGAAACAGGGAAAACCTGCCGGTCAGGGTAAGAACCTTTCTGGACAGGGAATGGGATTGAAAGAGAATATGCCGCTGGCCGAATTTCAGATTGAACCAGTCCTTGTACCAGTGTGAGTTGGTCCGGATATAGGCAAGCTCATTGGTGGTGACAGCGCCGAGTTTCGGATAGAGGGCAAACAGGGGCAGGGTTTTTTTCAACAGGTCCGGCTCCAGATAACTGTCGCCGTCCATGAACAGGGTCACGCTGTGCGCATCGTCAAAATTATGCTGGTTATAATGGCGGGCAACCGCCCGCAGGGAATGGCCCATGGCAATACGCTTGCCGTGTCCCTGTCGCTGGAGGATCAGGTTCACCTTGTACCGGGCGGGATGGGCCTGGTGGGTGGCGGCAATGACACTGTCGTCCTGCTCGGAACCGGTCGCCACCACCAGGGTAGCCTCACAGGGGAGCTGGCCCAGTTCAGACATGATGGAAAAAAAGGTCTCGACACTGACCCAGGGCTCCTCGTTGTACGAGGGAATAATAAAGTACACATGGCGGGGAAAACGCTCCTCCCGGATCGCCTGATGTACCTTGCGGCGAATACCGGGATACACCACCAGGCCATAGTAGAGGGCCCTCAGGTAATGGGTCATCTGCCAGGAATATCGCCAGGTGGCAAACAGACCGATGGAGATCAGGGTCTCATTCTTGACAAAATAAAAATAAGGCCAGAGACTGTAGCCAATGGTAATGGCCAGGGACAGGTAAAAAAGGCCGGGGCCCAAAAAGGACCAGAGTCCCTCTTTCCTGCCGTAGCGTCTGATCATGACTTATCGTTTTCAGGTGGGGAGGAGAGGGAAAACGGGAAAATTCGGTCCAAAAAGCCGGGCGAGTTAAACCGTTTCCGCACAAAGACACTGACCCGGCTGTTTACAACCAGGCCGGGTATGGGGCGGGTGAGATCAACCCGAACCGCCGTCTGGTCAAGACTGACCTCCTGCATGGCATTGGCCCTCGGGGAGATGGCCTTATAGCCGATGGCGCCCACATGCCCGGTATAACTCCTGCCGGTCGCATAGGAAAAAAAACGCACCGGAGTGCCAAGGGTAATCTTGGCCACCTGGCTTGACGGCATCTTAAACAGAATGACGGGTTTTTTATCCCCGGTCAGCACCATAACCACATCGCCGCCGGTGACAAACTCCCCCGCCTGGAAGCCGACTGCATACACCCGGGCCGTTACCGGGCTGCGTACCCGGAGATGTTCAAATTTCCGTTTCAGGGAGGCAATATCTCGCAGCAGCGTTTCCTGCCGTTTCTCCAGGTCCTGACGCTGCCTGGTCGCGGCCTGTCCCTGCTCATTGATCAACCACTGCTGACGGTAATAATTAATCCGGGCACGGCTCCAGCCATTACGGACAAATTCATAATCCTTGATAGATATAACGCCATCCCTGTAGAGCGTTGCCGCGTGTTTATACTCCTTTTCCTTCCAGGAAAGTTCATCTTTTAAGGCCGCCAGCAAGTCGGAATCTCCTTTGGCAGCGGGTAAATGTTGCAATTCCGCGCGTACCTGTGCAAGCAGTTCCTTTTTTACCTGAAGTTTTTCCTTGAGAGGTGATGCCGACAATTCAAACAGAATATCGCCCGCATGCACCAGGTCTCCCGGCGCATGCAGTACCGCTCCGATAACACCGGAGCGGGCGCTGGAAACCTCAAGAAAATCGCCGCTGACCACACCCACCGTTTTATAGAGAAAGACCAGATTATACCAGAGGGTAAAGGAAAGAAACAGGGCAAAGAGCACGCCAAAGATCAGGGCCATGGATGCCCGGCTGCGGAACTTGGCCAGCAGTGATATTTCTTCCTCATCACTCAGGGCCAGGGCTGTTTCCAGGGGCGATTCTATGTCGGGCGCGGTCAAGTCTGCGGCCAGGTCCTCAAGGGTATCCAGACGACCCTCCATGGCAAGTTCAATAAAATGACGCAGTACTCGACGGTTACGGTTGGAGAGGTTATCAAACTCGCAGCCGGTGATATTGGAACGCTGATTGCGGCAGATAAGCACAACATCCAACTGCATGGATGCATCGGACAGGGGCATGATAAGCCGGGCGGGAAACTTCTCGCCTATTTCTTTTTCCCGGTCCAGATCAAGAATGGCAACACCGGTCATCGACCAGTCGGCTGTCTTGTATACCTTGCCGTCCACCTGGATCAGCAGGGGTATATCTACCCGGTGCGATTTTCTGGGATAATTAAATTCTCGAGTTACCAGTGACATTCCCGTGTCCGTTTACAAGTTTCCCTGTTTGCTCCAGCGCCGACTGAACCCGCCGGTCATCTCCTGAAAAACGTTGAGGTGGAGTATAAATGATAATCCTTACAAGTCCAAATAAATATGAACCCACCATTTTATTCGAAAAGATCCCGCGTAGCTGGATCCTTTCGGACTCTTTTCATCATCCAACGTCAACGCGTACTGTTGTGGCCGGGACGATAAAATCGCTCCAGCCTTGCTGAATTGGAAGTTACAGTTGTGTGAAAATCACGAATACCCATCGGGAGCCTATAAAGGAACCAATGTCTGCCATACCCACCGGATAAGGGCCATAACATTGCAATTTCCCGGTACCGGGTATTTATTGGTGCAAATCAACAACACGAGAAAAATCATTGAATATCAAATAAATATATATTTTTTCTAGCCATCCCGATTCTATTTTGTTATAGTTTTACATAAACTGGTTTTTTTTGACTACTCTTTCCACAGAGAACTCTACTCTTTTTTCATATCACATCTCTTTGGGTTCGTCTTTTTCCAATGATCTCAGCCTGTTTCCCCCTTATTGCCCGGGCAATGCGCAAAACCAGCCTGCTACTGATTCTGGCGATGTTTCCAGCACCTACCGCGCAGGCCGCTTTCCCCGAAACCACTGGTTACCAACATGAACAGGCCGTGCTTCTTGCCAGAAAGGGGCAGATTAAGCAGGCGGTTCTCCAGCTGGAAAAACTGCACTCCCAAAACCCCGCTGACGATTCAATCACCAATGATCTCATTGTTATTGCCGTCTGGGCGGGCCGCTATGGGGAAGCTGAAAAGCTCTTTTCAGGAAAAAAGCCGGAGAGCTATCCCGTGTATGTCTGTGATGCTATGGTCAACGCTTACCGGGGGCTCCGCAGGCCGAAAACCGCCCTGCAGCTTCTGGATAAGCTTCTGCAAAAGCGTCCGGACAATATCCCCTGGCAATTACGCAAGGCCCTGTTGCTGATAGACATCAAAGATCTTGACCAGGCGGAGATGATTTTGTCATCTCTTGCCGACAAGGCGGCAAATCTGAAGGACTTTCACCTCGCCTCCGCCTACCTGCATGAAAGCCGAAAAGACTGGACGGCTGCCCTTGGCGACTATGAAAACGGGCTTGCTTTGCTGCCGGCAGACAGCCTGTTGCGCCGCAAGGAAATCCTCACTCTCAACCAGCTTCGCGCACCGGCTGCGGCCCTGAATCATGTCGACAAGCAGTTGCAACTCCTTAAAAATACCGAACTCGCCCGTCTGCTGACTGGTCGCGCGGCACAGCTCCTGCGCTGGAGTACGGATGCGCAAAAGGACTTCCGGGAAACCAGGCTCTTTTCCATGCAGGCACTTTCCCTGCAGCTTGAAGCCCTTGCCCTGCTTGCCGATACACCAGGGTCACAGAAACAGCAGCGGCAGATCTACCTGGACATGCTGATCAGCCTGCGCAACCTCCGGCAAATGAGCAACCTGCAGAGCCTCTACGCCGCACTTGCGGACCAGGGCCCCATGCCCGATTATACAAGGCAGGCGCTGGCGGACAGCCTGCTGGCAACCCATGAACCGGGCCGGGCCCGGATCATCTATAAAAAACTGGTCGACAAAAATCCAAAAAACTATCAGGCCTCCCGAGGTCTATTTTACGCCTATGTGGAAGAAGAGGACTTTTCCCATGCCTATGCCCTGATCGACTCGATGGCAAAACATGAGCCCAGGTATCTCACCTTCTGGGACAGCAAGGCAAAATATCCCAATGAACAGTACATGAACCTGCAGGTAACCGCCGCCCAGGCTCGATTTTACGGCGATCAGCTCGAAAGAGCCTACCAGGACCTTGATTCCTTTGTCAACAGGGCCCCGGCTAACAACTGGCTCCATGAGATCAGAGGTCAAATTGCCAATGCCCGTGACTGGCCGCGGCATGGACTCGATGACTTTCAGATCGCGACCCTGCTGGCGCCCGAAAGCCTTGACGCATGGGCCGGCAAGGGATCCAGCCTCATCCAGATGCACCGCTTCAAAGAGGCGCGGCCCATCCTGCAGAGGTTACAGAAGAATCACCCTCTGGAGCATACGACCCAAAATCTGGCCAAAGAATACCGTTTTGCCCGCAAACCCACCTATTGGGGGGACATTACCTTCTCCCACTCCTCGGGGCCGGACCTCAACGGCAACGGTATTGTCGCCTCAAGCGAAATCATTTCCGCGCCCATTGATGATTCCTGGTACATTAGCGCAGCCTATCGGTACGCATGGAATGAGATCATCGAGGGTGAGGAAACCTTTCAACGCGCGTCTGCCGGCCTTGAATACCAACGGGGTGACTGGGACCTGCTCGGACATCTGACTTACAATAACTCCACCCTTGACGAACCCGGCGGCAAGCTCAAGGCGGTCTGGCAGCCGGACGACCACTGGCGTGTTATGCTGGCCGGGGAACGGTTTGCCGTGTCAACGCCCCTGCGTGCCCTGCATCACAATATCCGCTCCGACTCCCTTGCCACCGCCCTCGCCTACCGGACCAGTGAACAGCGGGACATCTCCGCCTCCCTGCAGCTCTCCGACTTTACCGACGACAATACCCGTGTTGAGGCAGGGGCCCGTCTCCGGCAGAGGCTGATTGATATTCCCCACCTTGACATTGACGGCCGCATCGACCTGTACGGGTCGACCAATTCCAAAAACGACGTGCCCTATTACAGTCCCGAGCATGACTTCAGCCTCCAGGGCGCTATCCACGTGGACCACGTGTATCATCGGCATTACGAACACCTGCTGGCGCAACAACTCGATGTCGGCTATGGTTTTTACGATCAGAAAGGCTTTGTCTCCCGCTGGATAGGCCATGTCCGTTATGAGCACCGATACCGGTTCACCCCGTGGATGGAGATGCTGGCCGGATTTGAATTCGGCCAGAACGTCTATGACGGCCACGCCGAGCCGTACCGGCTGTTCCGCTTTATGATCAATGGAAAATTTTAACCGATCCATGAAAGCCTTCTTTTCTCCGAAAATCCCTGTAAAAGGGAAGTGCTCCTCCCAACCCTGGGAATTTTCATCGTTTTTTATAGCCCTCCGGCCTGGCCCGGCCGCGCTGATTTATCTCCTGTTAACGTTGCTGTTTACCCTGCTCCCGGCGGCAGTGCAGGCGGCCAAAAACAACCAATTTATCGCCATTGCCTATCACGACGTGGTTAAAACCAAGGCGGAACTTGCCAGCGACGCGGTAACCGTTGACCATCTGATTGACCAGTTTGAATGGCTGCTTGCCAACAACTATCATCCGATCTCCATTGACGATCTGCTGGCGGCAAAAAGCGGCAAAAAACCGTTGCCCAAAAAGGCAGTACTCCTCTGCTGGGACGATGGCTATACCAGTTTTTACACCACTGTCTTTCCCCTGCTCAGGGCCTACCATTTTCCGGCGGTACTGGCCCTTGAAGGGTCGTGGATTGAACCCGGTCCGGGAAAAATGGTCCGCTACGGCAGGACTACAGTGCCCCGGTCGAAATTCCTTACCTGGCCGCAGATGAAGAAACTGGCGGCCTCTCCCCTGGTGGAAATCGCCTCCCATACCTATGATCTTCACCATGGTATTGCGGCCGACGGGTATGGTGACAAGATACCGGCGGTCATAGCCCATCGCTATAACCAAAAAACACATAGCTATGAAACCGATCAGGAGCAGTATCAGCGTATTGTTACCGACCTGAAAAAAAACTCGGCCCTGCTGCAGAAACGTCTGGGGAAAAGTCCACGGGTCATGGTCTGGCCGTACGGCCTTTATACGGAACCCGCCCTGAAGGCCGCAGCCGAGGCGGGCATGCAAATCACCCTGACCCTGGACCCCGTGCCGGCCACCACCAACAATCTCCGGGAAATTGGCCGAATCTACCCAACCCTTAATCCGGACCTGACGGATTTCCGGGCCTATCTCGATCTGGCCATTGCCCCGCCCATACGCCATTTCTTCAAGGTCAGCAGTAAAGACCTGCTGGATCCGCGTCCTGACACAGAACAACGATTCAGTCGCCTGCTTGACCGGCTGAAATCGCTGACTCCGTCCATGATCGCCTTTTCTCCCCTCGTACAGTCCGGAGGAGGCATCCAGGCCCTGTTCCCCAATACCGTTTTTCCCCTTGCCCAGGACCGACTCAGCCGTCTGACCTGGCATGCCGCCCACCGCGGCGGCACGAGCACCTTTCTCTGGCTGCCTCCGTTGCTGTTTTCCTCAGAGAAAGAGCAGCAAAAGGTTCCCTCTGATTTTTTCGCACAGATGGGAAAATTTGCCTTCTGCGACGGCATTATTGTCAACGCACCGGTCCTGACCAGGGAACTTTTGCGTCTCTCCTCCACTCGGGCAGCGACCGACCCTGCTGTGCGCTTTTGGAACCCGGCCAGGCGGAAGACTTTTCGCCGGCATCTGCTTGCAACTCATCACTCTCCAGGGATCAGCCATGCTCTGAAAGAAGTAAAGGCCTTTCAGAAATGGCAGCCCTTTATCGAAGTTGCCCTGGTCGTGCCCCTGGACAGATTGCCGGAGCTGACCGTGGAGAAAACAAAATTTCTCCTCCAATATTTTGATTTTCTCCTCGTGGACGGAAGGACAAGCAACTGTCTCTTATACACATCTGA
>WFZC01000200.1 GCA_015489765.1 Desulfobulbaceae bacterium
GGATAAACTTTTTTAAAAAAATAATGTGGTATGACATTAGGTGTCAGGGCAAGTGTATTATGGTGGTGGGAAGCACGCAGCAGGGGAAAAAATGGAGTCTAAGAGTGGACCGGCTAAGATATCGTAGAGTCCGCAGTATTATTGGATTTTTGAATTATTTCGCTTGATTGAATGAGATGAATCAGGGGGCAGTATGAAGGTATCTAAGGGCAAAAAGATTGTTGCACCAATTGCCGTGGATGTTGGAGCAAGTCATTTTGGGGTCTTCCGAGCCTGCTATCCTCGGGGGACAAGGTTTTCGGATATCGCAATAAAAAAAGGCGAAGTTCTCGAATTTGACAACACACGTTACACATTTCTTATGACTGCACGTACTGCGGCAAGGCATCAGCGCCGTAGTTTCGACCGCCGACGCCTGGCCAAGCGGCTCGTCTTTCTCATCCTGAAGGAGTATTTCCATTTCCCGGCCTCGGAACATACCCAGGCCCTGGGATACTTGATGAACCGAAGGGGCTTTTCCTTTTTGCAGGGGGAGTATGACAAGGCCGCCCTGGCTGATTTTCCAGAAGAATTATGGATCGAATTACCCCAGACATTACAGGACAAGATTGGCGGACGGACAGAGCTAAAGACCTACTTCCGGGAAATTGCCGATGACGAAGGTATGATACGTGAGTTGCGTGAAGCTATCCTTGGAACCATGGATGCTGCCAAAAGCGCAGCAAAAAAGACCAGGGGACAACGCGCCTGGGCTAAAGCAAGCCGAAATCCTGATCCGGACAAATTCACCGTAGCCCTGACCGATTCCAGCCACAAGAATTACCTAAAGGCGCATGCAGAGAACCTTGCTTATGCGGTTTTCAGCATGGCCGACGAGTTTGCCTCAGGAGCAAGGCACCGAAAGATATATTTTGAGGAGATGCTGCAGGAGATCGAAGCAGCGGCTGTTTCCAAGGTTGGCTACCTGCGGCGATTGGGCGAGGCCTTGGCCATCCACCCAAGGCTTGATGAAACATCGCTCTTCCAACTACTTGCCCATGTTAGCAACCTGGAATTAAAACCCCTGCGACGTTATTTCAACGATCCCTGCCATAAGGGCGGGGACGTATGGCAACCTGAACGCCTTGTTGCCATTGTCTCCCGGTGGTTCATGAAACAATGGCGGGTCAATGCGGAAAAGGACGGTCAAGAAAAAGTTGCCGCCTACCACGATCTCCGCAAGCAATGGGAAGACTGGGAAAATAAAGATGACATAGTTGCCTTCTGGCTAAAGACAGATCCGCTTTTAACCATTCCTCCCTACCAAAGCCATACCAACCGGCGTCCTCCTTCCTGCTATTCGCTGGTACTCAATCCCAAGTACATGGAAAAGGCGTACCCTTCTTGGAGACAATGGCTGCGTTTGCTGGATACAGGAGAAAGTCCTGACGTGACCGCCGGGGCCAGACACCGCAAAGGCGAAAGGTGCGGCGAACCGCTGGCGTCGGAGGAAGAGATATGCCTGCGGCGGCTGCATTTTATCCTTGATCGCGCCAGGCAGGACGATCCCTTCAGGCTGAACCTGATATGGAGCCAGTACCATCGTCAGCAGAAATATCCAGCCGGTACAGAGGAACACGCAAAGGCCCTGGATGAAAAGAACCGTCATATCCAGGCGAGCTTGCTGCCGGAATCGTTAAAGGATGATCTCGCTTTTGATCGGCAGGGCAGTTTCGGGCATTTCCTCAACAAGTACTATCAGGCCCGCAGACGGGCCTGGGAGGGTCGTTATTTCCTGCATCCTGCCCTGGGGAAAGAGAGCGGGAAGTTCTGGCAACGCAAATGGGACGACGACCACTCCATTCTTACCCTCTGCCCTCATCGCCCCAGGCAGAAGAAACATCAGGTACTGGCTGATGTCGCCGCCATCATTGGCTTGACCCCGAAAGAATTCCGTGAGCTGAGCGGATGCGACACTCCGGATGATGTTGAAACATTTCTTCTGACGATCAAGGGCCTTAAAACAGCGGGGAAAGAAGCAGCGGGTTTGCAAAAGACCTGGCGTGGAAGGCTGAAGCTTGAGCTCCAAAGGGCGCAAGTAACGCGGCAACAGAATAAGAAACTCTCGAAGGAACATAAACACCTGCTTGCCTGCGCCGACAAGGTGCAGAATGCCGCCCGGAAACTGGCGGCGCAGCTGTGGCCCAAGGCTGTCGACGCGCAACTGGATGCGCGGGCCGCAGCATTTTCGAGCCTTTTCTCCCTTGCCCAGATCTACAATCTGGTTTTCAAGGATCGTAGTGGCTTCTCCGCCACCTGCCCGGTTTGCAACGCTGACAATGCAGGAAGGATGGCAAAGAGTGCCTCCGGAAACGCCCTGGCATCCCGCCTGCCCGCCTTGTCCCTCCGCCTGATCGATGGTGCAGTGATGCGGCTCATGGAACACGCAGCCCATGAGATCGCTCGCCGCCACTGGGAACTGATTTCCCCGGAGCTTGAAAGCGGCAACGAGGTTGTCGTTCCCTTAGTCATGGAACAAAACAGGTTTGAGTTCGAACCTGCGCTGCGGACCTTGAAGAATAAACCCAAAAAGAAAGAAAAAGTCCCAAAGGACACTTTTGACCACGGCAGCAAGATCGAACGCGTCAAGAATGCCTCTGCCGGGATCAATCCCTATCCCGTAGGCGCGGAGTCCCTAGGGGAAGGGGGAGAAATCGACCACATAATACCCCGTTCGTCCTCTTACGGTACCATGAACGACGAGGCCAACCTTATCTATGTCGGTCGCGAGGCCAATCGAGCCAAAGGTGATAAGATCTATCATCTGTCCGATCTGAGGCCCGGCTACAAAAGCAAGATATTTGGAACCACGGATGACGCCAAGATCACCCGCTGGATCCGTCGTACCCTCATAGGTGACATGGCAGCGGAGGCGAACCGTTTCGTCTTCGGTCCATATCAAAACTTCTCAAACCTCAACAAGGATCAGCAGATCGCCTTCCGCCACGCCCTATTCCTGACTGAAGACGACCCAATAAGGCAGATGGTTATTACGGCGATTCAGAACCGGAATCGTACCTTTGTCAACGGCACCCAGCGTTTTCTCGCCCAGAAGATTGCTGACCGCCTCCATCAGAAAGCGCGCCAGATTGGGGTGCAGGGGAGGCTCTCCTTTGATTATTTCGAGTATCCTCCGGACCCAGATCACCCCAAGGGAATACAGTCGCTTCGGCAAGAGCTTGACCTAGAAAAGCCAGATATCCAGAGCGCCTATTCACACCACATTGACGCCCACATGGCTTTTCTTGTCGCCTGTGACGACCATAGAAACGACGGCTCAATGGGGGTTGCCATGGACGAACATGAATCTGTCTGGCCCTCTCTATCATGGGGTGACGTGACACCGTACGAAACAACAAAAATCCAGCCGGCTGAGGTCTTGGTCATCAGGCCGTCCCGTATAGGCACCAACGAGAAGATCAACCGGGAGATAGAGGCCGGAAGGCAATTGTCACGTCATTTTGAAAAGATTGTCCGCCGGCACCTATTCAGCCAGAACGCCATTGGCCAACAGTTCAAACCGGTCTTTCGTTATAAGGGAAAGTGGTATGCAGGCTGGCCCATGCGCCGGGCAAACGAACAAGGGTGGGATGTGGAACGCTTCGCCAAACCAGTCACCAAAAAGAAGGACACCGGTTTGCTTGAGCAGATGACCGCTGCGGGGCGTTATTTCCGGAAAACTGTGGACGAAGATGAACCGGAAATGAAGCTATTTGTTCCCCAAAAAGTAGAGGTCGAACGCGACGCCTTTGCCTGTTTCGGTCCTGATCAGAAAAGTCTGCCGAAGAATTTGCAACAGATGCGGCCGTCGCTCCTCTGGATTGCCAGGAACTGCCGGGTGTGGGTTCGGAGGAAATCGGTCCTCGATGCCCCCAAAATCATCAAGAAAGGGAAATCTCGCCAACATCCTTCGATCCAGGCATGGGTTCGCTTTCATGAAGGGTGGCGCCGCCGTCTTGGAGAGGAGCCGCCCGTCCGCAAGGGCCAATATAACATCTCTACAGAATGCCAGACGATGTGGCGGGAATATCTTCGTAACTTCTTCAGTAGAGGCGAAAACAGCAAGGCCCCGCACGGGAAAAAGGGCAAAGATTACTCACTGACCACGGTTGAGGACCCATCCGGGACTGTATTGCTGGTCAGACGGCGCGGCTGTTTCCAATGTGTGCCTGTTAATAACAAGGAGATTGCCGTGGAGCTGATACCGTTCTTGATCCGTAGCAGCCGAAATGTGGCCTGGTTCGACAAAAAAGCGGAAAAAGCCTTGAAGGTGGATTTGCAACCTTTGGAGTTGGGAGATGCGCTGGAGCGGAGGCTTGCTCCTGAAAAATTCTTTTCTTCCGCTTTCGTGAAAAAGGCAAGGACGGCTCTTGACAACATTATCGTAACCTGGCGGGAGAATACTGTTTCTGTTACCGGATTCCCGCTAGACTTGTTTCAGGCGTTGCTGGTAAACGTCACAGACCTTAGTGCGCATAAGAGTCTCATTATGTTGACGGACAAAAAAATCAAAGAAGGAGAAGGCAACGAAGGTTGCATAAGAAAGGTACTCCTTGATAGTTGGCTCAAGGTCTCGCCCAGAGACGGTAGGATAAAATATTCCTTGCAGGAAACATCTGTCAGCATGAGCATTCCGTACAAGAAAAATCAACACAATAAACTCAAGGTATGCATCGCCACCTGACTTTGACGGAATACGGCCAGTTTATTGGGGTTCGGGGCGAGTGCCTGCTAGTCCGTGACAAGAATAGGGGAAATGAACGAGAATTCCCCCTGAATCGTCTAAAGACTGTCCAGCTGGCCAAGAAGGGCGTCACGGTCTCATCCGATGCACTGCTAAAATGCGCCGCCAGAGGAATAAAGCTATTTATTTGCGATTACCGCAACCAGACTGTGGCCTGTCTCTCCGGCACTAGCCAGCATGCAGTGGTTGAGGTGCGGCGCAAGCAGTTTGAGTGTCTCGAATCTGCCCATGCCCGGCAAATTGCCGCACGGGTAGTGGCTGCCAAAATCCGGAATCAGAGAGCAACACTGCTCTACTTCGGCAAGTACCATACCTCTTACAGGGACCGGATTGGAAAGGCCGCATCCAGCCTGGAAGCTGCCGCCAAACGAATCACACGTACGGATTGGGATGGGCGCCATCACTGGCGGGAGGAACTTCTAGGCCTCGAAGGCCAAGCAGCCTCAACCTATTGGCATTGTCTCCGAGAAAGCTTCCTTCTCCCTGAGGATTTTCCCGGCCGTCAAGGGCGACATTGCTTTGATACTGCCAACATGGCCTTAAATTACGGTTACGCTATTTTGACGACATATATTTGGAACGCGGTAATCAACGCTGGGCTTGAACCCTATGCCGGTTTTTACCATACCAAAAGGCCTGGAAAACCCTCACTGATACTCGACCTCATGGAGGAATACCGGCCCTGGGTCGTGGATCGAACTATTGTTAAGCGCCGTTCGTCCCTGGGCAGTGGCTCGACTCTCAATATAAAATTACGCAGGAAAATAGTAGCGGATATACATTCCATTTTTTGCCGCAAATACCATTACCGGGGCCGTAGGATGCGGCTTGAGAGCATCCTCCAGCGTCAAGTTTACCATCTTGCCGGGGCCTTTGCAGGAACCGGGAAATACAGGCCATACACTTTTAGGTGGTAAGAGATGGCAAAACTTTTTCACGAAGTCCTTGTGAGTTATGACATAGAAAACAATCGCCAAAGGACTAGGCTTTTTCGGGCATTGAAAGACATCAGCCTGGTTCCTATCCAAAAATCAGTTTTCTGGGGCCATCTGAACCAAGCCGAGGAAAGGGCAGTGGAACGACTGCTCAAGAAGTATTGCGCCACCGGGGACCGGGCCTTTATAGCCAGAATCGATCTCTCCTCGCAGATCGCCGAACGAAACAGTGTCGGTTATTTGGCCTCCGAGTTTCCCTCCACGCCGGTGCGTTTTCATGTCCTATAGCCTTCCTATTCATCTTCTGCGTCAACACCTTTTCTGCCCGCGGGTTCCCTGGTTTCAGGAACTGCTCGACTTTAGGCCGCCTCAGACCCAGTGGGTCCGCCAGGGAATGGAGTTCCATCAGCGGCAGAAGGAGATTTTCCGGCACAGGACCCTTAAACGTTTCGGCCTGCATGCGGCCCGACGCCATTTTCACTATCGCGTGCGCTCTAAGCATTGGCGATTGCATGGAGTCGTAGACTGCGTTCTGGAGACCAAACACGAAGTCTTTGCAGTTGAGATAAAGCTTGCAGGCCGCTCTCCTTCCCGTGGAAGTATTCTGCAAGTGGCAGCCTACGGGATGTTACTACCCGAGACCATTGGCAAACCCTGCCGCAAGGCGTTCGTAGTCTTACAGCGGCGAGGGAAGACCTGGCCGGTAACCATAGATGCAAAACGCATAAACGAGGTGGAGCGAGTTCGTGACCAAATATTCGCAAATCTGCATGCTGCAAGGTTTCCGGACAGCCCGGCCACTGAGGCACAATGCTGCCAATGCGAATATCTCAATTACTGCAACGACAGGGCATAAGAAAACCCGCCATGTGAGGCGGGTTTCGGTGAGGCGTACACATTGTAGAGGCCTCATCAGTAAACTGCTGTTCGATGATTCCAGCTCATCGTTTGAAAAGGTATACTCTCATTTTGTACCAAGTATCGCAAATTTGCAAGTTTTTACGCGGATTCCTCTTTTTCGAAACCTCTGGACGACTTTTTTTAAAAAAAGATGGTCATTCCAATAAGTTAATGCAGGCCTGCAGATTATACCTTTCCAAACCAGAAACTGAAACAGACAAGGCCCAAGACAGTTACCAGGCCCCAAAGACCTGCAGATTATACCTTTCCAAACCAGAAACTGAAACTTATTCAGCAAAGGACATAAGAGCTCAAAAACAGCCTGCAGATTATACC
>WFZC01000201.1 GCA_015489765.1 Desulfobulbaceae bacterium
ACCCGTTCCCATTCCGAACACGGAAGTTAAGCTCCTCAGCGCCGATGGTACTGCATGGGAAACCGTGTGGGAGAGTAGGTCGCCGCCGATCCTTTCTATAATCCTCTCAAAAAGCTTTGCTTTTTGAGAGGATTTTTTTTTGGTGGCTTCCACCAGCGGACTAAATTTCTTATTTCAACGTAACACCCTTAAAACGTTTAAGAATCTCCTCACAAACAGCCTGGGCATCATTTCCTTTCCCCTGCAATTTCTCAACCAGGGGCAGCAACTCCCTGATAAGTTGTTTTTCCACTGGATCCTCCAGCATGGCAAGCTGTTTACCTGTCCTGTATTGTTGTTGCCAGAATTGCGAACTCGTTTCATTGTGACGACACCCCTGCTGCACCCTGTCCAGCCATAACCGGCCCGGTGATCCCTTTTCCCCAGCAGCTGTTGGCAAGCGACAAAGGGTACCGCGCCTGCTGCCAGCCAATGTCTGCTGTTTATTCTTAATTGTTGCCTGTGGCTGTCCATAACTTGTGGCATCAAGGGCCGCCATTTTCTTCACAGGCGGGGCAGGAGCTACGGCGGCAGGAGACGTGATTTCATTGGCGGCCATGTCCAGGCCTTTATCACCATAAGCCTTTACCGATTTGGCCATGGATTTTTTGGCCATGGATTTTACTGCTGTTGATTCTGCCCGCTGATCCCGGGCCGGACCACGTTTGTTTCCGGTTATTGTTTCCATACTTTGCCGGGGAACAACAGGTGTGGGTGCCTTGCCGGTAATTTGTAAAAAAATTACCACCGAGGCAGCGGCGGCAAGCAAAGAGCCGGTCCAGGCAAAGAATTGGGGACGAATTATCTTGGGCCGGGAATTTTCATCCTGCATCTTTTTATCGTTGGCTACAATTTCGGAAAGTTCCAGCCAATGGCGATAACAGGAATCACAGTTTGCCAGGTGCTGAAAATAGTGCTCCCTTTCCTTCTCTGAACAGGTGTTATCAACCAGGGCCGCCATTTCCTGGTCCGAGAGACATGGACCGGCAGGATCATTGGTACCGGACAGGGCAAGGCCCATCAGGGCCGTCCGCCTGTCTGCGTCATTTGGTCGATGTATTGAATATCGTTTTTCCATTTTCAGCACCTGTCCATATATTCCGACGGACAAAACAACGTTATCTGTCGTCCCTGCCGGGTAAAACTTCCCTTACTCCTCATACAGCAGTTGCCGCAGCTCATCGTTAAGCCCTGCCCGTTCAAGGTCATCGCGTAACCTGGCAAGCAGACGCCGCAGCTTCCCGTGGACCTGGTTCGCATTCATGCCCAGCATCTTTCCTGCCCTGGTAACGGAAATATCATCCTGAAAACATAGCTTTAGCAAGAGTCGTTCCTGTGCGTCAAGCCGGGGTGTATATTTTTTAGAGAAGATCGACAGGTCAGAGAGTTCTGAGATTTTCTGTTTGTCTGTCCCAAAAAGCAGCTGCAAAAAAATCTTCTGTTCTTTTGCCGCCACCTTCTGTTCAGGAGTGGGGCTTTCCGGGTCCATGTCTGCGAAATCAAGCCGCCTCTTTTCACCGGTCTCATCCAGGGGCACCTCCTGTCCCTGGTGACTGCCGCAATGAATAATACGTTCCAGAATTTTCCAGGCCGCCTCTTCAATCTCCCGCTGCGAGCGGTTATGAAGCCTGGTTCGCACCGTTGCAACGGCATCGGCAACGGACAACCGCTTCCAACAGAGCAATTGATAGAGCAGGAGCCAGGTACCACCCAGATCCCTTATCCATACCGGGGGCCGCTGGCGGCCATATTTTTTTCTTGAAAAATCCTCAAGCAACCGGACACAGAGCGAGGCAAGGTAGGTGGAAAACTTTGCCCGTCCACGAAAAGCACGCAGCCGGCGATAGTTATCCTCTTCAAGCCGATTGAGCACATAAAGAGCCGCCTCCTCGGCAAGGGTATCGTCGGTAAATCTGCGCCCGGCAATTGAATTGATCAACGGCCAGGCCCTTGTCAACTCCTCTTTATAATCCACTTGCCTTCCCATTTTTTCACAACAACAAACAGTTACCCATAAGTCCCTGCATCTTCCGGTAAGATTATTCACTTCACGAAAAAAAACAGCAGAAAAAAACGACAAATCCTCCGGTCCTGACCGTCATCCATGGTGAAGGACAAAAAAGACCTCATAAATTTGCCCTCGCCGCTCCGGCTGGCCGCCATAATGATGTGCTGCCCTGGGGGCCGGGCATGAAGCTCCAGATCAAATGATAAATCTCAAGGAGGATTACC
>WFZC01000202.1 GCA_015489765.1 Desulfobulbaceae bacterium
ATTTCAACCTCGGCCTGACGCTTGGCGACCTCACCGAGTTTTAACGCATTCGCCCTTTTAATTGCCAGTTCTGCGTTGGTATCAGCGATATCGGCTTTGGCTGTATTTTCACCGGCAACAGCTTCTGCTTCCTGCTGCTGAACATAGATACGCTTTTCCGCCTCGGCTTTTTTCTTGCCCTTTTCCGCCTCGGCAAGGTTTTCCGCCACCTTGATGGCCTGTTCTCGATTTGCCCCGGCCTCGCCTATGGTCGCCGCCGCCTCCTGTTGTTGGACATATATACGCTGATCGGATTCGGCCTTTTTACGTCCCTTTTCGGCGGCCGCCTTGTTGTTGGCCACCATTATTTCACGTTCTCTGGTTGCCTCCGCCTGACCGATGGCGCCTTTTTTCTCCTGGATGGCCACGTCGACAACCGCCTGGTTGATGGCCTCGGCAGCGGCTTTTTTGCCGATACTCTCGATGTAGTCGGAACTGTCGGTTATGTCTGTAATGTTGACGTTTATCAGGTACAAGCCGATCTTGTTGAGTTCCGGGGCAACGTTTTTCCGTATTTCTTCCAGAAATCGTTCCCGGTCCTGGTTGATCTGTTCAATGGTCAATGATGCCACGGTAAGTCGAAGCTGGCCGAAAATAATTTCCTTGGCCATCTCTTCGATTTCCTCCTGGGGCAGATTGAGAAGGCGTTCCGCCGCATTGTTCATAATGCCCTCTTCCGTACTTATGCCGACAGTAAACGTGCTGGGGACATTGATACGGATATTCTGCATGGACAATGCATTCTGCAGTGGAATGTTGATGGTCATGGGCGTGAGGTCCATGTAACTGTAATCCTGTATCAACGGCCAGATCAGGGCGCCACCGCCATGAAGGCAGTGGGCCGATTGTCCACTGCCGACCTTGCCGTACACAACAAGGATCCTGTCCGATGGACAGCGTTTGTACCGGGACGCGAGAAAGGCAATGGTAACGACAAGCAGTGTGATGGCGGCGATGATAACAAGCGGCCAGATTCCCAGGAAATGCATAGACGTTTTCTCCCGACGATAGTTGTTGATTATGAGTGATTTGTTATATTTTCTCTACGACAAGGATCTTGCCCTGTACCTGGACAACCCGTATGGGTTCCCCGGTTTTAAGACCTTTGTTATCTACAGCTTTCGCATCATATTCCCGCAACCGATTCTGGATATGAATAAGTACCCGCCCAGTGCCGTTTTCAGGAATATCAAGATAGACCTTGCCCTCGGCCTTCAGCGCATTTTGCAGATCGATGGTACCGGTTGACTGTAATTTTTCAAAAAGTGAAAAAAGTTTACCTATCGACCAGACGGCGGCCAGGCCGGCGGCGACAGCACCGACCAGGGAGATGAGGGTTCCTTCGCGGTTTTCATTATAAAGGGCAAAACCAACCAGACCGAACATCAAGAGGAAGGCTGATAACGACTGCAGGGAGAGGAGTTTAAAACCGACATCGGAATCTACGTGATGGATATCAATTTCATCCAACTGAATATCCATATCACCGCTGATATCGGTTTCGATACCGATAAAGAGGAGAACAAGGCGGAGGACAACGAAAATCGCCCCAATGACGGCACAGGTCAGGAAAAAGATTTCAACACCGTTGAGTGCGGCATACCACTGGCTCATGTCAGCTCCCTGGTAATTATTACATCTTCCGTGTACTGAAAAACCAGCATGGCTGGACCATAATTTACCGTCCCAGCCACAACAAATGATGAAAATAGTCCGAAAGGACACAGCTGCGCAGATTATTTTCGGATAAAATATTGATATGGAACGGCCCTGAAAAAATGATATTACCAGATGATATGATATTTACATGCGATAGTCAATTTGTCGGAGAAACGAAAATGAAAATGGATGATTCTGTTTGTTTACTGTTCCACCTTCCATGTGTTGTGAGTTACAGCATCTATTGGATGAGTATTGCCGGGCGATGGATTGCCGGCCATGCGGGGAGATTTGGAAAGACGGCAGGGGCAAAGAGTTACTGTTTTTCCTGCTCGAGTCTTTTTTTGATTTTTTCCCTGGCCTCGGGGGAAAGGGAGGCGCTGTCTATTTCCTCAATCGTCTTTTCCGATTGCAGGATGGAGTGAATAAACAACAGTTGTTTTTTATAGCGTCTGCAGAGGTAACACATCATCAGGTGCAACTTGATACCCAGTCTCCGGTAGAGCGGCAGTTTCCAATCCATGGACTCGGAGATGAGAAGAGATATTTTCTTGCAACTGAAAATCCAGTGCCGCATAACGGGATGTCCTATTTCTGTCCTTGAAACCAGTTTATTTCCAGGCAGCGCCGGAGAAGCATCCTGGCCCGGTAGAGGATGACCCAGCAGTTATTTTTCCCTGTCTGGAAGAGTTCGCACAGTTCATTTGTGCTGACGCCCTGTAACTCGCGCAGGGTAATGGCCTGAGACATTTTGTTGGGCATCTCATCCAGACAGGCATGAATCATGGTCATAAGTTCTTTGCGCTCGTATTCATTTTCCGGATCCTTGCCCCAGGCACCGGGTTTGACCTTCCATTTTTCCCTTGCGTCAAACATGTCGTCGGAACCGTACACAAAATCATCCGGATTTTCTTCCACCTGTTCATGTTTCTGTTTCCTGTAATAATCGACGATCTTGTGCCGGAGAATACCGATCAGCCAGGTCTTGAGCGTTGATCTTCCGGAAAAATTTTTGCGGGACCGGTAGGCGGCAAGCAGGGTCTCCTGGACGAGATCTTCAGCGGTAAAAGAGTCCCTTACCCGTGCCCGGGCAAACCGGTACAGGGTATCGCCATATTTTTCCAGCCAGGTAATCGGATCTGATTTTTTTCCCTTACCTGTTGTCATCGCACCCCTTTATTTTCATAATTTTTTATAGCATATCATGAACCGCCGGGGTGCACCCGGAAAATTTTTCTGAACAGGGTTATCCGAGAACAAACTCCTTATATACCTGCCAGCCGCTGACGGCCTGTAACAACGCCATGACAAGAAGAAACAGGTTGGTGATTCCATGGATAAGGGGGAGAACAGTGCGTTGTTTTTTATGGATATGCATCCGTCTGCCACTGAACAGGCCAAAGAGAATCAGGGGCAGGAGCAGGATCCCACGACCACCATGTGCACCCGTGATCAGAAATCCATGCCAGTAAATCCTGACAAGAACCAGGCCAAGGACAAGACCGACAGCCCAGCACAGCAGGGCAATGGTGCCAAGGATTACATGGCGCTTCCATTGGAACATGGTTTTCTGCCGCAGGTGGAGCCGCCGGAAACGGGCGGCCCCAAGCAGCAGGACATGGAGAGCAAGCAGGGTGGCGCCGGCCTGCAGGACAGGATGAAAAGTAAGAATGAACTTGAGCATCAGGCCGTGGGCGAATTATTTAAATTCGTGTACCACGACAAAGTCATTGGCGGCCCTGGTTCCGTGACAGCCGATACATCCCTTTGGCTTGCCGGCCTTCATGGCCGTGCCATCGGCGCCGTATTTGACCCAGAACCAGTCACCATCCTTGGGGTTGTATCCCTTTACCTTGTACATGACCGTGATAATTTTCAGCTCTTTTTTGGGGTTGTAGTTTTCTTTAACGATCATAGAGCCGTACTGAACCGGAGGTTTGGCTGAATTCAGGGCTTTTTTGTTGACAAAAACCTTGTGGAACGGGCCATGGGGTGCCCGCCCTTTCTGCATACCCTGATGGTCGGGCCAATAGGACCATTCGGTATAGGGTGATACCTTGGTGATGTACTTCCAGACAGCGGTTGCTTCCGGCCCCGGCATATCACCGGCAAGGGCAATGGAGGTGATGGCAAACATCAGAAGAGCGCTCAGACATCCGGCAATTACATGTTTCTGCATAATGGACTCCCTTGGTTGAAAGAAAAGATGGTTTCCTGCCTTGTCTGTTCCGGGTTCATATTGTATCCGCCCGGAACATGCCGATAATGAATCGGTTTGGTAATGAGTCGGGCGGGGGTGAGAAAACTTACATTTTTATCCGAAAATAAGGTTACGCAGTTTTTTTTAGCGTAACCTGTTGATTTTCATTGTTTGTTGTGCCGCCAAGGCATGCTGGTTTATCCGAAAATGGCGCAGAGCGCCGAATAATGTGTAGCACCGCAGAGCGGTGCTACAAGAACAAAATGACCCACGGAGGACATGGCTGCCCATGCCGGAGTCGGAGATTTTCATGGTTTGTTGTGGTTGGCCAATCTGGTCCAGCCATGCTGGTTTATCCGAAAATAAGGTTACGCATGTTTTTTGTAACTTCTCAATAACTGATGGTAAGTTACTGCTAATTAAATGGATTCCGGCCAACAACCTGCCGGAATGACCCAGTTGCAGGCAATTCAGAGCGTCATCCC